>JBFYTF010000191.1:0-13675 GCA_041300865.1 Anaerolineae bacterium
GGCTGCGAAGGAGAGGGATTCCGATGCGCGCAAATTGGCAGGTCAAGACTGCCCTGGGAGCCGTACTCGCAACCGCCGGTGCGCTCGTGATCGTGTTGTCGCTGATCCTGGACTGGTATGCAGGCCCCAGCTCGTGGGTCATGCCGCTCGAGTTCGCGGCGGGCGTCGCTGCCGGAATTGGGGCTGCCTGGGCAGTAGGTGGCCTGATCGAGCGCAGGCGACCGCGCTAATAGTGGGGCGCGAAAGCAGGATGCCGCATGTCGAGACCGAGAAGCAGACCCGCAGCCAAGCGCCCGGCAGGCATGGCTGGCTTCTCCGTGGTGTGGTTGGGCCAGATGGTTTCTGTACTGGCCAGCAACATGACCGGCTTTGCCCTGACCATCTGGATGTTCCAGGAGACCCGGAGCGCGACGGCCATGGGCTTGATGCAGGTCACCTTCCTCGCGCCGTTCCTCTTGATCTCGCCCTTCGCCGGCGCCATGGTCGACCGCTACAATCGCAAGCTGATGATGATGGTCAGCGACCTGGTGGCGGTGACGGCCACCCTGGCCGTCCTCGTGTTGCAGGCGGCGGGCCTATTGCAGTATTGGCACCTGTACGTCGTCGTCTTTGTCCAGGGGCTGGGGTCTGCCTTCCAGTGGCCGGCCTATCTGGCGGCCATCAGCGTCATGGTGCCCAAGGAGCAGTACGGCCGGGCCAACGGCATGCTGTCGTTGGTCGACTCCGGCCCCGGCGTCTTTTCTCCCATCCTGGCCGGGGCGCTGCTGCCGTTGATCGGCCTGGCCGGCATCCTGTTCATCGACGTCGCCACGTTCTTCCTGGCCATCGCCGCGCTGCTGCTGGTCACAGTGCCCCAGCCTCAGGCCACGGCGGAAGGCGAGGCGGGCAAGGGCAGCCTGCTGCACGAAGCGATCTATGGCTTCAGGTACATCTTTGCCCGGCCGCCCTTGCTCGCCCTGCTGTCCACAATCCTGCTGCTCAACCTGGCGCAGGGCCTCTCCGGCGGGGCCTTGTTGGCGCCCATGATCCTGTCCCGGACAGGGGACAACAGCGTCGCGCTGGGCGCCGTGGAGTCGGCTATGGCCATCGGCGGGGTCCTGGGCGGTCTCCTCATGAGTGCCTGGGGTGGGCCGAAACGCCGCATCCGCGGCATGCTGTGCGGCTGGATGGTGTTTGCCCTCTTCGGGCAGATCCTCTTTGGCCTGGGCCGCAGCCTGGCCGTCTGGCTGCCTGCCGTCGCCATTGCCGCGATGTCCTTTCCCGTCAGCCAGGGCTGCAGCAACGCCATCTGGCAGGCCAAGGTCGCGCCCGACGTGCAGGGCCGGGTCTTTTCTGCGAGACGCTTCATCGCCTGGATGGTCGATCCCATCGCGCCCATCATGGCCGGCGCTCTGGCCGACCTCGTGACCGAGCCGGCCATGCAGTCGCATAGCGCGCTGTCCGACACGTTCGGTTGGCTGGTGGGCACCGGCGCCGGATCGGGAATGAGCTTGCAGTTCATCATCTCCGGCGTGCTCTGGATCGTGATTATTCTCGTTGCCAGCTTTGTCCCGCTGGTCCGCAACGTCGAGGATCTTCTACCCGACCATGAGCAGGCGCCTGTACTCGGCGAGGCAGAGTCCCAGGTCCCGGACGGTGCAGTCCTGGCCTAGCAGATGAGGCTTGTTCATTTTCGCCCACCCCTGGCAGCCAGGATAGGCATCTCTTGGACCGCCGGTCAGATGCCTGTCCGTGCCTCGGCTGAGTCGGGCCGGCATGGAAGAGAGGTGGGGCACCTGGGAGAGTGAGCCCCACCTCTCTCATTAAGCCAGAGCATCTTGTGCACGTCGTTGGGCACAGATGCGGTCGCGTATCCGCCTAGCGATTAGGCAGGCAGGCGCCTGCTACTGCCCCCGCAGGTACACCAGCGCCTTGAAGGCCTGCACCAGCCCGTGGCCGAAGTGCATGTCCCAGCCGGGATCCCCCAGGTCGCGGGCGGTGGCGTTCATCGCCTCGCGGATCTCAGCAGCCGTCCAGTTCGAGTTATAGCTCCACAACAGGGCTGCGACACCAGACACGTGCGGCGTGCTCATCGACGTGCCGCTCCAGGCCTCGTAGCCGCTGCCCAGGAGTGGTGGGGCACTTTGCACGGTGGCCTCCTGGTTCAACTGACCGAGGGCCGCCTGCCCATCTTCCTGGCTGATGCTGATCGCCACGATCCAGTCGCCTTCCTCACCCAGGGTACCGCTGAACAGACCGGGCGCGTTGTTGTACACGACCGCCGCGACGCCGCCGCCGTTCACGACAGTGGTCACCTTCTCGGCAAAGCTGGCGTCGCCCCGCTCACAGAGCACGACCTGTCCGGTCCAATCGCCCGGGGTGTCGGTGGGCAGGCAGCGGCCGCCCTCCGCCAACAGGCCGCTGACAGTCCCGTAAGGAGAGAACTCCATCGGCTGCCCCTGGTACGCCGCGTCACCCACGTACAGCCAGGTATCAGGGATGAAAGGCACGGTGCTCAACACGTTCACACCGGGGGCTGCCAGCTCAACGTCGTCATTAAACGTGGAGAAGGATGCAACGTCATAGTTCTCATCGATGGCCGCCACCGCGACGACCGACTCGTAGGACGCCGGGTAGTGCAGCTCCTCGAGCCCGGTATTGCCCGCGGCCGCGATGGACAGCACCCCCTCCGCGTACAACGCATCAAAGATCCGCTCCTCGGGGCGGGTGGGCTTGCCGCCACCCAGGCTCATGCTGATGATCCTGGCCCCGTTGTCGGCGCACATCTCTGCCGCGGCCATCAAGTTCGAGGCGCGCGCCTTTGATACCCACTCCCCGGCATTGTCAAAGATCTTGACGATGAACAGGTCAATCAAGCCGGGGCTCACACCGATGACACCCAGGTCGTTGTTGCCGACGGCTGTGATCGTGCCTGCGACGTGCGTCCCGTGCCCGTAGCCGTCAAAGTCCCACTGATTGTCGACCTGCGAGTAGCCCTCAACCGAGAGTCCCTGGAGGTCTTCGTGGTGGGCACCGAAGCCCGAGTCGATGACGCAGACCTTCACTCCGTCACCGTCCGCGCCTGTCGGCCACGTGCCGGGCGCCTGGACGTACTTGATGCCGTAGGGCATCTCCTCTGCCGCCAGGTAGCGTTCCGGGTCTGGATAGACGCCCAGCACGTTCGGGTTCTTGGCGAGGTTTTGCGCCGCACGGGGGCTCACGCTCACGGCAATGGCGTTGACGCGCTGGTACTCAAAATGGACCTGCCCGCCCCCGGCCACAACGGCGTTGCGGACCATGGCACCCTTGCCGGGCGCGAACTCGACGAGCACGCGCTCGGTCGGCTGGGCAGCGGCCGAGGGTAGAATGCCCGCAATCAGAACGACGGCGATCAAGAGGGCGACAATGGGTAGTCGAATTGCCTTGCTCATTTTTCTCTCCTCGTAGAGTTTTCATGGAAACGCGGTGCTGCTGGGGTGCGAGCCCAGCTATGTGTCTTATCGTGTGGCGGGAGGGCCTCCTCTCTGTCTGGCACAGCCTGGTACAGTGCAGCAACCATCGCTAGATGGGCCAAAGCAGCCAGCCTCGTCCGGTTGGAGCCGCCCCTTCCAGTAGCATTGAGCCGGCACGACAACAAAGCAGACGTCTCCGACGGGGCTGGGGTGCACCCGTTCTATATGCTAGACGTAGGATTCGGCCAAAGGTTACGGGTAGCGGCTCGCGTCCGCAGGAATTGTTTGCTCGCGGGGTTTCGCCCGGTCACGTCGCCGCGCCGGGGCGGCGCCTCGCTGCAGACTTGTGCCTGCGCTTGCAGGAGGCGAACGCGCAGCCGTGATCGAGCATGAGCTGCTGCGCGCGCTGTGCCGCTGTCTCGATGGGGTGCGGCAAAGTCAGCGCGGGGGCAGGATTCCCAGCTCGACGGCTCTGTTCACCGCATCCCAACGGGTGTTGACGCCGAGCTTCCCGTAGAGGTTGACCGTGTGGCGTTTCACGGTCAGGTAAGAGATGTCGAGCTGCCGGGCGATCTCTTTCGGCGGCAAAGGCTCACGCAGCAGGGTCAGGATCTCGAGCTCGCGAGGGGTCAGGGGCTCGACGAGAGCCGGAGCGCCGTTTGTCGGGCGTTCCCTGCGCGCAGGCGGCGCCTGCACCCTGCCGGTCAACGCCCGCGGGCCAGAGCCTGGGAACGCGGCCAAGATGCGACGAATGGGCTCGGGGGCAGAGCTTTGCCCCGCGAGGCGGGCCAGCAACCCCTTCATGCTGGGGCCCAGGTCGACAAAGGCCCGCAGGAAGCCCCCGGAGCTCGCCAGATCAACTGCCTCTTGCAGCGTGTCCAGGGCTTGCCCGGACTGCCCTTGGGCATCCCCCTCCCCCCGGTCGAGGGCATCCCCCTCCCCCCGGTCGAGGGCCTCTAGCGCCAACGCACGCAGGGCCAGGATCGTAATCTTGCAGCGTGTGTTGTGGGTTCGTTCCACGACGTCGAGGAGATCATCCAGGATCTGGAGCGCCAGGCTCACGTCCTCAGGACGATTCCGGGCCAACAGGATGCGTGCCCGGGTGATATGCGGCATCTCCCCCCACAGCAGCGGCCGGTCCGGTACAGGAAGGGTGAAAGCATCCGCCCAGCGGAACGCACCTTCCCTGTCACCCTGGTCGAGCATCAGCCCGGCGCGCAAGGAGTGAAGCGCATCGTCTTCCCGCCCCCCTTGCTCCAACTGGAACTCGCTCAGGATTTCCGTCAGCCCCCAGGCCTCAGCGCTCTCGCCCCTAGCCCGGCGCACCAGGGCTAGGTGCGTCATGCCAGAGTGCGCGGCCAGTGTTTGGATCTTGTAGCGCTGGTCGACAAGCTCTGCAAAGTGCACCCCGGCAGCGTCCAGGTCGTTCCACTGGTACGACACCAGGCCGCGATAGAAGTGAGCCCAGCCCTGGGGAGTCACCAACCCGCCGCGGATGGCCTGTTGGAGCATCACGTGGGCGGTTTGCCTGGCCGGCTCGAACTGGGCGGCGTTGAGATAGTTGAAGCACAGTGCCTGCAAGAGGCGGAGCGCGTAACCGGTCGTCCTGTCGTCCAGAGACTCGTACTCGTCGAGCAACGTGCGCTCGGCCGTTCGGCCCTGGCCGCTGGCTCCCATGCCCAGGCCCCAATAGACAATGGCTCCGCCGCGAACGTAGGTCCAGGACGGGGGCAGAAGGGCCAGCGCTTCCTCGCAGTAGGCCACGCAGCGGGCAGGTTGGTTGTTGAGATACGCCTCCTGGGCCATCAGCGCCAACATCTGCCCGCGCAGCAGCCGCCGATCCTCCTCCGCCAACGCTGCACCACCGTCCTCTTCCAGCAGGGCTTGCACCTGAGACAGCACCTTTGCCTGTTTGCCGAGCTGCCACTGGGACTGCAGAGCCCACGCTTTCATCAGCAGGAGCAAGGGCCGGCGATCAACAAGCTCTCCCGGCAGCACACTCAGCCAGCGCTCCAGCCCAGCCCGGTCCTCGCGGTTGAGTTCGTCGCGCAGCGTGCTTTCGACCACGGAGGCAGCCAGGTCGGGATCCCTACCCTGCAGTGCGTGCCGCACAGCTTCGTGCAGCAGGCCTTCTCGCACAAACCAGGCCCCTGCCCTGCGGTGCAAGTCGGCCACCGCTTCTGCCCCGAACCTGGCCAGCAGTCTGTCCTTCAGAAAGTCGCGCACCACCGCGTGATAGTGGTACCAGGTCGTGCGGTCACCCGGGGACGCGGTCAGGAGATCTGCGCGTTCCAGCCAATCGATACAGGCACCAATGTTCCAGGCAGGGTCGGTCTGCCCGAGGACGGCTTCACACAGCGCGGCGCAGAACCCGTCCAGGATGGAGGTCTTGAGCAGGAACATCTGGATGGCGGGCACCTGCCGTTCAAGGATCTCGTCCTGCAGATAGTTGGAAATGCTTTTTCCGGCCTGCGCCACAGCCGGCGGAACGCTCTCGACATCGATCCTGTCGCGCAGCGACAGCGTAGCCAGTCGCAAAGCAGCGATCCACCCCCCGGTTCGGTCCTCCAATATGCTACGATCCTCTTGCCGAAGAGGTCTCTCGAGTGCATGATCCAGGTATGCGGCCGTCTCCTCGGCGTTGAACCGCAAGTCGGCTGCGCGGATCTCGGCGATTTTGCCCCTGGCGCGCAGGCTCGCCAGCGGGAGTGGTGGATCGACGCGCGTAATCAGCACCAGGTGCAAGTGCCGCGGCCAATGGCGCATCAGACCATCGAGAAACGCGTGGACGGCCTGCCCACCGAGGAGATGGTATTCGTCAAGTACCAGCAGAAAAGCGCTGGGGAGAGCCTCTATCTCGTTGCTGAGCGTAGTGAACAGCTCCGCCATGGGCAGTTGCTGCGGCGCCTGCAAGAGTGCCAGGGTCTCGGAACCCACGTCAGGGAAGAGGGTGCGCAGCGCGGCAATGAAGTAGCGCACAAAGATGACGAGGTCGCCGTCCTGTTCGTCCAGCGATAGCCAAGCCGCCGGCGGCGCGGGACGATCCCCACCGGCAGCGGCCATGCCGTCGAGCCACGAGCTGATGAGGGTCGTCTTCCCAAAACCGGCGGGAGCGCAGACCAGGATCAGCCGGCTGTCGAGGCCATGGTCAAGCAGCTCCAATAGGCGCGGACGGACCACCAGGTCACGCGTGACGCGCGGCCGGTACAGCTTGGCCCTCAGGAGCGCAATCTGTCCTACTTCAAGCATGCCGGTGTCGGGAGCTCCTGTGGTTGCCGCTTCCGAGTTCGCAGAGCCGAGGCCTGCCTACCGTTAGCCACCATGCTGTCAGGGTTGCAGGCCCGCCAGGTCCATAGCAACAACCAACAACTGCTCCCTTTCCTAACCATCTGCCAGCCTATTATACACCAGGTGCACCGCGGGCACAACTGTCCTTTGGACGGTGTCCTCGTTCTACACCCATTTGCACCCAGAACTGCACCCCTGGGGCGGTATCGCTCAAAGCGAACGCATGATACTCTGTTGGTGGCACTGGACACGCGCGTCCTGAACTGTGGCAGTCAGCTTGCACGGGCGGGTGATGCGAGCTCGGCGGCAGGTAGACCGAGGACGAAGAACGACAGACGGCTGTGTCGAGGAGAGCGGCGGAGTGGACGGCAGGCCGCTTCAGACTCGTTCTGGATCGGCGATTTCCGGTGTCATGAAAAAGAGGACGGGAGGAACGGGCAATGGAAATACCTCTGAACGCGCAAGTGAACGCCAGTGATGGGCGGATCGGCCGAGTGGGCGGGCTGATCTCGGATGAGAGTGGCGAAACCGTCACTCACCTGATCCTGCAGGAAGGCCATCGCTGGGGCAAGAAGGAGGTGGCTCTGCCTCTTTCGGCGGTCGATCGGGTAGAAGGGAATACGGTCTACTTGAAGCTCGACAAAAAGGCCATCGAGCAACTGCCAATGCTCCCCCACAAGCGCAAGTACGCGCAGGGTGAGGCGCATGTAGAGTTGGTAGCCCGAGTCTGGAAGGATCCGGACAAGGACAACGAGCGATTGGCGCGCGAAGCCCTCGACTATGCACTGGAACTGAACCAGCGCCAAACGATCGGGATTCTCAACGCCGCTCTCCTTGTTAAGGGCCAGGACGGCACGGTGTCGGTGCTGGATACCCGGGAGATCGACCCCAAGAAGGGACGCGTCATGGGGGCCATCACCGGCGGCTTGATCGGCATGCTTGCCGGGCCAGGCGGGGCCATTGTCGGGGCGTTGGCCGGACTGGGTGCCGGGGGGGCGGCAGGCAAGCGGATCGACGAGGGATTCTCGGACGAATTCCTGGAGAATCTGCAGAACTATCTCCAGCCCGGCAGCGCCGGCGTCATCCTCATGGTGGAGCACCAGTGGGCCCGGTCGGTGGCCGACTCGTTGGCCGGTCAGGATGGGGTCGTCTTCCAGCAGCCACTGACCGACAGGTTGGTGGAGGACCTGCTGGCGAGCAGTGGATCCGGCACGTAGCCGGTGCTGGAACGACGGACAGCCCACCGGGCTCAGCCGTTCTGCACCCTTCTGCACCCAGTATTGCACCTCCTGGCCGGTATCGCTTTTGACGCCACCTGGGGTTGATCTGAGGTATGAATCCAATGCAGAGTGAGCACAGTTACGCTTTCGATCGCCAGGCAATGTACCGGATACGTGTAGAGGGCAGACTCGAGGAGAGTTGGTCCGATCGGCTGGCAGGCATGACCATTAGCGTCGAAACGTCGAGTGCGGGACTGCCAACGACCACTCTGCTGGGTGAGCTGTGCGACCAGGCGTCACTGGCCGGCGTTCTCAACACACTCTATGAGCTGCACCGTCCCGTGCTCCTGGTCGAGCGCGTATTGGCCTGAGAAAACGCGCGGCCAACGGAGCCGCGCCATAGAATCATAGCAGAGAGCCGTTGTGAAAGGAGAGAGATGATGGCAGTGCAAGCAGAAGCTGAGGCCACACCGGCGCAAGCCAAAGAAAAGTTCGCTTTCCCTACCGCGTTCACCATCCTGTTCCTTCTACTCGTCCTGATTGCCCTTGCGACCTGGATCGTCCCCGCCGGCTCGTACGACTATGACGCCGACGGCGCGCCCATCCCAGGGACCTACCACGCCGTAGACGCCAACCCCCAGGCGCTGCTCACAAGCGCTCTGAAGGGCCCCATCACCGGCATGTACGGCATCGAGGATGAGACCGGCAACGTAGACGTCTGGAACTTTGGGGAGCTATTTGGCGCCATCGACGTCGCCATGTTTGTGCTGATCATCGGTGGCTTCCTGGGCGTGACGATGAAGACCGGCGCCATCAACGCCGGGATTGCCTGGGTGGTGGGCAAGCTCAAGGGCAAAGAGAAATGGATGTTCCCGATCCTGATGACCATCTTTGCCATCGGCGGGACATCCTTCGGCATGTGCGAGGAGTCGCTGGCGTTCTACGCGCTGGTCATCACCGTGATGCTCGCCGCCGGCTACGATGCACTCAGCGCGGGAGCCCTGGTCCTGCTGGGCGCTGGGATCGGCGTGCTGGGGTCGACCGTCAACCCCTTTGCCACCGGCATCGCCTCGGGCTTTGCCGGCACGACCCTCAGCGACGGGATTGTGGGGCGGGTAGTCCTGCTGGTGGTTGGCACGATCATCGGCATCTGGTTTGTGATGCGCTACGCCGAGAAGGTCAAAAAAGATCCAACCAAATCGCTGATCTACGACGTGAAGGCCGAAAACGAGAAGCAGTTCCTGGCCGAAGGCGGCAGTGGTGAAGGCACGGACTTTGGCAAATTCACCGGTCGCCAGAAGGTGGTCCTGCTCTTCTTCTTCCTGGCCTTTGTGGTCATGGTGTACGGCGTGATCCCCTGGGAAGACCTGGGCATCGCCTTCCCCACCTGGTGGTGGTGGTTCCCGGAGATGACGGCCAACTTCCTGTTCTTCGGCATCCTGATCGGCATCGTCGGCCGGCTGCGGGAAAAGACTCTCGTCGACACCTTCATCGACGGCGCCAGGGACATGCTGGGCGTGGCGTTGATCATCGGCGTGGCGCGGGGCATCACCGTGATCATGAACAACGGCCTGATCACCGACACCGTGCTCTACTGGGCGGAGCAGGCGGTCGCAGGGCTGAGCGGCGTGGGCTTTATCGTCGTCACCTACCTGCTGTACCTCCCCCTGTCGTTCCTGATCCCATCCAGCTCGGGCCTGGCAACGGTGTCAATGCCGATCATGGCACCGCTGGCTCAGTTCCAGGGCGTGGATCCCGCCTTGGTCGTGACCGCCTACCAGGCGGCCAACGGCCTGGTCAACCTGATCACCCCCACGTCGGCGGTGGTGATGGGTGGGTTGGCCATTGCCCGGGTGGGGTATGGTGTGTGGATCAAGTTCGTGGCGCTCCTGCTGGCCCTGCTGTTCATTCTCTCTGTGGTCGTGTTGGCCGCAGGAGTGCTGCTTGGTTGAGGCCTCTACTGACCTTAACCATGAACTGCGGGATAGGGAGCCGGGCATGACGAACGAAAACGAGGGCAGCGCCAGGTACGAGCGAGGAGAGCGCCGCGCGATGGGCAGGGCGCGCCGTGACCGCGCACCGCTCGCGGCCCACGGACGATGGGTACCATCGCCTGACCGGCGGGATCCCATCGACGTCCTCGAAGAGTCGAACCAGGGCCGTGTGCCGGATCTGGTACCGATCCGCTACGGGCGCATGCTGGCCGATCCCTTTGCTTTCCTGCGCGGGTCTGCGGCGCTGATGGCCTGCGACCTGGCACCAACCGCTGTCAGCGGCATCCAGGTGCAGGCCTGTGGAGATTGCCATCTTGCGAACTTTGGTCTTTTCGCCACACCCGAGCGCAATCTCGTCTTCGACCTGAATGACTTTGATGAGACCCTGCCGGCGCCCTGGGAATGGGATATCAAGCGCCTCGCGGCCAGCCTTGCCGTTGCCGGGCGGGCACAAGGTGTCTCCAACCGATCTAGCGAGGCCGTCGTGCGCGCTTTGGCGCAGTCCTATCGCGCGCACCTGCGCGAGTATGCGGACATGCGCGTGCTCGATGTTTGGTATTCGCGCCTCGACGACAAGACGCTGATTGCCACGGCGCCCACAGTCAAAGTGCGTGAAACCCGCGAGCGCATCTCTGCCAAGGCGCGCGGCTCTGTGACCGAATACCTGTTTCCCAAGATCACGGGGCTGATCGATGGCCACCGTCGTGTGGTTGACAATCCGCCGCTCGTCTACCACCTGCCCGAGCCTAGTGGCGCTGAAGCGCAAGTTCGGAAACTGCTTGCGGACTATCAGGCGACGCTGCCTGCCCACCTGGGCCGACTTTTCGAGCACTACCACTATGAGGACCTGGCGTTCAAAGTGGTGGGCGTTGGCAGTGTAGGGACCCGTTGCTACGTCGTCCTCTTGATGGCCGACAGCGATGACCCGCTGCTTCTGCAGGTCAAAGAGGCACGCCCGTCGGTGCTGGAGCCGCATGCCGGCAAGAGCGAATTCGACCACCATGGCCAGCGCGTCGTGGTCGGACAACGGCTGATGCAATCGGCCAGCGACATGTTCCTGGGTTGGATGACCGGCGCCGATGGCACGCACTACTTTCTCCGCCAGTTGCGCGACATGAAGTTCTCCGTGCCGCTGGCCGGTTTGACGGCGCAATCTCTCGCTCGATATGCCGCGGTCTGCGGTTGGGTGTTGGCCCGCGCCCATGCCAAGGGGGGCGATGCGGCCATGATCGCTGGCTATTTGGGCAAGAAGGACACCTTCGACCAGGCGCTCGGCCAATTCGCCCTGGCGTATGCCGACCAGACGGTCCGCGACCACGATAAGCTGGTCAAAGCTGTAAAATCCGGGCGAGTGCAGGCCACACTCGGCCATTAGGGCTTTTCAGATCGGTGCTCGCGACGCGGGTTACAGCCCTGGTCCGAAAGCAACCGATCGCCACAAAACCAAAAGGGAGGATCACAAATGGCATTCAATCTACGCAACCGCAACTATCTGAAGGAGCTCGACTTTACTCCGGAAGAGCTCAAGTTCTTGCTCAAGCTGTCCGCCGACCTAAAAGCAGCCAAATACGGTGGCTACGAGCAACAGCGGCTCAAGGGGAAGAACATTGCCCTGATCTTTGAGAAGACGTCCACCCGCACGCGCTGCGCGTTTGAAGTGGCGGCCTACGACCAGGGTGCCAACGTTACCTACCTGGGGCCCACCGGCTCGCAGATCGGCCACAAGGAGTCGATGAAAGACACGGCCCGGGTGCTGGGGCGCATGTACGACGGCATCGAATACCGTGGCTTCGGCCAGGAGCTGGTCGAGATCTTGGGCCAGTACGCCGGGGTGCCGGTGTGGAACGGCCTGACCGACGAGTTCCACCCCACCCAGCTGCTGTGCGACATCCTGACCATGATGGAGCACAGCGACAAGCACCTCAACGAGATCTCGTACTGCTACCTGGGCGACGCCCGCAACAACATGGGCAACTCGCTGATGGTCACCGGCTGCAAGCTGGGCATGGACGTGCGCCTGTGCGCACCCAAGGCGCTGTGGCCTGCGGACGACCTGGTCGCGACCTGCCGGCAGATCGCCGCCGAGACCGGCGCGCGCCTGACCTTGACCGAGAGCGTGGACGAGGGCGTCAAGGGCGTCGACTATCTGTACACCGACGTCTGGGTCTCCATGGGCGAGGCGAAAGAGGTCTGGGACGAGCGCATCAAGCTGTTACTACCCTACCAGGTCAACATGGACGTGGTCAACAGGACCGGCAACCCCAACGTCAAGTTCATGCACTGCCTACCGGCCTTCCACAACCGCGAGACCAAGGTGGGCGAGGACATCTACCAGAAGACCGGCATGGAAGCGTTGGAGGTGAGCGAAGAGGTGTTCGAGTCCGAGCACTCGATCGTCTTTGCCCAGGCCGAGAACCGTATGCACACCATCAAGGCGATCATGGTTGCCACGTTGGGAGACTGAGGTGCGGGCAGATCGTAGGGGGGGCGGGCACCCGCAGGATCCCGCGCCCCATCCTCAAAACGGAGGATGGTCCATGCGTGCAGACATAGCAGGCCACCTGGCAGCCCAGCGGGAGCCGATGAAGGCCGCCATCGCCGACCTGGTCCGCATCCCCAGCGTGTGCGACGAAGGGGGCGGCGGGTTCCCCTTTGGCGAGGCGGTCGATCGGGCGTTGCGCAAGGCTCTGCAGATCGCCGGTGATCTGGGGTTTCGCACGCACTATGGCGACGGCGGCTACTACGGCTACGCCGAGATCGGCGAGGGGGAAGAGCTGGTCGGCATTCTGGGACACCTCGACGTCGTGCCCACCGGCAAGCTGGAGGACTGGGACTGTGGGCCCTTCGACCCGGTCGAGATCGATGGCATGTTGTATGGGCGCGGCACCCAGGACGACAAAGGGCCGATGTGCGCTGCCCTGTTTGCGGTGAAGGCGCTGGCCGATGCCGGGGTCAAGTTCAACAAGCGTGTCCGCTTTATTTTTGGCACCGATGAGGAGACGCTGTGGCGGTGCATCAACCGCTACAAGGAAGTGGAGGAGCTGCCGGGCATGGGCTTCTCGCCCGACTCCAGGTTCCCGCTTACCTATGCCGAAAAGGGCGTGCTGCAGCTGCGTCTGGAAGGCAAGAACGAGAGCGGGCTGCGCCTATCTGGCGGCTCGGCTTTTAACGCCGTGCCCGATGCGATGTTCTACGACGGCGAAAGGCAGGCTGACCTGGCCGGCGAGCTGGACAAGCTGGGCTTTGCCTACACCCGCTCGGCAGGGGGGATCGACGTTCACGGCAAAGCGGCCCACGCTATGGAAGCCGAGGTGGGCGTCAACGCCATTGCCCGCCTGTGCCTGGCCCTGGACGCGATAGGCGTAGGCTCCAAAGCAATCCACTTTGTCGCGCGTGAGATCGGTGAAGACCCCTACGCGACGCGCATCTTTGGCGAGTGTGCCGACGAGCCTTCGGGCAGGCTAAAATTCAACGTGGGCAAGATCGAGCTCGGCGAGGTGGAGCAGATCTCCATCGACGTCCGCCTCCCGGTCACCGTAGCCAAGGAGGAGGTTGTCTCCAAGCTGCGCGCGGCAGCGGCCGGACATGGGCTCGAGTACAAGGAATTCGACTGGCTGGGAGCCATCTACCTCCCCCTGGATCACTTCATGATCGAGAGGCTGATGCGCGTCTACCGTGAGGTCAGCGGCGATACCGTGTCAGAGCCTGTTGCTTCGGGTGGTGCGACCTACGCTCGGGCCAT
>JBFYTF010000196.1:0-23277 GCA_041300865.1 Anaerolineae bacterium
GTGGTCCGAAGGGATGGGAGCTGTGGGCGGGCTACATCGCGCGCCGGGCGTCGCCAAGCAGCTCGAGGGCGGGCGCCAAGACCTCGTTCACGGGAACATCGGCCACGAACGAGGCCCGGTGCGGGCAGGGCGTCTGGGTGGTGTCGACGCCGCACTCGGGGCAAGTGAGCCGCCAGGAGATGGCCAGGCGATGGTGGCTGCGCGTGAGAGGGCCGGCGGTGATGACGTTGCCGGCCCAGAAGACGCCCACGGTGCGCGTGCCAACGGCCCCGGCCAGGTGCAGCGGTCCGGAGTCGTTGCCCACAAAGAGGGCACAGCGCGACAGCAGGCCCACGAGGCCCTGCAGCGAGATGCCACCGGCCAGGTTCAGGGCAGGGGCCCTCATGCCACGTACCACAGCCCCGACAATGGAGCGCTCCTCCGGGCGGCCGCCGATGACCACCACCCGCGCCCCGGCCTGGGCCAGGGCGTCGCCCACGGCGGCAAAGCCGGCCGGAGACCAGTGGCGGCGCGGGTCGCCCGCCCCGGGGTGCAGCACGGCAAGGGGCTCCTCGGCCTCGGGCACGGCCGCATACGACTCTTCCAGGTCGCCGGGCAACACGTGGAGGCGCGGCGCAAACGTCACAGGCGGGGCACCGACGAGGGCCATCACTTCCAGGTAGCGGTGGACCTCGGGCTGGTAGTAAACGTACGGCACCCAGCGGTCCAGGGCGGCGGCGTCGGGCGTCCGCAGGCCGGCGGTCGCGCGGGCACCCAGGCGCAGGACAAAGGGGTTCGAGTTGCGCCCGCCGCCGTGGATCTGGAGCGCCAGGTCAAAGCGCTCGTGGGCCATGGCCGCGAAAAAGCGCTCCTTCTCGGCGGGATCCTCCGCGCGGCCCACCTCCTCGCGGATCGGGTGGTAGACGGGCACGACCTCCACGCGGTCGATGGGGCCCGGCCGGTCGCGCAGCAGGCCGGCGTGCCAGGGCAACCCCAGGAGGACGATCTCGGCCTGCGGATAGGCGGCGCGGAGTGCGTCGAGGGCCGGCAGGGCAAAGATCAAGTCGCCGATGGCGTTGGCGCGCAGGACGGCGATGCGCTGCACGTCCGTGATGCGCTCGTAGACGTGGGTCATTCGCCCCATCCAGGGACCGTCGGGGCGCACGGCCGGGCGCCCTTCCCTCGCCCCGTGGGCGCCAGCAGCTCCAAGCTCGCAGTGACGATCTCCTCAGGGGCGATGTCCATGCACTCCCGGTTGTAGGGGCAGACAAATCTGTAGCACGGCGTGCAGAAGGTGGGCTTGCGCAGGATGCGAGCCGGGGCCCGCCTGGGACTCCACTGGGTTTCCAGGTCGGTGCCGGAATAGGTGATGACCATGGGCCGGTTCAGGGCGTCGGCCATGTGCAGTACAGAGGTGTTATTCGCCAGGACCAGCCGGCTGCCGGCTACCAGGGCGGCCAGCTCGGGGACATCAGTGGCACCCACGAGGCTGACGGCCCGGCTCCCCAGTGGCTCGAGTACCTCCGCGGCCTGCTCGCCGTCGCCCTCGCGGCCCACGACGACTACGCGCCAGTCCAGCCGGTCGGCGAGGAGGCGGGCAGCGAGGCCGAAGCGGGCGGGAGGATAGGTCCTCGCCTGGCAGCTCGTCCACGGGGTGAGCAACAGGAAGGGTGCTGCAGGCTCCAGCCCGGCGCCGGCCAGCAAGCGCGCCGCGCTGCGAGCGGCGTCCGCCGGAATGCTCAGGGCCAGGTGCCGGTCGCCGACGGCGAAACCCAGGCTCTCCACCAACCGCAGGTTGCGCTCCGCCTGGTGCAGGGCGTCGGGGGCGGAGGGCAGGGTGAAGGTCAGCTCGCCCTGGCCCGCCTCTTTCGACTCACCGGCCCGCAGGGGGATGCCGGCCAGGTGGCACACCAGGCCGGCAGGGTGCGGCGTCTGGCTAAAGCTCGTCAGGATGATGGCTGCGTCGAAGCGGCCATCCCGCAGCCGCTCGACCAGCGACCACTCGCGTTCGGGGTCGAAGGGCAGCCGGCCCAGGTCCTGCCACAGGACACGCCAGGTGAGCACGTCGTCGACCCAGGGCAGCAGGTCCGCTGCCTGGCTTCCTGCGGGGCTGGCCAGGAGGGTGAGGTGCAGGTCGGGCAGGTTCTCCTTTAGAGCCCGGAGGGCAGGGCTGGCCATGATGACGTCGCCGATGTTGTCCGGGCGCATCACCAGGAGGCGGCGCACCGCAGCCCAGTCACCGACAATCGCTCCTCGGGCGAAGGATCCCTGGTTCACGGGACGCGCACCCTCGCCCCCAGGGAAGCGGGCAGGCGGATGACGCCGGCAGCGGCGGCCATGACCAGGTCCAGGGACAGGCGGTCGAGGCTGGGAGCGATCACGGGGCGAAATGGGCCGTCGAAGGGCGGACCGTAGCGCTCCAGGCTGCTGCCGTCGGAAACGACCACGGCGGGGGTGCCGAGGGCGTAGCCCACGTGGGCCGGGCCCGAATCGTTGCAGACGAGCACCGCCAGCCGGTCGATGACCGCGCCCAGGATCGCCAGGGGCGTCTGGCCGGCCAGGGTGAGGGCGGGTGGCCCGGCGGCGCCGGCCACAGCTGCGGCCAGGTTCTCTTCGCCGGGGCCGGCCAGGATGACGACGGTGCCGCCGTACAGGTCACGGAGCGCGGCGCCGGCAGCGCCCAACGCCCGGGGCTCCCACAACCGGGCGGGATCCCGGGCGCCAGGGTGCAGGCCGATGAGGGGCTCTGGGGCGCTGCCCAATAGGTCAGCCGCTGCGGCGTGGTCGCCGGGCCTGAGGGGGAACTCGGTGTGCCGCCCCCGGGGCGAGGCCCCCAGGAAGGCGGCCAGGTCCAGGAGGCGATCCACCTCGTGCCCCTGGCGGGAGATCGGCAGAGCGGCGTCCAGCAGCCCCGGTCCGTCGCCGGGGCGCACGAAGCCGGCCGTCCACCGTGCGCCGAGCATCAAGGTGAAGGGGTTGGAATAGACGCCTGACTCGTGCATCTGGAGCGCCAGGTCCAGCCGGGCGGCCTGCATTTGGGCGAAAAAGCGCAGGGCCTGCCGGGCATCAAATAACTGCTCGGCCAGGCCCGGGTAGCCCGGAAAGGCGGCATAGCCGTCGACCGCCGGCAGGCGCTCGGCGAGGTCCTGCAGCAGGGGCAGCGTGACGAGGGTGATCTCGGCCTGGGGTAGGGCGCCGCGCAGGGCACGGATGGCCGGCGTGGCGCAGATCAGATCGCCCAGGCGCGAGGGGCGTACCAGGGCCACCCGCTGCGGCGGAGCCGGCAGCCGCTGCAAGAGCCCGGGAGCTGTGGGATCATGGCTCAAGGTTGCGTGCGGTTTCAGAAGCCTTCACCCTTCCTTCTCATGCAGGTGGGCGCGGACGTTTATTCCAGCTCACCTTGGCCTTCCGTTCTCAACCCGTAGCGCTCAATCATTTCGGGCAAGAGATCCAGGGCGTGGCCGTCGACGGTGCCCTGCTCGTTCAGTACGGTAGAGGGCAGTTGGGCGTAGTAGGTGCCCGAGGGCACGACGGCGCAGCCACCCCAGCGGCGCATGAGCAGGTTTTGGAGGAGGACCTCCTCGCCCGAGTGGTAGCG
This sequence comes from Anaerolineae bacterium, assembly GCA_041300865.1. Taxonomy (GTDB): domain Bacteria; phylum Chloroflexota; class Anaerolineae; order JAAYZQ01; family JAAYZQ01; genus JAAYZQ01. Next base: position 3,578 of record JBFYTF010000196.1, read on the forward strand.
GGGCAGCCTCTCCCAGAAGGAAAACCCACCGACCTCCATGACCTTCCGGCGGTCGTAGAGGATGCAAGAAGCCACCCAGGCGACGCGGTAGGTGCGCAGCTTGCCAGGGGGCAGTTGCCGGGCGACGTGCCACAGGTTAGCTGCCAGGTGCAGCTTCCAGCGCTCCCATTGGGACGAGCCGGGTTCCACGACCTCGGGTCCAACGGGGCCGTCAAAGTACTCGATCCTCTGCTGCTCCGGGCGCTCGTCGTCTCGGTGCGACAGGCCGGCGGGAAAAGCGCCCACGAAAGCACAGCCCTCGCGGCGGATGGTTTCCAGCAGCTTGCGCACCACCCAGGTCTCCATGAAGACGTCGTCGTCCAGGTAGAGGATCCAGTCGGCCCTTGCCCGGTGCAGCAGAAACGCGCGCTGCTCGGCGATGCCATGGATCTGAGGACGGCGGTGCCACTCGACGGTGCCACCCCGCGCCTCGACAATGCGGCCCAGTGTCTGGACCACGGGCTCGTCGCGGACGGAGCGATCGCTCTGGTCCGAGACCACGACGCGCAGGCCCGCCAGGTCCTGGGCAGCCACGCCGCTAAGGGTCATGATGAACGACGCCGGGCGGTTGCAGGTGGGCAACAGGATGTCGACGCCAGGGGCCATCAGAAGATCCCATGATAGATCGAGCAGTTCTTGCACACCTCCGGCGGCTCGTCCGAGTCCAGGTGCGCCCGGAAGGTCTCGGCGTGGAGGCCGTTCCACAGCTCCTCGAAGCTGTGATCGGCCATGCTGCCCCAGTTGACGCGGTCGGGCGTCGCGACGATGCAGCAGGGCAGTAAGTAGCCGTCGTACGTGACGTAGGCACTGGTCCAGGGCCAGTCGCAGCGCTCTGGCCCGGGGGTGCCGGCCGGGTGGATCTTTGGTTGGACCCGGGGCAGGCGGAGGTCGAGACCCAGCTCGGCGGCCAGGCCCCGCGCGGCGTCGAACACGCCGCTCACTCGTCCGGGATCCTCGTGGAGCAGGGTCTCGCCTCGCACAAAGTCACGCATGGGCGCGTACTGGTCGGGCAGGACGGCTTCGCCGAACTCGTGGGACAGCTGTTGGATGTAGAGCGAATCCACGCCCCACTCGCTGGCCTGGCGTACCAGCCGCGGCAGCTCGTCCAGGTTCTTGCGCATGATGACCATGACGATGTGGACGCGCGGCTTGGTCGCGCCGCTCCGCTGCCGGGCTGCCATCAAGCGCTCCATGTTGCGGCGTACCCGCTCGAAGGAGCCGTGGACGCGGATCTCCTCGTAGAGAGCCGGCGTCAGGGCATCGATGGAGGCGTGGAGGGTCTCCAGGCCGCTGTTCAGGCACAGCTCGGCGCGGCGGTCGTTGAGCAGGGTGAGGTTGGTATTCGTCGTGACGCGGATCCCGCGGTCGGCGGCATAGCGCACCATGTCAAAGAAGCGGGGGTGCATCATCGGCTCCCCGAGGCCCTGGAGCTGGAGGCGCTCCATGGTCGGAATCTCGTCGATCAGCCGGGTGAACAGCTCCCACGAGGCCACGGCGCGGCGGCTGCCCAGGTCGTAGGTGCGAAACTGCAAAGCGCACATCTGGCAGCGCAGATTGCACTGGCCGACGGGCTCGAACTGGACGTACTTTGGGAGTTCCACGTTCTGTCTGTTCCTTCCCCAGGCGGGCGCACGCCCGCCTCCCCGGCGGGCTGCCCGCGTTATTGGTTAGCGGTCCGGTGCTCTCACAGGAAGGGCACCCGAAACTTCAGCGCGCCGCGCAGCCGCCAGTAGATCGACAGGAACGGGATGAGCGGCGAGGTGAGGGCCATCTCCAGGAGGTGGCCCGGGCTGCGCGACGTGCCCCGCAGCCGCCGGATGAAAAAGCGCCCGGTGAGCAGCGCCCACAGCAGGGCGGAGACTTGGGCCAGGCGCCGCCGGCCGGCAGCCAAGGCGAGAATGGCGACGAGGGCCGCGCCAGCAATCCGGTAATAGTGCCAGGGCGTGAGGCGGCCAACCCACCGGCGGTAAAGGTGCGGATGCTTCTTGTAGAGCAGCGCGTTGTACATGCTCTTTCGCTGCTGGCGCAGGCTGATGCCCCACGGCGCCGGGCGAACAGGATGAACGACGACGGCGTCGGGGGCATGTACCAGGCGCCGCTGCCCGTCGCCATTCTGTCGTTCCAGGATTGTCAAGAAAAGGTCGCTGTCCTCCCGCCAAGCCTGCCGAAAGCGCTCGTCAAAGCCGCCGGCCGACTGCAGGGCATCGCGGCGGTAGAAGCAGCTGGCGGTCACGAACTGCGAGTTATTGAGGCTGCCGGCGTTGAGCTCATAGTCGGTCGGCTGCGGAGAGAGGGGCACGACCACCCGGCCCGAGACGCCGAGGACACCATCGTGAAACGCGCCCAGGCCGGCGCGCAGCCAGCCGGGTGTAGGCAGGCAGTCGTCGTCGGCAAAAGCGACGATGCGTCCCCGCGCCATCCGCCAACCGGCGTTTCGGGCGGCCGCGGGGCCCTGGCGGTCGGGCAGGGGCAAGTAGCGGATGCTCGGGCCACCCGGCACACGGGCGACTTTTTCCACCACGCGCCGCGTGGCGTCACCGCCGGCTCCGTCCTCGGCGATGATGATCTCGTAGTCGCTGGGTGCCAGATCCTGGTCGAGCAGCGCCGCCAGGCAGCGGCCCAGCAGGTCGGGCCGGTTGTGGGTGGGGACGACCACCGAGGCGCGCACCGTCACCGGCCGTTCGCCTCCTTTTCGCCGCGTGCCGCTTGTAGCGGCACACCATGCTGCGCCACTACGAGCGCGACTTCACCCCAAGCGCCCATTGCTGCCCTCCTTCTCCAGGATGAAGGAGCCGATGACCAGCGCATCCAGGGGAGAAGACCAGAAACATTCGACCGCGTCGCGCGGCGAGCAGACAATCGGCTCACCCCGGGTGTTGAACGAGGTATTGACCAGGACAGGCACCCCGGTGCGGGCCTCGAACGCCTTCAGCAGGTCATAGTAGGCAGGGTGCTGATCGCGGTTGATGGTCTGGATGCGGGCCGTGCCGTCGACGTGACGCACGGCGGGGATGCGGCCGGCGCACTCCTCCAGGACGTCGTAGACAAACAGCATGTAGGGCGACACGTCCGCGTCCCGGAACCAGCGGCTGGCCTCCTCTTCGAGCACCACAGGCGCCACGGGGCGGAACTCCTCGCGGCCCTTGATGTCGTTGAGGCGATCTTGCATCCACTCGGGAATGGGCGAGGCGAGCAGCGAGCGGGCACCCAAGGCACGGGGGCCGAACTCGAGGCGACCGCTGAACCAGCCGATGATCTTGTCGGCCGCGAGGAGGTCGGCGGCCTCCTGGACGACATCTGCGGACCGGCGGTAGGGCAGCTTTGACCACTGCAGAAACTCCTCGATCTCGTCGTCGCCATAGGCCGGGCCCAGAAAGGCGTGGTCCATGCGATAGACCCGCTCGGGGCGGCCACTCTGCTCCTGGTCCACCCACAGGGCCGCGCCCAGGGCGGTGCCCGCGTCGCCGGCAGCAGGCTGCACCCAGATGCGGCGGAAGGGACCTTCGTCGCGCAGACGGGCGTTCATGACGCAGTTGAGGGCTACGCCGCCAGACAGGCAGAGGTCCTCTTCGCCGGTGGCCTCGTGGAGCCAGCTGCTTAGCTCGAGGACCGTCTCTTCGAGGACAACCTGGACGGCGTAGGCCAGGTCGTAGTGGCGCTGCTCCAGAGCCGCGCCGCGCGGACGGCGGGGGCCAAAGCGCCTCTCCAGGGCTCGCACACTGGAATCCTCCAGGACGTAGCCGCCCTCGCCGGTAACCTGGACCATGGCCCGCATGACGTCGACGAAATCGGGCCGGCCGTAAGAGGCGAGGGCCATGATCTTGTACTCGTCCGAGGAGTGGAGAAAGCCGAGGTACTCGGTGACGTGCTCGTACAGGAAGCCCAGGGAGTGGGGCGTATTCACCTGGGCCAGGCTCTCGATCGTGGTGCCCTGCCCGCGGCCGAAGGTCGTCGTCGCGCGCTCGCCACGGCCGTCGAGGGTCATGATGGCCGCGCTCTCAAAGGGGGAGGGGTAGAAGGCGCTGGCGGCATGGGCCACGTGGTGCGGCACAAAGTGCCACCGGAAGGTATAGTGGCCGTTGCGCCGCACGTCGCCAAAACGCCCCTGGAGGTGGTGGGGCACGCCACCCACCAGGTGCCGCGGCGCGTTGACAATGGACGACAGGAAAAGCGGATCCCAGGCCGAATCCCACTCTTCCGGTGTCGGGTGGGCACTCGGTTCCAGGGGCAGGGTGATGCTTTCCTGGCCACTGTAGCGGCCCAGGAGGAGAAAGGGATCGAAAGAATAAGCGATGTGGTCTACGTCTGCCAGAGCGATCCCTGCCTCACGCAGGCAATAATCGATAGCATGAAAGGGGAGCTCATAGGTGGAAAAGGGCACAGGCCGCTTGCCGTGCTTGATCCGTGTGAAGCGCTCCTCCTCCGCAGCGGCGACCGGTCGGCCGTCCTGCACCAGACAGGCCGCGGGGTCGTGAAAAGCAGCGTTAATGCCGAGGGTAAACACGATCGGTTCCTCCTTTCAGGGCTGGACCGCCAGCACCTTGGGGGCGTCCTCGCTGCGGTCCGGAATGGTAGTCGGCAGCTCCTGGTGATAGACCCCCGAGGGCATGACGCCACAGCCGCCGTATCGCGCCATAACGCGCAGTTGGGCCAGCACGTCCTCACCGCTGTGCTGGCGGCCGAGCTCCTCCCAGAAGCCATAGCCCCCCACATCCCGCAGCTTCTGGGTGTCGTACAGCACGCAGCCACCTACCCACGCCACTTTGTAGCGCAGGGGGTGCTCCGGAGTGGCTCCCAGCCGTTGCTGTACGTGATAGAGATTCGCGGCGTTGTGCAGCGGCCAGCGCTCCCAGGCCGGCAGGCCGGGCTCGACCACCTCCGGCTCTACGGCACCGCTCCACAGCTCCAAGTTCTGCTCGTCGGGCCGCACGTCGTCCAGGTAGCTGAGGCCGATGACGGCGCTGCCCACGAAACCGCAGCCCTCGTCGCAGATGGTGCGCAGCATCAGTCCCAGGACGTAGGGCTCCAGGAAGCAGTCGTCGTCGAGGAAGAGGGCGTAGGGTGCTTCCGCCTGATCGAGCAGAAACTGGCGCTGCTCGGCCATGCCCCGACGCGGCAAGTGACTTTGCACGTCGACGGCATGGCCGTGGAGGCGCAGGACGCGCAGCATGGCGGTGACCTCATCCGTGCACGTGGCGTCCGGCGGCTTGCTCTGGTCAGAGATGACGACGCGGAAATCGGCCATCTCCTGGGCCGCCAGGCTGGCGAGCGTCACGGCCAGGGCGGCCGGCCGCTGATAAGTGGGAATCAGGACGTCGACGGCCGGGCTCATGGTCCCCCTCCGTTGCCGATCTCAGCCAGGAGGTCGAGGGTTGCCTCGACGACGTCGGTGGGGGGCACGAGGCGCAGGCAGTTGTGGTGCCCGAGGGGGCACACCGATTTGTAGCAGTATTTGCACGGCACGTCGTGGTAGAGCAGCCGGTGCGGCACCGCCCAGGGGGTGTGCTGCGGATTCGTGAGAGCATAGACGTCGACGACCGGCGTGCCAAGCGCCGCAGCCAGGTGGACCGGTCCGCTGTTGTTGCTGATCAAGAGGGGCGCCAGCGACAGCAGCGCCGCCAATTCGCCCAGGTCGAGGCGGTTGACGAGGCTGACGGTGGGCGCGCCGACGCCGGCCTGGATCCCCGACACCAACTCCTCCTCAGCACCCTTGCCCGTCCAGACCACCTGGAAGCCATGTTCGCTCACCAGCGAGCCGGCCGCCCGCGCGAAACTCTGGGGCGGGTAGCGCCGGGATGGAGCGCTGGCCCCAGGGTGGATGGCTAACCAGGGCCGGGAGGTGTCGATACCCGCCTCCACCAGAATCTCGGCCACGCGCTGCCGGGCGCCAGGTGGAACGGCGACGGACAGGCGCTCCTCATCGGCACGATAGCCGACGGTAGCTACCAGGTCTAGCTGCCGGCGAACCTCGTGCCGCGTGCCTTTCTCCGGCTCGGGGTCGGGCACCCAGGTAGTCAGGAGCTGGTACGGGTTTTCCCGGCAGTGGGCCATCCGCAGGGGAATGACGGCCAGGTAGCAAAGCAGGGCCGTGGGCAGTGGGTTCTGGCTGTAGACCGTAAAGATGACCGCCGCGTCATAGCCCCCCTCCCGCAGCCGGCCGGCCATTTCGTAATCGAGCCGGCTGTCGGCGCGGGGAGGGGTGGCCTTCATCCAGGGGGCATCGTAGACAGTGATCTCGTCGATCTCGGGCACCAGCCTGGCCACGGCAGCCCCGGGCCCGGCCGTCAGCAGCGTGACGTGCCTCCCGGGCCGAGACGTCTTGACGGCGCGGATGGCCGGCGTGGTCATCAGCACATCGCCGAGCGTGTCGAGCCGGACGCACAGGACCTTGTTGGCGGCCTCCCAACCGGCCGGGGGCAACTCGTCCATGGCTTCCTCAGGCAACCTGGAGCTCAGCCTCGGGCTGTTCCGCGCAGGAGTGCCGGATGCGCTCGATGATGTTCGAGGTCGAACGGTCCTGGATATAGGGCAGGATCTCGACCCGGCCGCCCAGGGACTCGACCAATTCCGCCTCGGGCAGCGTCTCCCGGGTATAGTCCCCGCCTTTGACAAACACGTCGGGCTGGACGATGCGCAGCAGGTTCTCGGGCGTGTCCTCTTCGAAAGACACGATCTGGTCGATACAGCTCAGCGCGGCCAGCACCTGGATGCGATCCTCCAGGGAATTGATCGGCCGCTCCGGCCCCTTGAGGCGGGCGACGCTGGCATCCGAGTTCACGCCGACCACGAGGACGTCTCCCTGCTCCTTGGCGCGGTTGAGATAGGCGACGTGGCCGCGGTGCAGGATGTCAAAGCAGCCGTTGGTAAAGACCAGGCGCTTGCCCTGCCGCCGGTAGAGGTCCATCTTGGCCCGGAGGAGATCCGGGTCCTGAACGTGTTTGTCGATGGAGGTGAAAAAGGCGCGCAGCTCGTCGGCCGAGCAGGTGGTGGTGCCGTTTCGCTCTACGACGAGGGAAGTCGCGGCCGAGGCCAGCTCGGCGGCATCAGGGGTGTGGGCGCCGGAGGCCAGGGCCAGGCCGAAGGCGCTGACAAAGGTGTCGCCGGCACCTGAGGCATTCGAGTTGGGCTTGGGCTCGGCGTAGGTCTGGTGTGGCTCGCCGCCCAGCTCAAAGATGATGGCTCCATCGCGATCGAGGGTGACCGCCACGATCTCGGCGCCGGTCACCTCCAGCAGTCTGTGGCCGTTCAACCGGATCAGGTCGAGCCGATCCTCGCCGTTCTGCTCGCCCGTCTCGCGCCCGAGGAGGCGCATGGCCTCCGTGTAGTTGGGCTTGACGACCGTCACACCCGCGTCCTGGTAGAGCGCCAGGTCCTTGGAGTCGACGACCAGTAACCGAGGCGACGAGCGCTGGAAGGTGGCCAGGCCGGCGATGAGGCTTGGGGTCAGAATGCCGTAGCCATAGTCGGACACGATCACCAGGTCTGACTCCTCAAAGAGGGCCGCCATACGCTCCAGGAGGGTTCGCTCCAGGGAGCCGTTGACCGCCTCGATGTCGCCCACGTCGAGGCGGAGCAGCATTTGCCCCCCACTGAGGATACGTCTCTTGACCAGCGTGCGACGCCGGGGGTGGACCAGCAGATCCTCCGTGGGAACGCCACTTGACTTGAGTGCCCGGCGCAAGACCTTGCCCTCGTAGTCGCTGCCGATGACGGACAAAAAGCTGACCTGGGCACCGAGGCTGGCGAGGTTGGCCGCTGTGTTCGCTGCACCGCCCGGCACGGTGCGCTCCGCGGCAATGTTGACGACGGGGACGGGTGCCTCGCGGCAGATACGCGAAACATCCCCCTCGGCGTAAACGTCCAGCATGGCCTCCCCGATGACGGCCACGCGCAGCCCGTCAAACCGGTCGACCAGCTTGAGCAGATCGTTATTCATGCACCTTCTCCTTCAAACGCAAGCTCCACGGCCCGGCACTGACAGGCGCCGTCGCTGCCAGCACGCGCTGGCGAAGAAGACGGATGGTGGAGGAAGCGTCCGGCGATTGGCCGGTGTCCACGGCCGCGACGATGGCTTCTGCTTCCCGCATGTCGGCGGCTACATGGTCGGGCAGGCGCCGGTGGGTGAGGAACCATTCGGTCTCGCCGCCATTGTCGAGAAGAATCGTGCGGCAGCCGGCAAGGTTGCCGGCCTCAACGTCGTTAAGGATATCGCCGATCAGCCATGAACGGGCCGGGTCGATGTCGTGCTCCTGCACCGCGCGGGCGATCAGGCCCGGCTGTGGCTTGCGGCAGGCGCACTCGACGGCATAATCTATCACCACGCCGTCGGGATGGTGGGGACAGTAGTAAAAGTCGGCCAGCGGAATGCCGGCAGGCGCCAGCAGCTCGCGCAGGCGCTGCACGACGGCGCCCAGGGCGTGCTCCGGAAATCGCCCCCGGGCAACACCGGACTGGTTGGTGACGACGATGAGCAGATAGCCTGCCCGGTGCAGGCGTCGCAGGCCGTCGATCACGCCCGGGAGGAGCCGGATGCGAGAGGGATCTATGTTGTAGGGCACGTCTTCGATCAGCGTGCCGTCCTTGTCCAGGAAGACAGCTCGTCTGCTCATGTGGCTAGTTCACAATCAAGGCCATGACGTCTCGCGCATGGGCAGGACCATGACCTCTGGGATGACCGATTCGCGGGGAACCGTCAGGACGTGGAGCACGGTTTCCGCGACGTTGCGCGGGTCCTGAAGCAGCTCTGTATCGATGTCCGGAAAACGATCCAGCAGAAACGGGGTGCGCATGCCGCCGGCGATGACGGCCGTCACCTTGATGCCGTGGGGCCGGCCCTCGACGTGGAGGGCGTGGCTCAAGCCCAGGAGGCCCCACTTGCTGGCGTGATAAACCGAAGCGTTGGCCCAGGCACGGAGGGCGGCGGTAGAGACAATGTTGACAATGTGGCCGCTGCCCTGTCGCCTGAGGATGGGAAACGCAAACTTGGAGAGGAGAAAGGGCCCGCGCAGATTGACGGCCAGAACGCTGTCCCACTGGTCGACGCGCAGCTCCTCGATGGACAGGGTAACATCGGTGCCGGCATTGTTGATCACGCCGTCCAGCCGCCCGTGCTCCCCGACGACCGAGTCCAGGAGGCGACGCACCTGCCGCTCGTCGGTGACGTCGAGCACGTGGGCGCTCGCCCGGCCACCGATCTCTCCGGCCATGGCCCGGGCCTGCTCTTGGCGCACATCCGTCAGGACAACGGTCGCTCCAGCTTCAGAAAGCGTGTGGCATATAGCCGCACCCAGGCCACCGGCGCCACCGGTCACGACGATCACCCGGCCTTCCAGGTCAGACATGTTCGGACTCCTTTCCCTCAGCTTCGGTCGACAGGTAGGCCCCGCGCAGCAGTGGCGAGAGCGGCGACGCATAGTTGGCATAATCGCCGTTCCAGGCAGGCACTTCCAGCGCCGCGCCATCTTCGCCCACGAGGGCTTTCTCCACCAGCTCACAGATGGCGTGCACCGCCAACGTGTGGATCTCCTGGATGCGCTGCGTGTTGACCTCGGGCACCACAACGGCCGCGTCACACAGAGGCAGCAGATCGCCGCCGTCGCCACCGAGCAACGCGGCGCAGCGCATGCCGCGTGCCCCGGCGGACTCGAACGCGCGGATCAAGTTGGTGGAGCGGCCGCTGGTGCTCAGGCCGAGGAGCAGGTCCCCTGGGCGGCCGAAGGCCTCCACCTGGCGGGCAAAGGCCTGATCGTAGGCGACGTCATTGGACCACGCCGTCAGGACGGCGGGGTCGGTGCCGAGGGCCATGGCCGGCAGTGCCGGCCGGCCGGGCAGCATGAAGCGCCCCACCAGCTCGGCTGCCAAGTGTTGGGCCTCAGCGGCACTGCCGCCGTTGCCGGCGATCAGCACCTGTCCGCCGGCCGCAAAGGTGCCGGCGACGAGGCGCGCCACGTCGACGAACGAGCCCCGGAGCCGGGGCCAGGCCCGGAGGGTGGCCTGCAAGGCACCCTGAAAGGCCCGATCGACGACGTCCAGCTCGCTCTCCTCGCCAGGCCCGGTGAGACGCGCGCTTGTCTCGGCCGGTAAGAGGATCGCCTCGTAGCTCGCTGCCAGGGAGGTGGCAACCGTCTCCCAGGTGAACAGCTCCGTGGCCCGTTCCAGGGCGCGCTGACCCATGCTCTCCATCAGGTCCGGCGAGTCGAGGAGAGCACCGAGACGCTCGGCCAGGGCCTGCGGGTCGCGGGGTGGGACCAGGTAGCCCGTTTCGCCGTCCAGGACGGTGTACTTGATGCCGCCAACCTCGGCGCCGATGACGGGCCGGGCACAGGCCATGGCTTCAAGGGGGGTCATGCCAAAGGGCTCGTACCAGGGCGTGCTGACAAAGACGTCGGCAGCGCTGTAGTAGTAGGGAAGCATCTCGCGGCCTCGACGGCCGACAAAGATGACGCGGTCGGCCACGCCCTCCTCTTGCGCAATGCGTTGCAGGCGACCGATCTCGGGCGTGACCTCCGGGTCCGGCTCATCGGACTCCCCGCCGACGACGACCAGCCGCAGCGACTCACGGCGGCCGCCGGCGTTGGCCAGCCGCGCAAAAGCGCGGATGACGTTGGCCACCCCCTTGCGCCGCACCATGCGCCCCAGTTGCAGGACGATCTGCTCGTCGAGGGGCAGGCCGAGGGCACGCCGGGCCTCGACTCTGTCGACCGGCCAGAACTCGCTGCGATCAAAGCCGGCGGGCACAATGACGATGCGCTGCAGGTCGGCGCCGTACAGATCGAGTAGGTCCTGCCGATCCTGGGGGCACTCGGCCACGATGCAGTCGGCGCCTGCCACGACCCGGTCCTCTATCTCGAAGCGATCGTCGGGAAACTCGTCGGCCTGCCCCTGGTGCTGGCGGCGGACACGTCCCAAAGCGTGAAAGGTGACGGCAAAAGGCGTGCCCTCGATCTCTTTCAGATTGAGGGCCACCAGGCCCGACATCCAGAAGTTCGCGTGATACAGATCGTAACTCAGACCTTCCTGCCGGGCAAAGCGCAGCATGCCCAGCGTGAAAGCGTCCATGTACGACAGAAGCTCTTCTTTACGGACAAAATGGGGCGGCCCGGCGGTGATGTGGATCACCCGGGCGCCGGGAGCCCATTCGACGACCTCGGGCAGATCGGGCGAGTCGCGCCGGGTAAAGACGTCGACTTTGTAGCCCAGGGCAGCCAGGTGTTTGGCCACCTGGCCGACATAGACGTTCTGCCCACCACTATCTGCGCCGCCAAGGATGGCCAGGGGTGAGGCATGCTCGCTGATCAGACCGATTCTGACAGTCATGGTCCACCTCCTGCAAGTTCGTTGTTTCCCCAGCCCAGGTCCATCACGCACTCCCAGTGACGAGGCGAAAGACGTCGAGCCAGTCGTCCACGAAGCGCTCTATTCCAAAGCGCTCGCGGGCCTTGCGCCGGGCACCTTCGCCCAGCCGGCGAGCCTCGGCCGGGTCGGCTAGAAGCTCGTGCATGCGGTCCACCAGGTAGCGAACATCGGTGTGGACATGGCCGGAAACACCGTTCTCAACGGCGGTGACCATCTCCGTGGTGGCAAGGCCCAGGATGGGCATGCCGATCATCATTGCTTCGCAGACGGCAAGGCCCAAGCTGGTATAACGGATCGGGTTGAAGAAGAAGCGGTAGCGCGCCTCAAACGCCGGCAGCTGATCGTGGGGCACTTCGCCCAATCCCCCGGCCTTCTCGGAGCCCATACCCACCAGGTCGAGGGGCACCTCCTCGCGCACCCGGGCAAAGACATCGGCTCCCAGCCGGCGCCCGCGGCTGGCCAGCCCATTGGCCACGGCCAGCCCGCGCTCCAGCTCGCCGCTGTAGTGGACGCCGGCAGGGACCATGACCCCATGCTCGATCACACGGGTAGGTGTCCGGCCGCTGTCCCACATGAGATCGTTGAAATGCGTGACGTGGACCAGGAGCACGTTGGGATCGTCGACGACATGCCGGGTGTCGGTGGGTTGTTGCCGGGGCGGATCGTGCTCCAGATGGACCCGCGGCAGGCGCCTTTGGTCAGCGCTCAGGATCTCGTGCTGGTCCTCGAGATAGTTCTTGTGCGACTGGAAAAGGATGACATCCAGATCCAGATGCTTGACCTCTTCTGCCGGCACGTCGCGCAGATTATCGGGCCAGGGCATGCCCGGCAGCCGGCCTCCGTAGCCCTCGGGGCGGCCTGCCTTGACGGGCAGATAAATTGTATGGGGCACCTGGGACAGGTAGTAGAGGTAGTTGCCGTGCACGTGCCACGTCAAGATCCGCAGTGGTCGCATCATCTCCTCGTCCTTATCCCGTGCCCACCGGGCCGGCCGGCGCCAGCTCGCGCAGCGCGCGGCCGGCCAGGGCCAGGTACTGCGCCCGGGCCGGGCCGCTGCCCGGATCGGCCGGGAAGCGGTGGGAGAGAACCGCGCCGCCAAACTCGCTCGACTGGCCCAGGCGCAGGGGCACGCCCGCCAGGTAACAGACATAGGCCCCGAGGTAGGGGCTGCACCCCGCCGTGGTAAAGACCAGCGCGGCGTCAAAGCTCCGTTGGCGCACCTCAGAGATGAGGGCCAGCACCTTGCCGGCGTCCTGACCGCGGGGATAGTCGAGGGTCTCGTCCACCTCGGGAAGGGCCAGCGCCAGGCCGGCGGAGCCGGGCGCGAGAAGGGCTAGCCTGGTGTCCGGCAGCGTGTGCCGGAGCAGCCGCAAGGCCGGCCCTAGCGCCTGCAGGCTGTCCGTGTCCTGGAGGCAGACCGCGAGCAGGTGGCGGACCGCTAGAGCATCACGCATGCTGGTAACCATTGTTCACCAGAAGCTGCCCGACCTCGCGGATGACCGCCTGGGACGTAACGGACGCACCGGAGTCTGCCGTACTGGGTGCCAGGGCGCGGTGACGGCTGCCGTCCAGCGGCGCCCAGCGCCGGGGGTCAGAAGCAACGCGTGGATCGCCAAACACGACAACGCTCGGCGTGCGTACGGCGGCGGCGAGATGCGAGATTCCGGTGTCATTGCAGATCACGATGCGAGCCCTGGCTACGAGCGCAGCGAGGCTGCCAAGCGTCGTGTGTCCCGTCAGGTCCACCGGGGTGCAAGCGCGCATCTCACGGGCAACAGCGCGCGCCAGCAGTCCCTCATCTTTGGTGCCCGTTAACACCACGTCCAGGCCAAGGGGCACCAAGGCATCGGCCACGGCGGCAAAGCGTGCCGGTGCCCAGCGCCGGGCAGAGCCCCGAGCCCCGGGGTGCAAGCAGGCAAAGGTTCCCCGTTTCAGGGGCACCGCGGCAAGCAGGGCTGCCAAATCCTCCTCATCCTGGGGAGCAATGGGGAATTCCAGGGATTCGCCCTGCGCCGGAATGCCCAGTGCGTCGAGAAGCCGCAGCCAGCGCCGCACTTCCTGCTCGCTCTCGACGTAGGGCAGGAAAGTGCCGGGATCGGGGCAGTAGTTGCCCGGTAGGTAGTAGCCGGCCGTCAGGCTGGCACCCACCAGCCCGGCAAACGCGTTCATGAGCCCCCCGTGACCGTGCATCTGAAACAGGACGTCAAAGTGATGGCGCTGCAAGCCCAACAGGCGGTCACTGAAGCGTCCCAGGTCTGGGGGGGCCTCGGGGATGCCTGGAAAGCCGGGGAACTCGAGAAGGCCATCGAGATATTTGTCAAAGCGGTGCACCAGGGGCGCGGCTGACGGCAGGCCGATGAGCACGATCTCGGCGTTGGGCAGCGCCGCTCGCAGGGCGCGGAGGGCCGGAACCAGGCACAAAAAGTCGCCCAGTCCGGGGAGCGCACGCAGAACCGCTACGCGGCGTGGCGCAGCGGCCGCCAGGCGTTCCGGTCCCGATTCTTGAGCACGCAAACCTTCTGCATCAGCCGCCATGAGCAACTCTTTCCTGTCCTTCAGTCTCGAATGCCGGATTTCGACGTCCTTTGGGTGGGTAAGGACGCAGGCCGTTATGACAAGGACACCGTGGCATCCAACCGAAATTATAGCATGCAGGAGAAGGAGAAGCGGGCGGAGTCGGTTGGAAATTGCTACGGGGAATGGTTGTCTTCGGTTTGGATTGCCAAAGCACACATTATGTGGTAAAATCGGGCTTGGGAGGTCAGTGGAGCCCTCCCGAACCTTACCACAGAAGCAAGCTCTGTCAGCGGCCGCCAGGCTCGCACTTCCGGACAAAAGGATGTGCGCGTCAAATGTGACAAAGGTCGTGGAAGCCTTTCAGCGCCAATCGTAAGATGGCGGTCGAGCTGGCAATCTGGCCTGGATACGCCCCGCAGGGGGAGAAGGAGGGAGCCAGGACACTATCGCCCGACCATAGCCGGAACACAGACGGCAGTACAATCAACACAAAGGGAGTGGAGCAAGGAGGAGGTCGAAATGTACTTGACCGACATCGTGTGGTGGAGCTATACGATCTGGGTCCTGGCCGTGGGCCTGTTCTTGCTGGTGTTCGCCGCCAAGGTGAGGGAGAAAGGAGACTGACGATGGACAAGGAGGAGCGCCGTTGGTTTTTCTTACTCGTCGGTGTCTTCCTGGTGTTCAACGTCATCACGCTGTCGCCCATCATCCCCTGGCAGGAGTGGCTCCTCTGGTCTGACCCGGAGCCGAGCCAAAGCTTCTCGATCCACGCCGAGGACTATCGCTTCGACCTGGCACCCGGGGACATCGAGGTCGGCGCCGGAGACTATGTGGAGTTCGTCGCAACGTCGGGCGACGTCACCTACGGATTTGGCGCCTTCCGAGCCGACGGCACGATGGTCTTCCAGATGCAGGTGCTGCCGGGCATGGCGAACCGCCTAGTCTGGCGGTTTGACGAGCCGGGCACCTACGATGTGCGCTCGACCGAGTATTCCGGTCCCCGGCACTCCGAGATGCACGTCCCCGGCGCGATCGTAGTGATCCCCTGACGGAGGAAGGCAAGATGGCACAACTAGGCTGGCAAGAGAAGTGGACGCTGCGTTTCGCCGTGGTGGGGCTGCTATTTCTGGCTCTCTCAGGCTTTGAGGGGCTGCTCATGCGCACCCAGCAGTACAACCTGGAAGCCCTGGTCCCCATGGAGGGGGTCCTGAATACGGCCCGGTTTGGAGCCGAGCCGACGCAGGAAGAGCTCTATTTCTCCATGATGTCCGCGCATCCCATCGTCGGCATCTATGGCTTTGTCTACATGGCCATCATGGGCGCCTTTTACTTCCTGGTGCCCTACCTGGTGGGCAAAGAGGTGCGCCACAAGAAGCTGGTGCCCCTGAACTTTGCGCTGCAGCCCATCGGCGTCTTGATCTGCTGGGGGGCAGGCTTTTTCGGGATGTTCAGCGCTCTCTACACCCTCTACTGGCCGCTGCCCGTGAGCTACGACCGCGTGCCGTTGTGGAGCAGCATCATCTTCATGGTGGGCGCGGCGATCATCATGGTCAACATCCTGCTTTTTGCCTTCAACCTGTTCAGCACCGTCTTGAGCAAGAACAACCCGCACAGCTACAGCTTTTGGGGCTTTTTGCGGTCGGCCTTTGGCATCAAGCGCCTGCTAAAGTGGCTGGGCAAGGAAGACGAGGGCGCACCCAACCTGGACCACGACGGGTTGCCGGTGTTCCTGGTCGCCGTCGGCCGGGGGTCGATCGACACGGTGATCAATGCCTTTGTGCTGCTCACCGCCGGGGTGCTCATCCTGGTCTATGGCCTGGCGGCCTTGTTCAACTCGCCCCTGGACCCCTTGGCGGTGAACGCCCTGTTATACAAGAACTGGTTCTGGTGGGGGCTGGACATGGTCGCCGACGGCAACGTGCTGATCTATACGGCCGGCATCTGGTACCTGCTCATTCCGCTGCTGGTCGGCCGGGAGCTGTTTGGCGCGAACGTCGTGAAGACGGTCATCATGGTCGACCTGCTGGTCTCCATGGGCGTCTGGAGCCACCACCTTCTGGCCGATAGCCCGCAGCCGACCTGGATGAAGATCCTGTCCGGACAGTTCATCACCTGGGGTGAGTTCTTTACCATGGGCCTGACGATCTTTGCGTCGCTGATGACCATCTGGCTGGCCCGGCCGGTCAAGATGACGCCGGCCCTCAAGTTTGTGCTGGCCTCGATCTTTGGCTTTATCATGGGCGGCACGGCGGGGCTCATCCAGGCCAACACCGGGCTGAACATGGTGTTCCACAACACGCAGTGGGTCATCGCCCTCCACGCCCACACCTTCTTGCTCACGGCCGTCAGCTCGTTGGTGTTCGCCGTCTTGTACGCCCTGGTGCCGATGCTGACCAAAAAAGAGTTCCGCTACCCGCAGCTGGTTAACCCACACCTCTGGATCTGGATCGTGGGCGCCGTGATCAACGCCTATGCCATGGGCATGGCTGGCTCGCAGGGGATGCTGCGCCGCACCATCTACCAAACGGGCGAGTGGGAAGGCTACGTCGCCGCTGCCCTGATTGGAGGTGCGTTCATGGCCATCGGCCTGGGCCTGTTCCTGGTGAATATCATCGCCACGTTGGGGCCAGGCGAGGTCATCGGGCTGTTCATACCCGACCGCTTCCGGCGCCGTGAGAAGGCGGCGGCAGTAAGCGCCTAGGCGGCAGGCACACAAGGCTACGGTTTCGCCACCGGCCCGGCCCCCTTTCCCAGGGTGCCGGGCCTTTTGCTTTCGACAATCCTGGCCGTGCCTCTCAACGCTCGAGCTCTGCGGCCGGGCCGTCCTTGCCGGGAAACAGCCATTCTAGACCCTGCCCCAGGTCGTTGCGCCAGGAGGTATAGTTGTGGCCGCCGCTGTACTCGCGATAGCGCACCTGGTAGCCGCGCTGCGTGAGCTGCGCGTGGAGACGGCGATTGGAGTCCAGCAGGAAGTCGAAGCTACCCACATCCATCCAGATGTGTACGGCAGGGACAGGGCCGTGCCGGACGAGCGACGAGACGATCGTTTCCCCGTCAAAGAAGGCGAACGCGCCCGACTGGGACAGCACGCGGCCAAAGACTGCGGGAAAGCGCAGCCCGGCATAGAGGGCCATGAGGCCGCCCATAGATGCCCCCAGGATGCCGTGGGCACCGGGCTGGGTGGCAGCGTCCAAGAGGTCGAGCTCACCGGCCGCCACGGGCAGGACGCGCTCCAGCAGAAAGGCCAGGTGGGCCTCGCTGCAGGCGTATTCTACACCCCTGGCCTGGCCGCCGTGGTGCACCAGGGCCATGGCCAGGGGACGGATACGGCCTTCGGCCGTCAGGTTGTCCAGGATGGCCGGCAGCGCTCCCCGCCGGCGATAATCCTGGCCGTCGAGGACGACCAACAGGGGGTAGGGGCCTGGAGCCGCGGGCCGGTATAGGATGACCGGACGCTTGCCACCGGCAAGGAGGAAATCGTCGGCCAGGACGTGACGGCTGAAGGTGCCACGCGGTACGCCACGGCGGCGGCGGACGAAAGGACTGGGCCGGGCATCGGGCATGGCAAAGCTGTGGTTGCGGTGGCCGAGCCCGTCGGGCACGGTCCGCCGGCTGGAGGGGTCGGCTAGGCGCTCTCCGTCCCGCCAGAAGATGTACTCCAGGTAGGCGTCGCGCGGAAAGGAGAGTGTCGTGGCCCAGACGCCCGGCGCGACACGCTCCAGACGGGCAGGCTCGCCATGCTGCCAGCCGGTCCAATCGCCGATCAACAGCGGCGGGGTGCCGGCGCCCTGCCACAGAAATGTAGCCCGGTCGCCGTCGATGAGGGGCGTACCCTCCTGCCGCGCACGCTCGAGGAGATCCGTCACCAGCTCACTTACTGGCACCAGGGCTGGGCGACAGTGCCGCCCACAGTGCTGGAGATAATGCTCCAGTGCCGCCAGGGCACGTCACCGGCTACACTGTCCAGCATGATCTCCGCACCGTATGACTGGCCGGAGCCGGTACACGTCACCATGACCGTGGCGAGCCGCTGGGCACGCCCGTCTGGCGTCGACTCGGCCGGGCCGACCTCCATCTCCTGTACCTCAAACGGCACGCCCAACGCCCGGCTCAGACAGACCTCGGAGCAGCCGGCCCCCAAGTCATAGTATGTCTCGTGCTCCCAGCACTCTTGCGCTCGGGCAGCGTCGCCCGTTCGCACGGCGTCCAGGTAGCTGCTGACGATCGCCTCCGGTGCCCGATCGAAGCTCCCGGTGCAGGCATCGTAGAAGAGACTGCTAACGCCGAACACCGCGCAGGCAAACAGGGCAACCAGGGCACCGACAAGGAGCAACCGCCGCGTACGCCGTTTGGCTCGCTCCTGGTAGTATGCGTCGGACATGGGACCCTAACCTTTGACTCCGCCGACTGTCAGGCCGGAAACCAGGTAGCGCTGCAGGGCAAAGAAGAGGACGACAATGGGCAGGCTCATCAGGATGGACATGGCCGCAAAGTCGGACCAGGGCGTCGCGAACTGCCCCTGCATGGAGCGCAGGGCCATGGCCAGCGTGAAACGGCTCGGATTTTCCAGGAAGGTCCAGGCCAGGATGAACTCGGTCCAGCCAGACATGAAGGCAAACAGGACGGTGACGGCGATGGCGGGCACCGACAGAGGCATGATGATGCGCAGGAAGGTCTGCGCCATGGAGGCGCCGTCGATCCTGGCCGCCTCTTCCAGCTCCTTGGGCACCGTGTCAAAATAGCCCTTCAGGTTCCAGATGGCAAAAGGCAGTGTGCCAGAGCCATAGGCCAACATTAGCCCGACGAGGGTCAGCCGCAGCGGCTCGCCCAGAACACGGATCTGGCTAAGGAGGACAAAGAGCGGCGCCAGGGTCGCGGACGCGGGGAGCATGAGGAGCACGATAAAGGCCATCATTCCCGCCTGGCGTCCGATGAAGTTGAAGCGGGAGAAGGCGTAGGCTGCGCTGGCGCCCAGGATAACGGCGATGACGCTGGTGCCCAGGGCGACGATGAGGCTGTTCTTGAGGAGCTGCATAAAGGTCATGCAGCTGGAAACGTCGCTGGGATTGCGGCACAGCAGGTCGAAGGGCTCCAGCAGCACCCGTTGGAAGGAGGCCAGCGAAGCGCCGGGCGGGATCAGGGTCAGCTCCAGCGGTTTGTCGATGTTGCGCGGATCGAGGGCCAGGGAAACGATCCAGAGGATGGGGAACATGACCACGATCAGGACCAGGATCAAAAAGGCGTGTAGCCCGATCTGCTTGAGGAGCGCTTTTCGCTTCTTAGGCATAGTAGGCCTCCGTGGCGCGTGTCACGCGGTTCTGGAGCAGGGTGATAATGAGCAGCACGAAAAAGACGACGATGCTAAAGGCGGCGGCGACGCCATATAGCCGCTGCTCGTAGACCAGCTTGAAGGCCTGGGTGATGAGGATTTCGGTACGGCCAAAGGGCCCGCCCTCCGAGATAAAGTAGATGACGTTGAACTGGTTGAAGGTCATGATCGTGCCGAGCATGATGGCCGGCACCATGGCCGGACGGATGAGGGGCACGGTGATGGCCCACAGCTTTTGCCAACCACTGGCGCCGTCAATGTCGCCGGCCTCGTACAGCTCGGCGGGGATGGATTGCAGTGCACCCGTGGCCACGACCATCATAAACGGCCAGCCCAACCAAACGTTGGCCATAACGACGGCGTAAAAGGCCAGGGGGAGGAAGGGCAGGAAGCCGATGGGTGTCGTCGAGGCCTCCAGCCAGCGGGTGTCCGTCGGCAGGTTCGTCCCCAGAATGTTGTT
>JBFYTF010000200.1:0-35174 GCA_041300865.1 Anaerolineae bacterium
TCGGTGAGGTAGTAGCGGTCGAATATGCGGGGCAGGTGCTCGGCCTTGATGCCGATGCCTTGATCGATGACGTGCACGACCGCCCGCAGGGGATCGCCCAGGAGCTGTGCTTGGACGACGATCTGGGTGCCGGCACCCGAGTACCGGGCGGCATTGGTCAAGAGGTTCAGGAGGACTTGTTCCACGCGCTCAGGATCGGCCCACACCCACAGCCCCTCGGCAGGCAGATCGCCGATCAGCTCCTTGCGGGAAGCGTGGGGCTGGAACCAGGAGAGCACCTTGCGAACCGTGAGGCGCAGGTCAAAAGGCTGAAGCCGCAGATGGAGCTCTTCGGCGTCCAGCCGCGAGGCACACAGCAGGTCGTCGATCATCCAGTTCAGCCGGTCGGCCGCGCTGTTCACGTTCTGCATGAAGCGGCGCGTCTTGGCGTCGTCGAGGACGACGCCCGGGCTGAGCAGGGTGGTGGCGTAGCCCTTGATGAGGGCCAGGGGCGTCCGCAGCTCGTGGGAGACGGTGGCGATGAACTCGGCTCGGGCGCGGTTCCGCTCTTCCTGCTGGGTGATGTCGCGAAACACGATGACCACCCGGGCCAGGTCGCCGTCCTCGTCGTGGACCAGGCCGTAGCTGGCCTCCACCGGCACCCAGCGCCCATCCCGGGTGCGGATGCGGTATTCGACAAAAGCCCGTTCTTCTACGCTCTCCAGGCGCAACGGGCAGATGCCCGGCGTCTCCGAGCCAGCGGCTGCCTCACGGCAGCCGACGATATCGCAGCACAGCTCACCGCGCACCTGCGGCAGCTGCCAGCCGGTTAGCTCTTCCAGCGCCGGATTCATGTTCACGATGTGTCCGTGGGCATCGACGACCAGAATGCCGCTGGCGGAGGCATCGATCACTGCCTCGCTTTCGTGCTTTTCCTGGACGATGGTGTGCAACAGCCAGGAGCGCTCGATGGCCAGGGAGGCAAAGTCGGCAAAGGACGACAGGAGCTCCAGGTCCTGCGCACTAAAGGGCTCTCGACGCCGCCGGACCAGCAGCCAGGTGCCAATAGGCTGCAGGTGGAGCCGGATGGCCACGGCGACGAAGGACTGCCAGTCCAGGCGCTGGGCCAGGGCACGAAAGTGGGTGCGCGGGTCCCGCTGCAAGTTCACGCCGTGGCGCGGTTTGCCGTCCAGCAGCACCCGCCCGGCCAGCCCCTGCCCGGGGGCAATGGTCACCTCCGACGCCGCCTCTGCTGGCAATCCCCGGGCAATCTGCAGCTTCAGGTGTTGGCCCGGCCGGTCCAGGAGGTGCACCAGGGCCACGTCCGCGTCTATGACCGCCAGTGCCTGATCGACAATGCCCCCCAGGGCCGTGTCCAAATCGAGGCTTGAGACCAGGATGTGGCCTACCCTCGCAAAAAGCTCGGGGATCGGGGCCCCGCCTTCAGCCGCACGTTCTGCCATTCGCCGCTCGGTCGATGAGGCAGTTTGCCTGGAAGAGGAGCTCCTGCGCGTCGAAGGGCTTGTTCATAAAATGGTTCGGCCGGTAGTTGGCCACCTCCTCGGCCTCGGCAAAGTCGTAGGCTGTCAGGATCAAGACCGGCACCTGGCTCTCGCTGCGCATCAGCTCCAGCAGGCGAAACCCTGACATCTTGGGCATGTTCAGGTCCAGGACCACCAGGTCGGGGTGCTCCCGGTCAAATTGCTGCCAGCCCTCTACCCCGTTGTCCGCGGTCGTTACCCGATAGCCGGCACTCTGGAAGGCAATCTCCAGGACTTCGAGCAGATCCCCTTCATCCTCGACGATCAATACGTGGGGCGGTTTCTGACGCTCTTTGGCAGTCATAGCTTTCCCAAACTCTCCAGTGCTTCTTGCCGGAGCGCGGTGCGCCGTGCAGGATCGGTCGTCAGTACGCTTTCGACCAGCTGTAACATCTCCTTCAGCTCGAATGGCTTGGGGAGATAGGCAACCGCTCCTCGCCGCAGGGCATATTGCACCTGCGGACGGGTCGTCACAACGCTGAGCATAATGACCGGTATACAGGACAGGGTGGGGTCTGTCTGGAGGGCCTGCAGTGTTTCCAGCCCGTTCTTGCGCGGCATCCTGATGTCCAGCATGATCAGATCAGGTGGCTCTTCGCGGGCGCGAGACAGCGCTTCTTCGCCATCCTCGGCGCCCAGCACCCGGTAACCTCCTTGCCACTCGAGCATGGTGCGTACCAGGTCGACCACCTCCGGCTTGTCATCTACGACCAGGATCTTGTAGTCGCGCCGCCGGTCGCCCAGACTCCCCCCTGCGCCGCTCATAGTCCTGCCGGTACCACGTGCCGCTCCAGGTCGTGGCCGCGCAGCCAGGCGGCCTCGACGAGGGCGTACATTCCGCCGGAAACAAGGGAATGGCCGCCCATGACCACGGGGATACGAGCAGCCATGGCCGCTTCGGTTAGAGCCCGTAGAAAGGGGTCGGCGATTTGGTCCGGGCGACGAAGGTCGGAATAGAACCGGTCGGCCGCCGAGGGCCAAAGTCCCTTGTGAGCCAGGATGGCGCGGTTGTCCAGAAAGAGCGCCTCTCCCATGGCGCCCATCGTCTCAAAGAAACGGTCCAGTCCCACAGCGTCCAGGAAATAGCCCAGCAGGCTGCGCACCTCGCCCCTCGCCAGGCGGCCACTGGCGCGCATGCCCCGCTCTTCGGACAGAACCCGCGTGCTGCAGGCCGTCTCGCGCTCGAGGTAGCTCCAGGTAGCAGCTCCCACGCGGCCGGCGATGAGCACGGTAGCGTTGCGGTCGAGGAAGAGCGGCAGGGCGGCGTCGAGGGCCGACGTGTCCAGGGCCAGGCCGGCCAGCAGCGCGCTGGTCCGGGGGCCTGCCTGGGGATGCACGGCCAGGGTCAGGAGGTCAGTGGGGGTATCCACGTCGAACTGGCTCGCGCCGTCTCTCGGCAGCTCGCGCACCGGCAGGCCGGCGTGTTCGCCCAGCAGCCAGGCCAGCTCGTTGTCGTTTTCCGGCGGCGCATGGTCGTGCAAAACCCGGGCCGGCGTGAAGGCGACCAGGTCGGAAGAGTAAAAGTTGTTCGTAACGAGAAGCCGGTCCGCCCTGAGCACCTCGTCCACGATGAGCGCCATTGCCTCCGCGGGCAGCAGGGCACCCGCCCCGCCTCCCACGTAAAAGCAGCGCTCCAGGCCATAGCGGCTGATGAGCTCCAGCAGGCGGCGCCCGAAGTGAAAGGCCTCGCCTGGCTTGTCGAGGTCCACCTGCACCGGCATGCCCGACAGGTCCCGGGCCAGCTCGGTCGAGTTGGTGGCGACGACCACCGGCTGCAGGCCGGGCACACCCAGGGCTCGCTCCACGACGTCCAGCGTCACGGCGCGGCGCGCCCGGCCAACCAGCAACTCCGGTTCGCTGCTCTCACTGGCGCCGCTCAAGATCAAGAGCGGCAGGGTTGTGGTGCTCATAACCCGAATTCTAGCACCATAAATGGGTTTTGTCAACGAAAACCGGCGAAGCATAGGGCAACCGTATGGTACGAGCGCCCCGGCTAGCGGGTACCGGGTAGGAAAGACCTGCTGCCGGCTGCCGGCCCTCGCGGTCAGCCCACCGTACTGAATTGACAAAGGTAGTCTCCTCTGCTAGAATCCCGAGCGGCATGAATCGTCCCTCATACGGTTCGTGCTATCGTTTTTTTGTACTCTGCGGGAGGAGTGGAGAAATGACCCGAGTTGTGGGTAGCATCGCCCCTCATGGGGGCCAGTTGGTAAACCGTGTACTGCGTGGCGAGTTGTGTGCCGCTGCCCTGGAGCGAGCGGCGTCCTTTCCCCGGGTCCCCCTGACCCGCATGGCTGTTTCTGACCTGGAGATGATCTCGGTCGGTGCTTTTAGCCCTTTGACCGGGTTCATGACCCGTGCCGACTATGACAGCGTCATCGACAACATGCACCTGAGCAACGGCCTGGCATGGACCATCCCCGTAACGCTGCCGGTCGACGACGAAACGGCGGCCGGCCTGCGCGAGGGCCAGGAGATCGCCCTGATGGACGGCGATCTGTTGATGGGCATCATGACCATCGCCGAAAAGTTCCCCGCCGACAAGGAGCGCGAGGCGCGGGAGGTCTATCGCACCACTGAGGAGGCGCACCCCGGCGTGGCGCGCCTCTACCGCCAGGGCAACTGGCTGTTGGGCGGTGAGGTCTTTCAGCTCAACCTGCCCCTGGAATGCGAGTTTCCCGAGCTGCGCCACGAGCCGGCTCAGACGCGCCGTATGTTCGCGTCGCGTGGCTGGCGCCGCATCGTCGCCTTCCAGACGCGCAATCCCATTCACCGCGCGCACGAGTACATTCAGAAGACGGCGCTGGAGATCGTCGACGGCCTCTTTCTCCATCCCCTGGTGGGCGAGACCAAAGCCGATGACATTCCGGCTGACGTGCGCATCGAAAGCTACCAGGCCATCCTGCGCGACTACTACCCGGCCGAACGCGTGCTGTTGGGTGTCTTTCCCGCGGCGATGCGCTATGCCGGTCCTCGGGAGGCCATCTTTCATGCCATCGCCCGCAAGAACTATGGCTGCACCCACTTTATCGTCGGCCGCGACCATGCCGGCGTAGGCAAGTACTATGGCACATACGATGCCCACTATATCTTTGATGAGTTTGACCCCGGCGAGCTTGGTATCACGCCCCTCTTTTTCGACTATACCTTCTACTGCAAAAAGTGCGGTGCCGTGGTCAGCGCCAAGACCTGCCCTCACAGCAAGGAGGACTGGGTCAACTTGAGCGGCACCCAGGTGCGCGAGATGCTGGAACGGGGCGAGATGCTGCCCGAGGAGTTCACCCGGCCCGAGGTGTCGCGCGTGCTCCGCGACGGGATCCGCGCCAAAAAGCCGGCGGCCGGCCAGGAATGAGCGGGTCGCAGCGGCCCAGCCCTGGCACCTCCCGCTCCGCAGCGCGGCGCCCTGACCCGTACCTGCGAGGACAAGCGTGAAAGTATTCGTCATTGGCATTGACTGTGGAGAGCCGTCGCTGGTTTTCGACCGGTGGCGGGATCTCTTGCCCAACCTCAGCGGGCTCATGGCGGCCGGCACCTACGGCGAGCTGACGAGCACCATTCCGGCCATCACCGTGCCGGCCTGGGCCTCCATGCTCAGCAGCAAGGATCCCGGCCAGCTCGGGTTCTACGGCTTTCGCAATCGCGCCGATCACAGCTACGAGCGCATGAACATCGCCACTGGGCGCTCCATAAGGGTGCCCCGCGCCTGGAACCTGATGTCTGCCGCAGGCAAGAAGGTCGTGGTGGCCGGTGTGCCCCAGACCTATCCCGTGGAGCCGGTCAACGGCGTCCTGATCTCGAGCTTTTTGACGCCCAGCACCCAGAGCCAATACACCCACCCGCCCGAGCTCAAGGCCGAGATCGAGGGGCTCCTGGACGGCGAGTACATGTTTGATGTGGGCCAGTTCCGCACCGAGGACAAGGACCATCTCCTGGAGCAGATCTACCAGATGGCCGGCCGGCAGCACACGGTCGTCAAGCATCTCATGACCGCCAAGCCCTGGGACTTTTTTATGCATGTCGACATGGGCGTGGACCGCATGCACCACGGCTTCTGGAAGTTCTTTGACCGGCGGCACCCGAAGCATACGCCCGGCAATCCCTACGAGCACGCCATCCGCGACTACTATGTCCATCTCGACGCCCAGATCGGCGAGCGCCTGGCCCTCCTCGACGAGGACACGGCCGTGCTCGTGGTCTCGGACCACGGGGCCAAGCCTATGGTGGGCGGCATCTGCTTCAACGAGTGGCTGAAGCAGGAGGGCTACCTGGTCCTGGAGTACCAGCCGGCAGGCATCGTTCCCCTGGAAAAGTGCGAGGTTGACTGGAGCCGGACCCGGGCCTGGGGCTCGGGTGGCTACTATGCCCGGCTCTTTCTGAACGTCAAGGGCCGCGAACCGGAAGGGATCATCGAGCCCGAGGACTATGAGCGGGTCCGCGACGAGCTGGTGGAGCGCATTGCGGCCATCACCGACCCCGAGGGCAGGCCGATCGGCTCGGTGGCCTACAAACCGGAAGAGATCTACAGCGAGGTGAACAACATCGCGCCCGATCTCATCGTCTACTTTGGCAACCTGAGCTGGCGCTCTCTGGGCAGCCTCGGCACCGGGGCGGTGTACACCTTTGAGAATGACACCGGGCCCGACGATGCCAACCACGCCCAGGAGGGACTCTACATCTACTATCACCCGCACCGGGCGAGCCAGGGCCTTGGACCACGCCGGCACCTGATGGACGTGGCTCCCACCCTGCTCGACCTGGTGGGCGTCGACGTGCCGCGCGACATGCGCGGGTCGTCCTTCGCCTGAGTCACGGGCAACAACTGCAGCCATAGGGAGGAACTGTGGAACAAAAAGGGGTAACGGTCTGGTTTACCGGTCTGTCGGGTGCGGGCAAGACGGCCCTCGCCATTCGGCTCGAGGAGGTTTTGCGCGAACGTGGCCTGAAGGTCGAGCGGCTGGACGGCGACATCGTGCGCCAGGGCCTGACCCGGGACCTGGGCTTTTCCAAGGAGGACCGGGACAAGAACATCGAGCGCGTGACCTTTGTGGCCAAGCTGCTTACGCGCAACGGGGTGGCCGTGCTCTGCTCGTTCATCTCGCCCTACCAGGTGGCGCGCGACAACGCCCGCCGCGAGACAGGCAACTTTGTCGAGGTCTATTGTTATGCCAGCCTCGAGACGTTGATGGACCGCGACGTCAAGGGGCTCTACAAGAAGGCGCTCGCTGGCGAGATTCCCAACTTTACGGGCGTGTCGGATCCTTACGAAGAGCCGGTGAATCCGGAAGTGGTCATTGACTCGGGCCAGGAGACCATCGAAGAAAGCCTGGGCAAGGTGCTCGCCAAGCTGGAAGAGCTGGGCTACGTTCCGCCTGCCCCGGAGCAGGCTGCCTACACCACCGATGAAGAGGCCGAGATCGAGGCGCGGCTCGCCGCGCTGGGCTACTTGTAGACACGGTTGGCAGAGGAAAGCGATTTGCCCGGCGCCGGCCTCCGTGCTATAATGTCGGGAATCAGCCTGTAGGGGACCAGCGTGCAACAGTGAGTTTTCTGAGCAGATTTCGCAGCCGCAAGCACGAGCGACGGGTCGTCTTCCTCGGCCTGGACGGGACGCCCTTTACCTTCTTGCAGCGCCTGATCGCCGAGGGGCGGGCGCCCAACGCCGAGCGGCTGGTCCGGCAGGGCAGCTTGCTGCGCATGGATTCGACCTGGCCCTGGGTGTCGTCGGTAGCCTGGAGCAGCATGATGACCGGGGTCAACCCGGGCAAACACAACATCTTTGGCTTTATCGACCGCGACCCCGCTACCTACAAGCAATTCATCCCCACCTCGCAGAACATGCGCGCTCGCACCCTGTGGGAGGTGTTGGGCGATGCGGGCAAGCGGGTGATCGTCGTCAACGTGCCGGTCACCTATCCGCCCCGGCCGGTCAACGGCATCCTCGTGGGCTGTTTCTTGAGCCCCAGCCTGGAAAAGGCCGTCTATCCGGCCTCTTACCTGCCCACACTCCAGTCCCTGGGCTACGTCGTCGACGCCGACCCCTGGAAGGCGCGCGAGTCCAAGGACCTGGCCCTCCAGGAGGTCAACTCGGTCCTCGATGCCCGCATTCGCACGCTGTACCATCTGCTCGAGCGGGAGCAGTGGGACTATCTCCACGTGCACATCATGGAGACGGACCGGCTGCACCACTTCCTGTGGCAGCAGATGGAGGAGCGCCATCCGACCTATGCCCCGGCCTTCTACGACTTTTACCGGCGCATCGACGACATGCTGGGTGAGGTGGCAGGCCGCCTGGACGAGGGCACGACCCTGGTGTGGATGGCCGACCACGGCTTTTGCACCATCAAAAAAGAGGTCTATGTCAACCGCTGGCTGATGGACAACGGTTGGCTGCAACTGCGCAGCGTGCCCCCCGATCGCAAGCGGGGGTTGGACGAGATCGATCCCCGGTCGGTAGCCTACAGCATGGATCCCGGCCGGGTGTTCATCCGCGTGCAAGGGCGTGAGAAGGAGGGCAGCGTGCCCCCCGGGCCGGCCTACGAGCGGCTACGGGACGAGATCGCCGCCGCCGCACTGACGCTGGCCGATCCCGACAGCGGGGAGCCCATCTTCCAGGCCGTCTTTCGCCGGGAGGAGCTGTACCATGGCCCCTACCTGGAGCAGGCGGCGGACCTGATCCTGGCTCCCTACGACGGCTACGACCCGAAGGGGCCTCTTTACAAGGAGACCTTGACCTACAAGGGCGACGAGCTGGTGGGCATGCATACCCATGATGATGCCATGCTCTACGTTGGCGGCCAGTCCATCCCCCAGAGCCGTTTCTCGGTGCTGAATGTGATGCCCACGGTCCTTGACCTCATGGGAGTGTCTCCGCCCCCCGGCCTGGACGGCAAGTCGCTGCTGTGAGCGTGCCGTGGGGCATCCGCAAGGGCAGAGGATGAGCTGGCAGATCGTCGGCCACGGGTGGGCGGTGTCGCTCCTTCGCCGCCGGCTGGCGGCGGGCAGCACTGCGCACGCCTCTCTGTTCACCGGCCCGCCCCAGATCGGCAAGACATTGCTCGCCCGCACCCTGGCGCAGGCCCTCAACTGCCCGGAGCCCGATCCCCCCTGCGGTCGCTGCCCGGCCTGCACGCGCATTGCCGCGGGGACGCATCCCGACGTGCGCGTCATCAAGGGCGAGGGCGCCGGCGACGCCCTCAAAATCGACCAGGTGCGGGCGCTGCAGCGCGAGGCGGCCCTCTTTCCCTACGAAGGGCGCAAGCGAGTGTTCATTCTGCGGCGGATGGACCTGGCCTCCACCGAGGCGGCCAACAGCCTGCTCAAGACTCTGGAAGAGCCCCCGGCGCACGTCGTTCTGATCCTGACGGCCGTCGACGTCGACGGCCTGCCACCCACGATCGTGTCGCGCTGCCAGCGCCTGGACCTGCGGCCCCTGGGCAGGGGGCGGGTTGAAAGCGCGCTGCACGAGTTGGGAATCGCGGGTGACCAGGCCCGCCTGCTGGCCGGTCTATCGGCGGGCAGGATCGGATGGGCCATCGACGCCGGCCGGGACACAGCGCTCCTGAAAAGGCGGCAGCGGGAGCTGGATCACCTGGTACGCGCCTTGCCTGCCGGCCGCGTCGAGCGTCTCAGCCTGGCCGAGAGCCTGGGCCGCGATCCACGGGCGAGTCGCGACATGCTGGAGCTGTGGGCCGCCTGGTGGCGCGACCTGCTGCTGCTGTCGGGGCGCGGCGAAGGTCCCGTCGTGAACGTCGACCGGTTGGCAGAACTTCGCTCCCTGGCCCGGCCCGAGCGGCTGCGCGAAGTGTGGGCCAGCCTGCAGGCCTTGCAGCGTGCTGCGGCCCAGATCGAGGACAACGTCAGCCCGCGGCTGGCCCTCGAGGGGCTGCTCCTGAAACTGCCACGCTGGCCGGCAACAACAGAATAGAAAGGTAACCGGGGACCGTTCCCCGGAGAGGGTTTGTCATGCCGTTGATCGTAGGTGTCAGGTTCAATCCGGCGGGCAAGGTGTACTACTTTGACCCCACCGGCTACGAGGATGTGCGTGCCGGCGAGCACCTGGTGGTAGAGACCTCGCGGGGCGAGGAGATTGGCAGGGTTGTCATCCCGCCGTGCGAGGTCGAGGACCAGGAGATCGTGCGCCGGCTGAAGGCCGTAACTCGCCGGGCGACACCGCTCGACCTCACGCAGATGACGTTCTATCAGTACAAGGAACGCGATGCCCTGGCGCGATGCCAGGAAAAGGTGAACGAGCATGGCTTGCCCATGAAGATGGTGCGCGCCGAGTACAATTACGACGGCAGCCGCCTGGTGTTCTTTTTCGCGTCCGAAACCAGGGTCGACTTTCGCCGCCTGGTACAGGACCTGGCTCGATCCTTTCGGGCACGTATCGAGCTGCGCCAGATCGGCGTGCGCGA
Source organism: Anaerolineae bacterium (assembly GCA_041300865.1). GTDB lineage: Bacteria > Chloroflexota > Anaerolineae > JAAYZQ01 > JAAYZQ01 > JAAYZQ01. The sequence continues at coordinate 9,935 of JBFYTF010000200.1, forward strand.
CGAGGCCAAGCTGCTGGGCGGTATTGGCCGTTGTGGGCTGACGCTTTGCTGCTCTACCTGGCTTACCGAGTTCAGCCCGGTGTCCATCAAGATGGCCAAGGTGCAGGATCTGCCCCTAAGTCCCATGGACATCTCGGGCGTCTGTGGGCGGCTGTTGTGCTGCCTGGCCTACGAAAGCGAGCACTATGCCAAGGTCAAGGAAAAGCTGCCCAAGGCCGGCAAGGTGATCGACACCCCGCACGGCAAGGGCAAGGTCGTGCAGGTGAACGCGGTGAAAGAAAGCATCCAGGTGGAGCTCGAGAGCCAGGTCAGAGTCGAGATTTCGTACAGCGACCTTACAGCAGCCGACGAGGAAGAAGTAGAAACGGTGTCCCGCCGCCGGCGGCGAAAGCGGCGCGAAGAAACCTGATTGCCGGCTCTTCCAGGGCTAAACTTGCCGGCTCCAGCTGCCCCGGAGCCGGGTCACGTTGCCGCCGCTCAGGGGACCCTATCGCGGTTCGATGTAGATGCGGATCGCCGTCCTCTCCTGTCCACTGATGTCGACGTCGGCAAAGGTGGGAATGCAGATCACTTCCAGTCCGTCGAGGGCCAGGAAGCCGCGGGCAATAGCGCACGCCTTGACTGCCTGATTCACCGCACCCGCCCCGATCGCCTGGATCTCGCAATGCCCCTGCTCGCGTATTACGCCGGCGATGGCACCCGCGACGGCAGTCGACCGGGACTGCGCCGCTACCCTGATCATGTCTGTCATCGTTCCCTCCTTGCCCCTCCAGTGTGGTCGGAACAGCAGTGAGTGGGCGCTTAACGATGCCGGCGCGGCGCTGGGCCTGCAAGGTGCGCCTAGGGACCCGCGGGTTCACTTGGCTGGCTCTATTGTACTCGATCTTGGCGGAAAACGCAAACAGGCACCCTGGCTGCAACTTCCCTGGCAGCGAGCCCTCCCAGCCGGCAAAAGTCACATTCATCCATGCTGTCACTTCGCAGGGCGATTGCCTTGCCGTGTAACGCGAACAATGCTACAATCGCCGGCAGGAGAGGCGCGTTATGGACAAACAACCGTTTGACATCGACCTGGTAATGGCCCGGGTCGAGCAGGCCGTGCAGCCCTTTCCCAGGGCTGCCCTCTTTCAGTTGGCCGGAGAGGGGTATGCCAGCCTTTTTGAGCAGCTTGTGGCGTGCATCATCTCCATCCGCACGCTGGATGAGATGACGGTGCCGGTCGCCCGCCGGCTGTTTGCCCGCGCCCGCACCCCGGCGTCAATGGCCGGCCTGTCGCCCGCCGAAATCGACGGACTAATCCACGACAGCTCGTTCCACGAGCGCAAGGCCGCCCAGATCCACGCCATCGCCGTGCGCACCTACAGAGAGTACGGGGGCGAGCTGCCCTGCGACCGGGAGCTCCTGCTATCGTTTGCGGGGGTGGGTGCCAAGTGCGCGAACCTGGCGCTGGGCCTGGGCTGCGGCCGGGCGTTCATCAGCGTCGACATCCACGTCCACCGCATTACCAATCGCTGGGGCTATGTCGCGACGAGCGCACCTGAACGGACAATGGCCGCGCTGGAAGGCAAGCTTCCGGAGCGCTACTGGCTCGACATCAACCGCCTGTTGGTGCCATTTGGCAAACACGTCTGCACCGGCCGGCTGCCTCACTGCTCCACCTGCCCGGTCGAGGACATGTGCCGGCAGGTGGGGGTGGACAAACACCGCTAGTCGCGGCGCCAGGGGCCCACGCTCTGAAAGAACGAACGCCCGGACTTGACAGTCCGGGCGTCCGGTCTATCCCTCAATGCCGATCCTCACCAGGCGACGGGTCGGTGCTTAAAGGCCCTATCGCCGGCGAGGAGCCTACTTGGCAAAGTCCACGGCCCTCGTCTCGCGGATGACGGTGATCTTGATCTGGCCGGGATATTGCAGGTTCTCTTCCACGGTCTTGGCGATGGACTTTGACAGCTGGATGGCGGCCAAATCGTCGATCTGTTCCGGCTTGACGATGATCCGGATCTCGCGCCCGGCCTGGATGGCGTACGACTCGGCCACACCGTCAAAGGAGCTCGCCACCTCTTCCAGCGCCTTGATGCGCTTGACGTAGGTCTCCAGGTTTTCGCGGCGGGCACCAGGGCGGGCACCCGAGATGGCGTCAGCCGCCTCGACGATGATCGCTTCCAGCGATTCCGTCTCGGTCTCGTTGTGGTGCGCGGCGATGGCGTTCACTACCTGCTGGGGCACGCCGTAGCGCTTGGCGAGGTCGGCGCCAATGGAGGCATGCGCGCCTTCCACCTCGTGGTCCACCGCCTTCCCCAGGTCGTGGAGCAGGGCGCCCATTTTTGCTACGTGCACGTTTCCCCCCACCTCGGCGGCCAAGATGCCGGCGATGTGGGCGGTCTCCACGGCGTGGGCCAGCTGGTTCTGGCCATAGCTGGTCCGGAACTTCAGGCGGCCCAGGAGCTTCTGGATCTCGGGGTGCAGGCCCGGCACGCCGGCATCCATGGCCGCCTGCTCGCCGGCCTCGCGGATGACCTGGTTTACTTCGTCGCGTGCCTTCTCGACCACCTTTTCGATACGCGCCGGATGAATGCGCCCGTCGAGGATTAGCTTGTTGAGGGCGACGCGCGCCACTTCGCGGCGCACCGGGTCGAAACAGGACAGAAGCACGGCTTCTGGCGTGTCGTCGACCACCAGGTCCACGCCGGTGGCGTTCTCCAGGGCACGGATGTTCCGTCCCTGCCGGCCGATGATGCGCCCTTTCATGTCGTCGCTGGGCAGCGGCACGGTAGAGACCGACACTTCGGCGACCTGGTCAGAAGCGATGCGCTGGATGGCCGTCACGACGATCTCGCGAGCGCGCCGCTCACCCTCCTCGCGGGCCTCGCTTTCCACTTCGCGGATGACGCGGGCCATGTCCTGCCGCGCGTCCTGCTCGACAGTTTGGAGCAAGAGCTGTCTGGCCTCCTCCTGGCTCATATTGGCCACCCGCTCCAGCTCGTCCAGGCGGTCCTTCTCCAGTTTCTGCAGCTGGTTCTGTCTCTTGTCCAGGTTGCTCTGCCGTTGGTTCAACAGGCGTTCCCGTTTGTCGACCTGCTCCAGGCGCTCGTCGAGCGAGACCCTGCGGCGCTGCAGGCGGTCCTCCTCCTGCCGGAACTCGCGCTCGCGTTGCTTGAATTCTTGCTCGGCCTGGTTGCGCAGCTTGAGCGTCTCGTCCCGGGCCTGGAGCATCTTTGCTTTGGCTTCCGTTTCGGCGTCGGACACGATGCGTTCAGCAGTACGCTGAGCATTGTCCACCGCGTTCTTGCTCTTGTTTTGAAGGTAGTAGTAGGCAGCGACCGCACCGACGGCCAGGAACACGACGGCGGTGAGGATCGCTGTGATCAGAACTTGTATTCCCATTTCCGTTTTCCCTCTGTGTCAGTATGCACTGGTGTTCGCCACCCTTGGCGCGGCGGGGCTCGCCGTCGGGCGTGGCGCTAATCGCCCTCCGCTAACTCGGCCCAATACCGCTGCGCAGTCTCTTGCGCGACTTCATAGTCGAATCCCCGGCGAACCAGAAAGTCGACTAGCTTGCGTGAGAACGTCTGCTGGTCCAGATGCCTCAATTGTTCGGCCTTGCGGCTTGCGCTGCGGTAGGCACTGTCTGAAGCATCCAGCGACTCGAGCGCCCTCTCGATGTCCGCGTCCGCGAGCCCCTTGCGCCGCAGCTCGTAGCGCAGCGCCCTGGCCCCCCGCGGCTTGAACCGCTCCCGGTTTTCGACCCAATATTCGGCAAAGGTGGCATCGTCCAACAAGCCGGCCCTTTCGAGCCGCTCGACGATGATCTCGATCTCATCCTCGTCCATGCCGCGCTTTTTAAGGTAAGCCACAACCTCAGCCCGACTGCGCGGGCGGTAGCCAAGATAGTCGAGCGTCCGGCTGTAGGCTGTTTCGATACCGCCCTCGTCCTGAAGCGCCTCGATCTCGGCCTCGGTCAGGGTTTGCCCCACCGCCAGCCTGGCAGCAACGATGGCCGGTAGGCCAAAGGCAAATCGCCCGTCCAGGTAGACGCTGGCGCGCTCGCGGTTCTTTTGTTGAACCTTCAATGCCGTGATCTTGGCCATTTCGGATCTTTGGCAGCCTGCAATAACAAGCGGCTGTGGCAAGATCACCACAGCCGCAAACATCCTCAGGGTGCTGTACCCCGAGAATCAGATATGCCGAGTAGACCGGTCGTCGGTGCAACCGGCGCGAACCAGTATCAGGCGGAGAGCAACATCAATCGCCCTGTTTAGTTGCTACGTGCAAGCGTCCTCGTGCCCCATCTCCCTGGGTGCGCTCACCTCGTTTCAATCCCCGCTTTTATCGGAAACCCCACCGCCCCGAAAGTTCGAAGGCGGATGGGTGAAATCGCTTATCTGACGTTGCTCGCCACCACCGGGCGCTACCTTCTGTTAAGTTCTCATTCTCAGACAAGCAAGAACCGGTTCGTACGCTCGGCACGATTTGCGACTGTGATGGGCCCAAGAACAAACCTTCTACCCATCGTCCGTCACAAGCTGATCTTCTTTGTTGTTAAACCTCTCGTTTCGTTGTCGTCGAAAGCCTGTCGCCGGAATCAGGAGCCGTCTTCCTCGTCTCCCTCGTCGTCTCCCTCGTCGTCTTTGGCAAAGGTGGCGTGGTGCACTTCTGAGAGGCTCGAAGCTCGGCGGATGGCGTTCTCGATCTCCTGGCACGTGGCCGGGTTCTCCTGCAAGAACGCCTTGGCATTCTCTCTCCCTTGGGCCAAGCGCTCGTCCTTGTAGAGGTAGAATGAGCCTCTCTTCTCGACGATGCCCAGCTCCACGCCCAAGTCTAGCACGTCGCCAGTCTTGCTGATCCCTTCCGCGTACATGATATCGAACTCGCACTCGCGGAAGGGAGGCGCAACCTTGTTCTTCTTGACGCGTACCCGCGTCCGGTTACCCACCACTTCGGTGCCAACCTTGATGGACTGGATGGAGCGGATGTCGAGGCGCACCGAGGCATAGAACTTTAATGCCATGCCTCCGGATGTGGTCTCCGGGTTGCCGAACATGATCCCGATCTTCTGGCGCAGCTGGTTGGTAAAGATCATGGCCGCGTTGCTGATCTTGATGGCGCCACTCAGCTTGCGCAGCGCCTGGCTCATCAACCGCGCCTGGAGGCCGGGATGGCTGTCGCCCATGTCGCCCTCGATTTCGGCCCGGGGCACGAGGGCCGCGACCGAGTCGACAATGATCACATCCAGTGCCCCGCTGCGCACCAGGGCTTCGGCAATCTCCAGGGCCTGCTCGCCCGTGTCAGGTTGGGAGATATAGAGGTCATCGACGTTCACGCCACATTTCGCCGCATAGATCGGGTCGAGGGCGTGCTCCATGTCGATGTAAGCCGCGACGCCGCCCATGCGCTGCGCCTCCGCCACGACGTGCTGGCAGAGGGTGGTCTTGCCCGAGCCTTCCGGGCCATAGATCTCGGTCACGCGGCCGCGCGGGATGCCACCAATACCCAGGGCCAGATCGAGGGAGAGGGAGCCCGTGGGGATGGCTTCCACTTGCAGGTGGCTAGCCTGCCCGAGGCGCATGATCGACCCTTCCCCGTAGCGCTTCTGGATGGTGGCTAACGTTGTCTCTAGTGCTTTGACTTTGCCGCTCGCAGCCATTCTTATCTCCAACCTGCCACTTGTTGCAGCCCGCGTCATGGGCTGTCGCTGTGTATTGCTCTCGTCAGTGCCAGGTCCAGCCGGCAGGGGCTACGCCGCTCGCCCCGCCACCTTTATTGGGCCATTATACCCCAGAAGTGCGCAAACACCAAACGCACGAAGGCTGCGAATAACAGGGCGGTTCGCGGAACGGCGGTGACAGGCTGGCACCGGCGCCAGCCTGTCACCCTCCTCTTACTTGCCCTTCTTAAGAGCCGCCGCTTCCTCGTTGCCGAGGAACCGCGTCACGGTTGTGCCACACACCGGGCAGGCTCCTTTGGCCATGGAACGACCTTTGGCCGTGGTAACAACCTCGCCGTTCTTGACCGTGCGCTTTTCGCGGCACTTGACGCAGTAGCCTTCGAATTCCACGTCACACCTCCTGATCGATGATGATCGGAGCACCGGCTCCCGGCGACAGCGGCCGCCTGCTCACCTCGGTGTGACGCAGCGTGGGGTGCGGGTTCCCCAACCTTGTGACATTATACCGCAGCGTTTGCCTGCTGTCAATCAATGCTTGCAGCTCCGCGGAGAATCTGGACTGAAAAAGTCCGAATAGTGATCGATCTTACGGTCTGCCAGGCGCGCTGTGCTACAATATAGTCACTCCTTTCTCCTCCTTGTGAGGGAACAGGGCAGGGACCTTCGGGTCTCTGCCCTCGTTCTTTTTGGGGCGTGGGCGCGTTTGGTGGTCTTGGCGGGCCTGCTTAACACAAGGCCCATTGCAGCTGACGGCTACAGGTGATCTTCGATGCGGTTCCGGGCGGCGTACGCCGCGGCCTGAGCGCGAGAGGTGAGGTCCAACTTGCTGAGAATCGCGCTCACATAGTTGCGCACCGTCTTTTCGCTGAGCGCGAGGCGGGCGCCAATCTCGCGGTTGGTCAGCCCCTCTGCAACGTGCGCCAGTATCTCCAGTTCCTGGCGGTTCAGATCCCGGAAGGCGTTCGCCTGTTCCAGGCGCCGTGCCTCGCGCACTTTGGCCAACACCCGCGACGTCACGGCGGGATCGAGGAGGTTCTCGCCGCGCCCGATCTTTTCCAGCGCCTGGACGAGCTCTGCCGACCCGATCTGCTTGAGCACGTAGCCATCGGCACCACAGGCGATGGCGTCAAAGATGGTTTCATCTTCCGCGAACGACGTCAGCATGACGATCTTGGTCTCCGGCCAGCGGTCCTTGATCTCGCGGCAGGCGTCAACGCCGCTGCCGCCCGGGAGACGGATGTCCAGCACAACGACATCAGGCCGGAGGCTCTCGGTGCCGTCGATGGCCTCGCGGACCGTGCCTGCCTCCCCGACCACCTCCATATCCGGATGGCGCTCGATGATTGCCTTGACTCCCACGCGCACCACTTCATGGTCGTCTACGAGAAGTACTCTTAGCGTCATGTCTTCTCCGGTCGTGCCTCGTACCCAGACTTGCCGCACGGGACGCTTAGAGTCAGGCACAAGCCGGCGCCTGGCCGGCTTTGCAGCTGCAGGTCGCCGCCCAACTGCTCTGCCCGCGTCTGCATGTTGGCCAGGCCGTGGCCGTTCTTGCCCGGCACCGCCAGGAGTGACAGGTCCAGTCCACAGCCGTTGTCGATGACCATCAAGCGGGTGATTTCCCCGGCATAGGTGAGGCGCAGTGTGACCTGCGTGGCGCCAGAGTGCTGCACCACGTTGCTCAGGGCCTCGCGGGTGATCTGGCTGATCTGTTCCACCTTTGCGCTGTCGAGCACGCAGCAGCGCTGTCCGACCACCTCCAGGTCGACCTCCAGCATCGTGTCGACGCGGAGATCGTGCACCAGGCTCTCCAGCAGCTTTTCGAGCTCCTGAGTCTGCTCGGCCGTCCGCAGGTCAAAGATGTAGCGCCGGATGTCGTCGATGCTGCGGTTGAGCGCCGCCATCACGGCGCGGATCTGCTGTTTCCCCTGCTCGGGGCTTTCGGCCACGCTGTGATAGGCCGCTTCCAGGCCCAGGCCGGCGGCATAGATGTTCTGGATGATGCCGTCGTGGAGGTCGCGGCCGATGCGCTCCCGGTCGGCCGCAAGGACCTGGGCTTGTTCCATGTCGGCCAGACGCCGGTCGGTCTCCAACTGAAAGATCTCGAGGGAACGCACCATGTGAAAGGCCATGGCCAGGCCACAGACGGAGCGCAGGACCGCGGCGGGCAGGTGTATGACTCTACCCAGCAGGTCATAGTTGACGACGCTGGCGGGAAAGATGGGCGACGCGGGAACCAGTAGCCCGGCGACGAGGGCATAGACGGCAAAGGCCGCCGCGGCCCCAGTCAGGTGGCCGGCAATGCGACCCATATGTTCACGGTGCGCCTGGCGTGCCTGGCGCGCGAGTCCGACGGCTGCCAACAGCGCGCCCGGAAAGGCCAGCCAGTACCGGCTCCAGCCGTCACCGATGGCAAAGAGCGTGTCAACCGAGTCTCCGGCGCTGACGCCCCGCACTACCACGGCCACCCCCCAGAGTAACAGGAGCGCGGCCGGCAGGGCTCGGATCCAACGGAATCGCGTGTCGTGGGGGAGAACGAGCTCGACACCAAACTGAAGCAAGAAAAAGAACGAAGTAGCCAGGAGCAAAAGGTGCGCCACGAGCATCAGGCGCACGACCGTGTCCTCGAGGTAGACGGCCTGCAGCGGGATAAAGATATAGCCCCACTCGTTCAGGCCGTGGGCAATGCCAAAGGCGGCCAGCCAGGGAAGGGGCCGGGCCAGTTCCAGATTGCTCCCGCGTCGCCATTGCAGGCCCGTAACCAGGCCGGTGATAAAGAACACCTGCCCGTACACGAAGTAGAGAATGATCCAGTTGATTTCCAGTACTTCGGTCAGCGAGACCAAGGCGTCCTCCTCTGGCCCAAGCCATTATAGCACCGAGTTTACCCCGGGACAATTACCGCTTTGTCCCTGGAAAATAGGGACAATTGACACGTGTGTTTTTCAGCGCGATGTGTTAAAGTGCTTGGGCCTGCGTCTGTCCGCAGGCAAGCCTTGCTGCACCGTCGCCGGGACGGGGTGGGGCGCGAACAAGGATTGCGAGCGTAGAAGCCAGTCGTCTGCAGGACCTGCCTGAAATATATCTAAACTGAGGAGGAGACGAGTCTATGAAGACGAGGATGTTGTTCGTGATCGTGGGGCTGCTGTTGCTCGCCCTGTTCGTCGGGGGCTGTAACGGCGAAGAGGAAGCGGCCCAGGAGTGCCCCACGGCGGCTCCCTGCCCCGACTGCCCGGAGCCGCAGGCGTGCCCCGACTGCCCGCCGGCCCAGGAGTGCCCGACGGCGGAGCCGGCGGCCGACTGCCCCGCCTGCCCGGAATGTCCGGAGGCTGCGGGTGAAGGCGCGGCGGCTTGCCCCTATGGGGAAGAGTGGGCGAGCTCACCGCACAACGACGCCGAGGCGGAGGCGTTTGTCCACTGGGACGAGGACGATCCGGCGGAAGTACCGGCGAGCTGCGCTGCCTGCCACAGCACGCCTGGGTACCAGGACTATGTGGGTGCCGACGGCAGCGAGGTGTTCGTCGTAGACCAGGCGGCGCCCATCGGGACGACAGTGCAGTGCGCGGCCTGCCACAACGACGCGGCGATGGCCCTGGATTCCTCACCAATTCCGTTCCCCTCGGGCATCACGGTTACGGTCGAGGGGCCTTCGGCGCGGTGCGCGGTATGCCATCAGGGTCGCGCGTCGGGGTTGACGGTGGACGCGAGGATCGAGGAAGCGGGTCTGGAGGACATGGACACTTCCAGCCCGGACCTTGGCTTCACGAACATCCACTATTTTGCGGCAGCGGCGACGATGTACGGCACCCTGGCGCACGGTGGCTACCAGTACGAAGGCCAGACGTACGACGCCAAGTTTGACCACGTGGACGAGTTCAATACCTGCGTGGAGTGTCACGATCAGCACACGCTGGAGCTGAGGACCGAGTCGTGCGCCGACTGCCACAGCGAATCGGATCCGAAGGACATCCGCATGACCGGTTCGCTCGTGGACTATGACGGCGACGGCGACGAGGAAGAGGGGATCTACTACGAGATCGAGACGCTGCAGGAGATGTTGCTGCAGGGCATCCAGGCATATGCGAGCGAGGTGACCACCTCGGCGATCGTCTACGACCCGGCGCGGCACCCCTACTTCTTTGGCGATGCGAACGCTAACGGGGCGGCCGACGAGGACGAGGCAGCCTTTGCCGCGTGGACAGGGCGTTTGGCGCGCGCGGCATACAACTACCAGACGTCGCTTAAGGACCCGGGAGCGTATGCCCACGGTGGCAAGTACATCATCCAGCTCCTGTACGATTCCATCGAGAATCTGAACGAAGCGTTGGCCGAGCCCATCGACCTGACGGCGGCGAATCGCATCGACCACGGGCACTTTGCCGGGTCGGAGGAAGCGTTCCGCCATTGGGATGAAGACGGAATGGTGGAAGCGGGCTGCGCTACGTGCCACTCGGCGGACGGGCTGCCGTTCCTGGTTACGCACGGGGTGCAGATCGAGCAGGACCTGTCGAACGGGTTCGAGTGCGAGACCTGCCACGCCAGCCTGGCGGACTATAGTGTCCACAACATCGAGATGGTGACCTTCCCCAGCGGGGCAGAGGTGACGGCGGACGATCCTGCGGCCAACCTGTGCCTGACCTGCCACCAGGGTCGGAGCTCGACGGTGCAGGTCGACCGGGCGACTGCCGAACTGGAGCCGGACGCGGTCATCGAGGGTGGCCGGTTCATCAACATCCACTACTTTGCCGCGGGCGCGACCCTCTTTGGCACCGAAGTCCAGGGCGCGTACGAGTACGAGGGCAAGGAGTACCTGGGGCGCTTTGAGCACGTGGAGCCGTACGACACGTGCATCGAGTGCCACGACGTGCACCGGCTGAGCGTGGTGGTGGAAGACTGCGGCACGTGCCACGAAGGCGTCGAGACGGAAGAGGATCTGGCGACCATCCGGATGTCGGACACGGACTTTGACGGCGACGGCGACACCACGGAGGGCATCGCCGGCGAGATCGAGACAATGACTGAGGCGCTGTACGCGGCTATGCAGACGTACGCGGCCGACACGGCAGGGGAGCCGATCCACTACGACGCGGCTCGCTACCCGTACTTCTTTGGCGACACGAACGCCAACAATGCTGTGGACGAGGGTGAGGCGGCCTATGCCTCCTGGACGCCGTCGCTTCTGAAGGCGGCGTACAACTTCCAGGTGGCGGCCAAGGACCCGGGTGCCTTTGCCCACAACGGGCAGTATGTGCTGCAGTTCGTGTACGACAGCATCGAGGACCTTGGGGGCGACGTCACAGGCTTCACCCGCCCTTAAGGGGGAGAATCTTTCGACGAACTTGAGAGCCCAGTTCCTGGGAAAGATGGTTCGTTCGATGGGTTTGCACTGAGCAAGAACTCTGGCTCCCACGCTCGAATTGTCGGGCGTGGGAGCCATGTATTAGCGATCAGGTCTCTTGAGCACTATAGGGCACCGCAGATTTATTGACGGTCAAAGTAAGGTGTGATATACTGCTGTAGGGCAATGCAGCTCACCAGCGTGCCGGGGTAGTCCTAGACTGCAGAGGTGAGGCAAAGACGTGCGGCTGCTTGAATCCCAGGAAGTCAAAATAATGTGCATCTCGGAAGGACGCGCTTTGTTGCCCTTGCCCTGTGTCCGGCAAGGGCACTTATTTTTCTGGGCTACCAGCGCGCGGGCTGCTGTCCGACGTGGCGACTCGGACGGGCGACGCGGCATGGACCGTTGGACCGAAGGCCGGACGTGCCGCGAGGGGACGAACGGGCCGCCATAGGCGACAAGCTCCTTCCGTTTCACCGGCGGGGGCGCGCCCGCTCCCCTTCTGTTCCCCGGAATGTAGGCAACAGGCCGCACGCGTGAGCGCTGTTCTGAAGGGAGGAATGGATGAGTGAGCCAAACGAAAGCGGGCAGGCAGGGATGCTCGATCAACCGGTCAGCCGGCGCGGATTGTTCGTTCTGCTGGGCTTCGCGGGACTGGCGACGGCTGCCGGTGTCCTGACGCCCATCATCGCCTACATCTGGCCCCCAAAGCAGGAAGGGGATCAAGCCGGGGAGCCCGTCGCCGTCGCCTCCACGCTTGACCTGCCTCCCGGAAAGGGCCAAGTCTACTCTGTGAATAACAGACCGGTGATCGTCATCAACACCCCTGAAGGCATCAAGGCATTGTCCGCTGTCTGCACCCACCTTGGCTGCATCGTCTACTGGGACGAACAAAGGGGCGCGATTGCCTGCCCCTGTCATGCCGCATTCTTCAGCACGAACGGGGATGTGATTTCGGGCCCACCTCCCGACCCGTTGCCGGTCTACCCGGTCCAGGTCGTGGGGGATCAGATCTATGTGGAAGGAGGTTCTTCCTGATGGAGTCCGCGACAAAGCGCCGTCGGTCGGAACGAGTCGGGGATTGGTTCGACGAAAGGTTCAACGTCCGCGGCCCATTGGAGACCTTTCTCAAGAAGCCGGTCCCGAAGCACGCCCTGCGTTGGTACTTTTGCCTGGGTGGCATCACCTTCTCGCTCTTTGTCATTCAGGGTGTTACCGGCATCCTGCTCTCCCTCTACTACAAGCCCACGCCCGAGGACGCGTACGACAGCATCCTATTCATCATGAACAACGTGCGCTTTGGCTGGCTCATCCGCAGCATCCACTCCTGGTCGGCCACGCTCATGATCGCTGCCTGCCTGGCCCACATGCTCCGCGTCTTTATCACCGGTTCCTACAAGAAACCTCGCGAGCTGAACTGGGTGGCAGGCGTGGTGCTGCTGTTGCTCACCCTGGTCTTCGGGTTCACCGGCTACCTCTTGCCGTGGGATCAGAAGGCACTCTGGGGCTCCACGGTTGGCAGCGAGATATTGGGTGTCGTGCCTTTTGTCGGGGAGCAGCTCTTGGCCCTGTTACGCGGCAGCCCCGACATAACAGGCTTGACCTTGACCCGCTTCTACGGCATCCACATGCTGGTGTTGCCGCTCGCCACTTTTGTGTTCCTCGGATTCCACTTTATCGTCATCCGGCGCCAGGGGATCTCGGGCCCTCTGTAGTCCGCCGTCATAGGCCGCGCCTATCAGGAGGGAGGTTGCTGCAATGTCCGAACCACAAAGCGAACGGCCCCAGCCGTACCAACATGCCGAGTACCCTGAACACGAGACGATCCCCTTCTTCCCCAACTATATCATCCTGGAGGTCATCGTCAGCTATATCGTCCTTGCGGTCATCATCGTGCTGGCTACCGTCTTGCCGGCAGGGCTGGAGGAGAAAGCCGATCCGTTTCTCACCCCGGAGCACATCAAGCCAGAATGGTACTTTCTCTGGATCTACCAGTTCGTCAAACTGCCCTCCCTCGTCCTTGGCTCTGGTCTCCTGGCCGAGCTGGCCGGAATCTTTATCCCGGCCGTCGGCATTGCCCTGCTGATCCTCGTGCCGTTTCTGGATCGCAACCCGGAGCGGCGTCCGCTCAGGCGCAAAGTGGCTATGGCCATAGCCCTCCTGGTTGTGGTCATCATGGTCGCCCTGTCCATCTGGGGCCGGTATAGCTAGAGAGGGAAGAGTGATGCGACTCAGACGACTGCTGCCTCCAGCGACCGTGCTGCTTCTCGTTTGCCTGGCCGGCACTTCGGCGTCCGGCATGCCACTGCTTCAAGACGTTCCCTCCGTGCCCCACCCCGCCGAGGGACTGGAGGACTGCCTGGAGTGCCACGCCAGCGACGCTGCGGTTCCCTTTCCTGAGGATCACGAGGGCCGTGAGAACGACAGCTGCCTGATGTGTCACCAGCCGGAGGCCGCTTTGGTTCTTCCCTCGGTACCCCATCCTCTCGAGGGTCGGGAAGATTGCCGCGCCTGCCATGACCTCGATGGGGTCAGGCCCTTTCCTGAGAGTCATGTGGACCTCAGCAATGAGGTCTGCCTGACCTGCCACCCGGCCGGTGAAGCTGCCCCGGAAGCAACCGCCGCGCCGACTGCTACCTTGCCTCCCTCCATTGAAGCGCTGCCCACGCCCATCCAGGAGCCCGTCCTCTTTGCCGAGAATACGTGCATCACGTGCCATCGCGATTTGGGGGGCGAGCATGCCACGATCACCGCTAACTGGGAGGAAAGCGTTCACGCCGAGAGAGGAGTCGGCTGCGTGAGCTGCCACGGTGGCGACCCAAACGAGCCCGAGGCAGAGGACGCCATGTCGCCCGAGGCCGGTTTCCTCGGGCCTCTGCCCAAAGAGCGCATTCCCGGCCTGTGCGGCTCGTGCCACAGTGACATCGGGCTCATGCGCCCGTTTGGCCTGCCCACCGATCAGTTTGCCCAGTACTGGCAGAGCCAGCACGGCCAGGCCCTTCTCGAGGGCGACTCCAACGTCGCAACGTGCTTTGACTGTCACGACGGCCACCGCGTGCTCAGGACCAACGATCCCGGTTCGCAGGTCTATCCCTTGAACGAGCCGGCCATGTGTGCCGGCTGCCATTCGGACGAGTCTCTGATGGCAGCGTACAACATTCCGACCGGCCAGTACGACTACTACCAGAAAAGTGTTCACGGCGTGGCCATGCTCCAGGAGCTGGATCTTCGCGCGCCCGTCTGCTCCAGCTGCCATGGCACCCACGGCGCCGCGCCGCCCGGGTTCGACGAGGTGGCCAACGTCTGCGGCCAATGCCACCTGGCCACCGAGGACTATTACCTTGAGGGTGCCCATCGCTCGGGCATGACCACCGAATCCGGACCCCGCTGCGTCACCTGCCACGGCCGGCACGACGTTCCGCTGGCAACCCTCGACCTTTTCCAGGGCACCGAAGATCGGCACTGTGGCAACTGCCACCCGCCGGACGGCGAAACTGCGAACCAGGTGCAAGACATATACGCGGCGCTGGCAGAGGCTGAGGTAACCTACGTCCAGGCGGAGAATGCCGTCGCCGAGGCCGCCGACTCGGGGCTTATCATGGCCGAACAAGAGGAGGCTCTGCAGCAGGCCAGGACGCCTCTTATCGAGGCGCGTGCCCTGCAGCACAACGTCAACGTGGAGGCGGTCGAGGCGAAAACCGCGACCTCCATCGAGGCCAGCCAAGATGTCTTGGCCTCAGTCGACGAAAAGGTGGCAGACTTGGAAACACGCTGGACGGCGATGTACATCGCACTGGCGCTCATCCTGTTGATCGTCGTCGCCCTGGTGTTGATCAAGCGCCAGTTGGACCGAGATCTGGAAGCCAGGCGCGCCCGGGAGCGCCAAGCTCCCTAAAAAGGGGAGGCGTTGTAGCGGCTGCACCGGCGCCTTGCATCACAGGAGCGGAAAGGAGGTGTCCCTCAGATCAGACCTCATCCTATCGGCTGGGTGCCGGCCAGGCACCATTGCCATGCACAAGGAGAGCAGCCCATGATCGTGAAGATCGCTCCCCGTCGGGGGTGGTTTTGGGCTCTACCGGCCGCCCTGCTCGTAGTGCCCTTCGTGTTGAGCGCCTGTAGCCTGTCGCCCTCCGGCGCAGACTTGGTGGCCCAGGAATGCACCCCCTGCCACACGCTGGCGCCCATCGAGGTCGCTGCCAAGCCGGAGCACGAGTGGCGGAACACCGTCTACCGCATGATGGCTCACGGAGCCGACCTGAGCCGCAGCGAGGCCGAGAGAGTCATCGAATACCTGGCCGTCACCTACGGCCCGCAGGATCGCTGACCTGGTCCCTTGCCAGGGCTCTTTTTGCCAAGAAGGAGGCGATTCTATGCTAGATCGACCCAAGGTCCCACTTATAGGTGTGAGACCCGGCCAACGGGATCTCGTCGACAGCCTGTCCAGGCGAGGCATCTCTCGCCGGCAGTTCATGCAGTTCTGCACGACCATGGCTGCCACGCTGGCCTTGCCCGCCAGCGCGGTGCCCGAGATGGCGCGTGCCCTGCAGGCCAACCGTCGCGTGCCTGCCGTCTACTTCGAGTTCCAGGATTGCGCCGGCTGCATCGAGGCCTTGTTGCGGGCACCCCACCCGACCATCGCCGAGATCGTCCTGGATCTGTTGTCCCTCAACTACCAGGAGACGATCATGGCTGCTGCCGGCGAGGCAGCCGAGTCCGCCGCGACGGCCACGATCGAGGAGGGTGGCTACCTGCTCATGGTAGAGGGTGCCATCCCCCTCAAGGACGACGGGGTCTATTGCTGCATCGCCGGCCGGAGCGCCCTGGACATAGTCCAGGAGGCGGCCACCACTGCCGTGGCAGCCATTGCCACGGGCAACTGCGCCTGCTTTGGCAATATCCCCGCCGCCAATCCCAATCCGACAGGCGCGGTCGGGCTGCGCGAGATAGTGCGCAACATACCCGTGGTTAACATGGCCGGTTGCCCGCCGAATGCCGTCAACCTGGCGGCCATCATTACCCATTACCTGACCTTCGGCTCTTTGCCTGCCCTCGACCATCACGCCCGGCCGACGTTCGCCTATGGCGAGCGGATCCACGATCACTGCCCTCGCCGGCCGCACTTTGACGCCGGCCAATTCGTGGAGAGATGGGGCGACGAGGGCCACCGGCTGAGCTGGTGCCTGTACAAGATGGGCTGCAAGGGGCCCCAGACCTACCACAACTGCCCCGTCGTCGAGTACAACGAAGGCACAAGCTGGCCCATAGAGGCGGGACATCCCTGCATCGGCTGCTCCGAGCCCCAGTTCTGGGACACCATGACCCCCTTTTACCGGCGGCTGCCCGAGGTGTCCGGCTTGACGGTTGAGAGCAACGTCGATACTATTGGGCTGGTCCTCACCGGGGTCACTGCGCTGGCCATTGGTGCCCATGCTGTGGGCAGCGCCGTGCGGAAGCGGCGCGTTGAGCCGCCCGCCGATGCGGAGTTGAGCCAGGGCGCCGTCGTCGATGAGCCCCAGCCGGAGAGACCTGTCGTTGACCGGGACGTCGAGGAAGGAGACTGACATGCCCAAGATAGCTATCGATCCCATCACCCGCATTGAAGGCCACCTGCGCCTGGAGGTCGAGGTCGACGGTGGTGAGGTGACGGATGCCTGGAGCAGCAGCACCATGTTTCGCGGCCTGGAGATCATACTCCGGGGTCGCGATCCGCGGGACGCGTGGCTGTTCGTCCAGCGCATATGAGGTGTCTGAACATCGGTGCATGCCGTCTGCTCCGTGCGAGCAGTAGAAGATGCCCTCCAGATCGACATCCCGCCCAATGCGCGGCTGATGCGCAATCTCATCGCCGGCATCCAGTACGTGCAGGATCACGTCATCCACTTTTACCACCTCCATGGCCTCGATTGGGTCGACGTGACGAGCGCCCTGGAAGCCGACCCGGCGGCAACCTGTGAGCTGGCCCAGTCGTACAGCGATTGGCCCGGCGGCCCCGGCTACTATGCCGAGGTGCAGGCCCGCCTGACCGCCTTTGTTGAGAGCGGCCAGCTGAGCCACTTGACCAACGGCTATTGGGGCCATCCGGCCTACAAACTGCCGCCGGAGGCGAATCTTCTGGTGACGACCCACTACCTGGAGGCCCTCGACTGGCAGCGGGAGGTCATCAAGGCCCACGCCGTCCTCGGCTCAAAGAACCCTCACCTCCAAACCTACCTGGTGGGCGGCATGGCCCGCCCGGTAGACCCCAATAGCCAGACCGCGATCAATGCCGACCAGGTCGGCCGGCTGCGCAAGCTTTTTGCGCAAGCCCAGGCCTTTGTCGAAAAGGTCTACCTGCCCGACGTCCTGCTCGTGGCGCCCTACTATCTCGAATGGGCGGCGCTGGGCGGCGGCGTGGGCAATTTTTTGTCCTACGGAGACTTTCCGCTGACCGACACACGCAGCAGCGACGACCCCGGACAGCTATTCTTGCCTCGGGGCATTATCCTCGATCGCGACCTGACCACCGTGCATCCTGTGGACCAGCAGCAGGTGGCCGAGTACGTGGCCCACTCCTGGTATCGCTACGAGCAGGACGACGAGGCGCGCCACCCCTGGGATGGCGTCACAGAGCCGAACTACACCGGCCCCAGGCCGCCGTACGACTTGCTCGACACCGACGCCAAGTACTCCTGGGTCAAGGCGCCCCGCTACAATGGCCGTCCCATGGAGGTCGGCCCCCTGGCCCGGATGCTGGTGGCCTATGCTTCAGGCCACCCTCAAGTCCAGAGCTATGTAAACCAGGTTCTGACCCAGCTGGGGGCCGGGCCTGAGGTCCTCTTTTCCACCCTGGGCCGCATTGCGGCCCGTTGCATCGAGACCGTCGTCATGGCCCAGCAGTTGGCGGCCTGGACGGAAGAGCTGGCGACGAACATGGGCAACGGCGACCTTCGCATCCACAATGGGGATCGGTGGGACCCCGAAACCTGGCCGGTGGAGGCTCAGGGCTGGGGTTGGCACGAGGCGCCGCGCGGCGCTCTGGGCCACTGGATCCACATCCAGGATGGCCGCATCGCCAACTATCAGGCCGTCGTGCCCTCTACCTGGAATGGCTCGCCCCGCGACCCCTCGGGGCAGAGGGGGCCCTGGGAGGAAGCGCTCGTCGGCACCCCGGTGGCCGATCCCGCTCAGCCCCTGGAGATCCTGCGCACCATCCACTCCTTCGATCCATGCATGGCCTGCGCCGTGCACGTCCTGGAGCCGGGGGGGCAGGAGGTCGTGCGCGTTCAGGTTGCCTGAAAGGAGGGAGCCATGTGGAAGCGAGTCTACGTCTGGGAGTTTCCGGTCCGCCTCCTGCATTGGATCCATGTTCTCAGCATACTCGTCCTGGGCCTGACCGGCATTTACATCGGCCACCCCTTTGTCGGCCTGGCCATCAGCGAACAGGTCGAGGTGCACATCACCGACTGGATGCGCCTGGTCCACTTTGTGGCCGCCTGGGTCTTTGGCCTGGCCTTCCTGGCACGGCTGTACTGGTTTTTCGTCGGCAACCAGTATGCCCGCTGGAGCTCGTGGGCGCCCGTGGGCCGGGAGCGGGTGCGTAGCCTGGGGCAGCAGATCCGCTACTATCTCTTCCTACAGCGGGAGCGTCCTCGCTACACGGGAGCCAACCCGGTGGCGACCCTCACCTACCTGATGCTGGGCGTGCTGATCCTGCTCCAGGGTCTGACGGGCATCGCCCTCTACGCCGAGGCCTACCACGCCGGCGGCCTGTGGCGCGTCATCTATGGCTGGATGCTTGTGCTGTTTAACAACCAGGTCCTGCGCCTGGTCCATCACTTCCTCCTCTTTCTCTTTGGCATCTTTACCCTGGTCCATCTGTACATGATGGCCCTGGGCGACATCGAAGAGGCCAACGCTCCCATGACGGGCATTATCAGCGGCTGGAAGTACGAGCCCGTCGGGGACGAGGAAGAGGTGTGATGGCGGGGCCCAGCGTAGGGGAACGTGTCCTGGTTCTCGGCGCGGGCAACCTCCTGCTCTCCGACGATGGCCTGGGGGTCCACGCCATCAGGCGCCTGAGAGAGCTGGCGGCTCTGCCCGAGGAGGTCCAGGTCCTGGACGGCGGGACGCTGGGCCTGGACCTCCTCTACCATCTGGAAGGGGTGGCGCGGCTGCTCATCGTCGACGCCGTCAAGGCCGGCCGGCCCCCGGGCACCCTCGCCCGCCTGAGCGGCGACGAGGTGCCCGCCTACTTCTCGCGCAAGATCTCGCCCCACCAGATTGGCCTGCCCGACCTGCTCCTGGCCGCCCGGCTGCGCGACCTCTATCCGCAGGAGGTCGTCGTCTTGGGGCTTGAGCCGGCAAGCCTGGCCGTGGGCCTCGAGCTCTCGCCCGAGGTGGCGTCTCAGCTGGATCCCCTGGTGAGCCAGGTTCTCCAGGAGCTGGCCCGCTGGGGGCTGGACGTCAGGCGGCGGGCCGGCGTCGTCTAGGCTCGTTGTCCGGGGACTTGCCGCCAGGCGCTTTCGTCAGCGCCCGGCATTGCCCCCTGGGAGCGCCGGCATCCCTGCCGGCCCCCCGCTCCACCATGCTGCGCTACGCAGCACCCTGGAGCGCCGTCATCCCTGGGACCGCCGGCATCCCTGCCGGCCCCCGCTCCCCCCCGCTCCCCGAACGGAGCACGCTAGGACCCCGGCCTCCCTGGGAGCGCCGGCACACCTGCACTGCGCGCAGGCGCAAGTGTCCCTGCCGGCCCCCCGTTCCCCCACGCCGCGCTACACAGCACGCTGGAACCCGAGGCCTCCCCGGGACGTCTTTTATCTGAGACTGAACGGAGGAGGCAAACGATGCGCAAGCCAGTTCAACCGCTCCTGGGAATCCTGGCAATCCTGGCCCTGCTGCTGATCCCCGCCGCGCCGGCTGCCGCGGACGGCGTCATCATCCCCGAGCCGCCGCCCGGCGTGCCCATCGTGGACGTGCCCTATCTCACGGTCAAGGTTCACCGCGTGACGGTCACCATAGACGACCAGGTGGCGACGACGCGCGTGGACCAGGTGTTCGTCAACGAAGCCGACTTTGAAGTGGAGGGCACGTACGTTTTTCCCCTGCCCGAGACGTCAACCATCAGCGAGTTCGCCATGTGGGTTGACGGCGAAAAGCTGGAAGGCAAGATCCTGGAGCGCGACGAGGCCCGGCGCATCTACGAGGACATCGTCCGGCGGCGCCAGGACCCGGCCCTCCTGGAATACATCGGCCACGATGCCTTTCAGGCCAGCATCTATCCCATTCCACCCGGCGGCGAGCGACGCATCGAGTTGGAGTATCGCCAGGTGCTGCCCGTGGACAATGGCCTGGTCGAGTACGTGTATCCCCTGAGCACCGAAAAGTTCTCGCCCCGTCCCCTGGAGGAGGTGGCGATCAATGTCACCATCCGCAGCCGGGAGCCGCTGAAGGCCATCTACAGCCCCAGCCACCCGGTGGACGTGGTGCGCGGCGGCGACTATGACGCCCTGGTCGGCTACGAGGAGACGGACGTCACCCCGGACCGCGACTTTGTCCTCTATTACACCGTCTCCCAGCAGGACGTGGGCGTCAACCTCCTCAGCTACGCCCCGCCGGGCGGCGGCGATGGCTTTTTCCTGCTCCTGGCTGCCCCCCAGGTGGAGGTGGAGGCCCAGGAGGTGGTGGCCCGCGACCTCATCCTCGTCCTTGACGTCTCGGGCTCGATGCGCGGCGAAAAGGTCGAGCAGGCGAGGGCCGCCCTCCAGTTTGTGCTGGATGGCCTCAACGACGAGGATCGATTCAACGTCATCACCTTCAGCACCAGCACGCAGCACTTCTCCCGGGACCTGGTGCCCGCGGCGCAGCGGGGCGAGGCCCAGGACTTTGTGGCGCGCCTGGAGGCCAACGGCTCCACCGATATCAACCGTGCCCTGCTCGAGGCCCTGGCCATGGTCGACGAGGATCGCCCGGCGGTCATCATCTTTTTGACCGACGGTCTGCCGACCGTCGGCGAGGTGGACGTCGACCGTATTATCCGCAACGTCGCCGGCGCTGCCCCGGAAAACGCGCGCATCTTTCCCTTTGGGGTCGGGTACGACGTCAACACCGCCCTCCTGGACACCATCGCCCAGGACCACCGGGGCGCCAGCGGCTACGTGCGCCCTGAGGAATCCATCGAGGAAAAGGTGTCGGCCTTTTACGCCAAGGTGAGCACGCCCCTCCTGGCCGACCTGGAGCTCGAATTCGGGGGCGCCGAGGTGTATGACCTCTATCCCTACCCGCTGCCCGATCTGTTTGCCGGCACGCAGCTGGTCGTCGTCGGCCGCTACGAGGACAGCGGCGATGCCGTGGTCACCCTCGCGGGTGCGGTCAACGGCCGGCGCCAGGCGTTCGAGTACGGTGACCTCCTCTTCGAGCGGGAGGGTGGCGACGAGTTCATCGCCCGCCTGTGGGCCACGCGCAAGATCGGCTACCTGCTGCAGCAGATCCGCCTCGCCGGCGAGGAGAAGGAGCTGGTAGACGAGATCGTGGACCTCTCGGTCCGGTACGGCATCGTCACGCCCTACACCTCTTTCCTCGTAGAGGAGCCCGAGATGGCCCTGCGGGAAGAAGGCCGGTCAGAGATCGTCGAGCAGGTAGTGATCGAGGCCACGGTGGACGTGTCGGGCGAGGCAGCCGTCAACCGCAGTGCCCAGGAGAAGGACCTGGCCCAGGCCGAGGCGCCGGCGATGCCCATGCCGGCGGCGACTGCCACCGGAGGCGAAATGAGCCAAGCCGCCCCCGTGCGCTACGCCGGCGACAAGACCTTTGTCCTCCACGAGGGGATTTGGACCGATACGACCTTTGACCCCGAGCGGCTGGCGACGGTGCCGGTGGCATTTGGCAGCGATGACTACTTTGCCCTGGTGGCCTCGCGGCCCGAGTGGGGACGGTACTTTGCCCTGGGCAGCCACGTCATCATCGTTCTCGACGGCACGGCGTACGAGGTGCGCGAAGGGGATGCCCCAGCGCTGGACCTGCCCCCGTCTCAGCCCGAGCCGGGCGCAACCGAGCAGTCGAGCTCGGGCACCGTGCCGGCGTCCGTAGAGCAGTCCCGGGACGACGACGCTGCCAACATCCTGGAGACCATCGCCGAAACCCTGCGGAACCTCTGGGCGCGGTTGGCAGACCTGTTCAACGACTAGAAGCTGCGGCGAAGACAGCGCCTGACTTCTGGGACAAACACTTCTGGCAACGCAGGGGCGGGGTCACTCCGCCCCTGCGCTATCCGCGCTGAATGGTCCGCTCTAGATGCGATCCTGCCCAATGGCGCGTGGCTTGTAAGGCGGTGGTTTCCGCGCCGCGCGCCCGGCTACAGGTTGGCCTTGAGCTGTTCCGCTGCCTTGCGGGTCATGCCCGGCACGGCAGCCAGCTCTTCCAGGCTGGCAGCGCGGATGGCATCCAGCGAGCCAAAGTGCTTGAGGAGGGCCGAGCGGCGCCGGGAACCGATGCCGGGCACGTCGTCGAGCTGCGAGGTAATGGTGTGGCGCCCGCGAAGCTGGCGGTGGTAGCCGAGGGCAAAGCGATGGGCCTCGTCGCGGATGCGCTGCATGAGGTACAGCGCCTCAGAGGTGCGCGGCAGGTAGAGGGGTTCCGCGCGCCCCGCCTCATAGATCATCTCTTCCTGCTTGGCCAGGCCCACCGCCGGCACCTGGTCTCGCAGGCCGAACTCGTCGAGCACCTCCAGGGCGACGTTGAGCTGGCCCTGCCCACCGTCGACTACCAGCAGGTCGGGCATGAGATCCCAGGACGACTTTCTGGCGCCCGGCTCGCGTTCCGCCTCCTCTTTTAGTCCGGCGTCAGACGCGCGGTGGAACCGGCGGCGCAGCATCTCGCGCATGCTGGCATAGTCGTCCGTGCCCTCCACGGTACGGATCTTGAAGCGCCGGTAGTCGGTCTTGCGCGGCACCCCCTTGACAAAAACGACCATGGCCCCCGTCGTTTCGCTGCCCTGGATGGTAGAAACGTCATAGCACTCGATGCGGTTGGGCGGTGAGGCCAGGTTGAGGTGCTCCTGCAGCTCGCCGAGGGCGCTGGCCTGTTTGCCTTCGTCGGCCACCCACTGGGCACGCAGGTGGGCTAGCGTCTCGGCCGCGTTTTCGGCGGCCATCTCGATCAACTCCCGTTTCTCACCACTGTCGGGCACCTCGAGCACGACCTTGTTCCCCCGCCGGCTGCGCAGCCACTCCTGGATCACCAAAGCCTCGTCGACCTCGTGAGGCAGGAGGATCTCGGGCGGAACGTAGGCGGCGTGGTCGTAAAACTGCTTCACAAAGGAGCTGACGATCTCGGCATCACTCTCCTCGGCGGTGCCGTCCAGGACAAAGTACTCGCGGCCGATGAGACGCCCGTGGCGGATGAAAAAGACCTGCACACAGGCGTCGCCGTCCGAGCGGGCGAAGGCAACCACGTCCTGGTCGGCCATGACCGGCGACACGATCTTCTGGCGCTCGATGACCCTCTGGATGGCCGCCAGCTGGTCGCGGTACGTGGCAGCGTGCTCAAAGTCCCATTGCGCGGCGGCTGTCTGCATCTTGGCTTCCAGGTCCGCTACGATTTCGTCGGCTTTGCCCTCGAGGAACCGGCATAGGCCGTCGATCATGGCCCGGTACTCTTCTTTGCTGGCCGCCCCGATGCACGGCGCCAGGCACATGCCCAGGTCCTTGTATAGGCAGGCCCGCTCATCCTTGCCGGTGATGATCCGGTTGCAGGTCAAATAGGGAAAGATGCGCCGCAGGGTCTGCAACGTCTGCTGGACTGCCCAGGAGGCGGTGAACGGCCCGAAGTAGCGGGCTCCATCCTGCTCCATGCGCCGCACGATCGTCACCCGGGGAAAATCCTCCTGCCACGAGACCCTGATGTACGGATAGCGCTTGTCGTCCTTGAGACGAACGTTGTACTTGGGCTTGTGGCGCTTGATGAGGTTGCTTTCCAGGATGAGGGCCTCGAGCTCGGAGCCCGTGACGATGAAATCGACGTCGGTCACCAAAGCCGTCAACCGCTGCACCTTTGGGCTGTGCGCCGCGGCGGCGTGAAAGTAGGAGCGCACGCGCGAGCGCAGGTTGACGGCCTTGCCGACGTACAAGATCGTGCCCACGGCGTCCTTCATCAGATACACACCGGGCTTGGTCGGCATGTTATCCAGTTTCTCTTGCAGGTCTTCCGACGGATGGTAGGCCATAGGAGCATTTTAGCACATTTCAGCAGACATCGTCAATGGGGCGAGCGCGTCGGGCGGGACTGCGGCAAGGTCCAAGTCAGGGCCGTCGACGAATGCCTGTGACGGAACGAAGGAACGAGTGGCAACGCAGGGCTGACAGCACTTTGGCCAGACAAACGTGCCAAGTGACTTTGCAATAGAAGTGGTATAGTGTCTGCTGCTGCTTGCACTGCCAGATCTTTTGTGGTATACTGGTCTCATCCGACGGAGGGGCCCCAAACGCCGATGACCGCCAAGCTGTTGCTTGTTGACGATGCGCCAGACGCAAACCTGCTGCTGCAAACCGTGCTCAGCCGTGACGGTTACGACGTCCGGTGCGCGAGCAACGGCAGCGAGGGGCTGCGCCTGGCCTTTGACTTCCAGCCGGATCTCGTCCTGCTGGACGTCATGATGCCCGTCATGGACGGGTGGACGACGCTTCAGCGCCTGCGAGAATTCTCCAACGTGCCGGTCATCATCCTCACCGCCCTGTCCGGTTCCGAGGACGTCCGGGATGGGCTCAGCAGGGGCGCCGACGACTATTTGGCCAAGCCCTTCAGCCTGGCCGAGCTCAAGGCCCGCATCCGAGCAGTCCTGCGGCGCACTGCTGAGCGGCCGGCGGCACGGCTGCGTTGCCTGTACTTTGACGGCGGCCGGCTGGTCATCTGTCCCGACGCGCAGGAGGTTCTCCGCGACGGACTGCCGGTGAGCCTGACCCCTACCGAGTACCGGCTTCTCCTCTGCCTGGCCCGCAACGCGGGGCACGTTGTCACTACCGATCAGATCCTGGAAACGGTCTGGGGGCCTGGCTACGAGGAAAGCGCGCCCAACGTCAAGCTCTATATCTGGTGTTTGCGGCAGAAGCTTGAAAGCGATCCCCGCCAGCCACGCTACATTCTGACCAAGCGGGGCAGTGGCTACTACCTGGACGATGTGCAGCCCTCGGGATCTCTGGTGCACGCGGACGCCTGCACGGCGCCGGCCGGCCTGCTTGGGGTCGAGGCCTGGTCGGACGCCCGCG
>JBFYTF010000217.1:0-51625 GCA_041300865.1 Anaerolineae bacterium
GGAGCGCGGTGGAGAACGCGGCGAGCATCGGGGCCATGATCCTGACGACCGAAGCGCTCATCACCGACATCCCTGAGAAGGAAAAGGCACCGGCAGGCCCGCCGATGCCCGAGTACTAGGCCGCCCCTGGCAGCCAAATCTGATTGAGCGGAGGGGCCCGCTTGCTCACCGACGGTGAGTAAGCGGGCTCTTTTCTATTGGAACGTCTCTTGGACCGGCAGCACGGTGCGCAGAATTTCGTCCCGCTCCTGCCCCTCGGCCAGTACCGGCTGGCAGTTATCCCCCATGGTCGTGGGCAGGATCTCCACGGACAGAAGCCGGCCGCGGTAGATGTAGTGCCGGATGATGAGGCTCTGCCGCGTAGGGGTCGACCAGGTCTGGTCGAAAAAGAGGTTCCCCAGCCCGTAGAAAATCGGTTTGCCCTGGTACATTTCTACGATCTGGGGCTGGTGGGCCTGGGTGCCGGTAACGACGTCGGCACCGGCGTCGACGAGGGCTCGAAAGTCGGCTACTTGCTGGGGAAGCGGTGAGGCCTCATACTCCTCGGTGTGTTGGACGTTGACGAACACCAGGTCGGCCTGGTCCCGGGCCCCGGCCACATCGGCCTGCGCGGATGCCAGGGAAAAGGGAGCGGCGCCTGGGGAGGCGGGGCCGGCCAGGGCATAGTCGGGGCCAAACTGGTTGTAGCCGAGGAAAGCCAGGCGATTGCCGTTGTGGGTCATGAACAGCGGCCGGCGGGCGCTGGCCGCATCGCGCCCGCCGCCAAAAGTCGCCATGCCTTCCGCGGCATACAAGTCCAGCGACTGCAACGCATACGCCGCACCAAAGTCCAGGTTGTGGTTACCCGTCAGTTCCACGAGGTCGGCGCCCACCAGGCGCAGCACTTCCACGTATTCGGGGCGCGAGCAGAAGGCAGTCGTCTCGTCTTTGGCCTGGCAGCCAGGCATAAACGAGACCTCATTGCTCACATGCGTCAGGTCGGCGGCGGACAGGAGCCCGGCTACGCCGCGCGCCGGCCAGGCAGGGTCGCCGCGGGCTTCGATCTCGAGGGCTACGCCCCGAGTCATGGCCGTAACGCCGGTCATGGCCAGGACGGTGAGACGGTCCAGTCGCCGGTTGCTGTCCAGTCCCTGCTCCTCGAGGCTCGTGGCCAGGTCATCCTCCCAGCCGCCCGGCCCCCGGGCCCAGACGACAACTCGCAGGGGGTAATCCTCCTCCTCGAGACCTCGCTCGAGGACGGATTGGCCGTCGACGGAAAGGGGCTTGAGCTGGGGCAAAAGCTCGTCGAAGGACAGGATTGCTGTCGCCTCGGGCTGCTGCTCCAGACGCGGGGTGAGGTCGCCGGCCGGCACGACGTCGACTGCCGCCTCGGCGGCACGGGGACCCAGGAGTGAGTCGAGGGCCGCGCCGGCCGTCGGCGTCACCAGTAGCCGGCCGGGTGCATCGCCGCGCCATATGTGCCGCAGCTCCGCGAAGGCGAGGTCGTCTCGGGCTGAGGCCAGGGGGGCGGCGGGCACGAGAACCAGGGCCGCGACGGGCCGCGCACCTGCGCGCTTTTGCCAGTCCACGCCGACACCAGCCGGGCTGCTGCCGGGCAGCCAGGGTTCGGGACGCGCGTCTAGCCAGGCCCTCACAGCGGCGGTGAGCGCGTCGGGCAGCCCGGGCGCGAGCCAGACCACGGTCGGGTGCGGCGCGCGCCGTGAAGCGAGGGCTGCCGGCTGAGGCCCGCCCGTCTCCGGCTCGTGCAGCCAGCGCAGGACCAGGGTCGAAGCCAGCAGCTCAAGGGCGATGACTCCCAGGAGCAGCCAGCGGCGTGATGGACCTCGAAGCTTCTTCACAGTTGACCTGGTATGTCGCGGCGGTGCCGGTACTGGCTCCCTTTTCAGCTCCCGCTGTCCTCCGCCGGTAAAGGCGTATAGGGGGAGGGCTCGTCCTCCTGGCAGAGCTCCTTGGAATAGAGCAACAGGGGCTCAGCCGTCACGCCGAGGAGGTAGCCCAGATCGGCGGCCCGGGAACAGATCTCGCCCACCAGGTTTTCGACAGCTTCCTCGTCCTCCAGCCCCTCCGCAACGGCATCCTGGATGGCAAAGCGAACCGCGCGACGGAACGATTCGGCGGGGGACGGCGCGTCGACAATCTGCACTGCGCGACGGAATAAGCGGCGCCGCAGGGGCACGTCCGCAACATCTGCCTCCAGGCCGGCAGCCAGGCGTTCGTCGTCCCAGTCCTCAGCCTCGGCCTTTTCCAGGATGTCGATCTCCCGGGGCAGGATCTCGTCGAAGCGGGAGTTACCGAGGTTGTCCTCGTAGCTGGCATAGTTATAGCCAAAGTTGTCAGCAGCCAGGAGCATGCGCCGCTCCAGGCCCTCGTCCTCCTCCCACTCCTCTTCCTCGTCGTCGTCCCAATCCTCGTCCTCTTCGTCCCAATCCTCGTCGTCCTCCTCCCAGAGGTCGAGGTCCTCGTCTTCGACTTGCGCCGCGCCCTGGTCTGTCTCCTGGGCCAACAACTGGGCCAGAGTCTGCTTGAGCTCGGGCGGCAGCATGCGGATCAGGCCCATCAACTGGTTCACCGGCAGGTTGGAAGACTTCATGCTCACAGTTCACCTCCGCAGGAAGAAATTCGATCCGGTCTCGTCGTGGGCAGCATCGCACCTGCGGCAAGTATACCACGAATTGGGCCTGGAGGCAACGGGCCGCGCCCAGCCCGCGGGGCAATCGCATCTGGCGGTGAAAGCGCCACCGGGAGCCGGACCTGTCGCCCAGATTTTGCGCAGGATGCGGGGGTAGCAAACATGGAAGCCCGCTCCGGCGGGATCGCCCCTCCCTTACGGTCGGCGTTCGTCGCCGCCGCGAGCGAGAGGTCGATGTGAAGGCGTCATCGAACGCCTTCGGGCAACGGATAGACGGATGGGAGCGCATGTTTGTGCAATTGTGTTGTTTTCGGGGTATATGGAGGGGGTCCTACTGGGCAATCGCCTCTGGCGGTGAAAGCGCCGCCCAGTGGCCACGCTAAGATGCAATTGCCTTGCCCAGCCAGGCGCTCTCTTCGTGTTGCGCTGCCTGGGGGGCTGGCAGAGCAAAGGCGTTGGCGCAAAAGAGGGCGGCGGGACCTCGCTCCCACCGGTCCCCAGCCTGTAGGAGCGGGGCTGCCGCGCCCGAACCGTGCTGCCCGTTCCAAACCCGGCTGGCCTCGGGGACTGGCAGTCCACGATTTGCATCCCGCACGATATATGGTATAATCGCACTCGCGCCCGCCTGACCTTGCTCAATACCGTGGTCAGCGCCCGGAAGGGAGCTGAGCCTCCTGGAGGAATTTCTTGGGCATCATTGTTGCCGAAAAACGTAACGTGCCGCAGGGGCCAAGCCAGCCACCCTTGTGGCTCAAGCTCTCCATCGGCCTTTTTCTGGTCATTTTCGTGATCGGTGGCCTGTACTCCGGTTATCTGTTCTATATCACGGTCCGCGAGATCGTGGCCCACGCCGACCTGCCGTCACTGCCAGTGGTGCAGCTGCCGGAAGTCCACGCGCCGGAGGTGATCGCCGAAGAACAGATCGAGGCCGAGCCGGTGCCGGTGCTGCCCGAGATGACCCCGGTTGTGGGCCAAAACGAGCTTGTGTACCAGCCGCCCGCGGCCCCCGCCAGCGCGGAGGATCGGATCAACATTCTCCTGGTGGGCATCGATCGCCGGAACGGAGACAGCTGGGGGCATCTTACCGACACGATGATCGTCGTGACCATCGACCCGGTGAACAAGGAAGCGGGCATGATGTCCATTCCCCGCGACCTCTATCTGACCATTCCCGGCGCGGGAGAGGACCGCATCAACACTGCCAACAGCGCCGGCTACCGCATCAAGTACCCGGGCGGTGGTCCTTCCCTGCTGAAGCATACCATCGAGACCAACTTCAGCATCCCCATCGACTACTATATCATGATTGATTTCACGGGCTTTCAGAAGGTCGTCGATACACTGGGGGGCATCGACGTCAAGGTGCCCAAGACCCTGCACGATACGATGTACCCCGTGCCCAAGCCGGGCGACCCCCATGCCTATGGCACGGTCCATTTCGACCCCGGCTTGCAGCACATGAATGGCGAGCGTGCCCTCCAGTACGCTCGCTCGCGCATGAGCACCAGCGACTTTGACCGCGCGACGCGCCAGCAGCTCATCTTGTTGGCCATCCGCGAAAAGGCGCTCAATATCAACATCCTCCCCAAGCTGCCCAGCCTGGCCGCGACAATGGGCAACATGGTGAAAACCGACATGACGCTCGACGAGATGATCGAGCTGGCTGCCCTGGGGCCGCAGATCAATCTGTCCAACATCCAGCAGCTCGTCATTCAGAAACCCATGGTCTATGGCTACCGCACACCGAAAGGGGCGGCCGTCCAGCTGCCCAAGTGGGACCTGATCCACGCGGCAGTGGCCGATATGTTCTACAGCGAGGCCGTCGTTCCGGTCGCCACGTCCACACCTGCACCCCCAACGCCCACGCCTACTCTGGCGCCGGACGACATACAGGACCTGGCCAGGCTGGCCGAGGAGGGGGCCCGCATTGCCGTGCAGAACGGTACGTCGGAGCCCAACTTTGCGGCCCGCGTGGCGGCGATCCTCATGGAGCAGGGCTACCAGGTGGTCGAGTTCGGCGATGCCGATAGACTGGACTATCCGGCCTCCGTAGTAGTGGACTATACGGGGAAGACGTTCACGATCGAAAAGCTCATCGAGTATTTCCAGGTGACGCCCGAAAACGTGCGCCACAGCCCGAACCTGCGCAGCCAGATCGATATCCGCATCATCGTCGGCCAGGACTTTTTGTTGACGCTGCCATAGGCATTTGAAACGTTATCGCTCTCCCTACGAAGCAGACCAGAAGACAGAAGGCGGCCTGGTACCCTGGCGTATCAGGCGCCTTGATGCCGGCCACGAGCAGCTCGTCGACGGCGCGGTGGTCGTCGAGGAGCCCCTGGAACTCCGCATCAACGGCCGGGAAGTGGCCCTCCTCATGCGCACCCCAGGCATGGAAAAAGAGCTCGCGGCCGGTTTCTGCCTGGGCGAAGGCCTAGTCGCGGACTTGTGGGATATTGGCCTGATCCGCCATTGCGGCCGGGTGGCGTCTGGTGGCAGTGCCGAAGGAGACGCGCTGGACTACTCGCGCAACAGGGTCGACGTGACCCTGCTGCCCGGTGCTGCGGACAACTGGGCCGAGCGGGAGGAAGTCCAGTTGGTCCGGTCCGGTTGCGGACGGGCCGACGCCGGAGGCTTGGCCCGCAACCTGGTGCCGGTCAAAGGCGACGTCCGGCTGCGCGCCGAGGCCATTGCCCTCTTACCCGGCCAGATGACGCGCCAGCAGGCTGCGTATCGAGCTGCGGGGGGCATCCACGCCGCGGCCGTCTTTGACGGGCAGGGCCGGGTCATCGTCGTCTGTGAGGACGTTGGCCGGCATAACGCCGTCGACAAGGCGATGGGCTTTTGCCTCCTGCGCGGTGTCCCCTTGACGGACAAGGTCCTGGTCTGTACCGGCCGGGCGAGCTACGACATGGTGGCCAAGGGGGTGCGGCTGGGGGTGCCCGTCCTGGCCTCTATCTCGTCACCCACCTCGCTGGCCGTGGAGCTGGCCGACGCCCTGAACTGCACCCTGCTGGGCTACCTGCGCGGCAAGAGCCTCAACGTCTATACCCATGCCTGGCGCATCCTGCCCGCGAACGGTGCGCCGCCTGCCTCCGGCTGAGTAGACCGCGCCGGCGTGACGCACGGCCAGCTTGCGGGCAGTGCTTTAGGCGTGCGTGAGGTTGTGCACCTGGCGCACACGCTGGATCACGTCGTCCACGGCACGCTCCCGGCGCGGTGACGGGCCCAGCGGATCGACCACCTGCCAATTCTCTTCGCCCAGGAGCACGGCAAAGGTATTCAACACCGAGTAGGACAGCGCCTCCAGGTGGTAGCCCCCCTCCAGAGTGATAACCAGCCGGCCCTCGCACAGCTCCTCGGCCAGGTCTTTCAGTGCCCGCGCGATGTGGGCATAGCCCTCGATGGAGAGCTGCATGTAGGCCAGGGGGTCGTCCCAATGGGCATCGTAGCCGGCAGAGATGAGGATGAGCTGCGGTTGGAAGCGCCAGGCAGCGGGCCCCACAATCTCGGCCATGATCCTCGCAAATCCCGCGTCGCCGACGCCGCCCCCCAAGGGCACGTTGACGACGCTTCCTGCCCCCGCCCCGCGGCCCGTTTCGCTCCAGTGACCAGTACCCGGATAGTGGGGGTACTGGTGCGTCGAGATGTACATCGTCGACGGGTCGGCCTCGAACTCGTCCTGAGTCCCGTTGCCGTGGTGCACGTCAAAGTCGACGATGAGTACCCGCTCCAGCCCACGTTCCGCCAGGGCATAGTGGGCGGCGACGGCCACGTTGTTAAAGAGGCAGAAGCCCATGCCCCGGCTCCGCAGGGCGTGGTGGCCAGGAGGGCGGATCAGGGCAAAGGCGTTGTCCACCTCGCCGTCCAGGACGGCGCGCGTGGCCTCCACGAGACCGCCGGCAGCCACCAGGGCTGCATCGTACGAGGCGACGGCGACGTAGGTGTCCATGTCCAGGTGCCCACCCCCGCGCGCGGCCAGGCGTTGCACTTGCTCCACATAGCGGGGTTCGTGGGCCCGATAGAGCCGCTCGAGCGAGACGGGTAGCGCCTCGATGCGGGCCAGTCGCGGCCACATGCCCCGCTCCGCGAGGACGCGGAGGACTGACTTGAGGCGCTGCTGGTTCTCGGGGTGCCCCCGCAGGTCGTGCTCCAGGCAGATGGGGTGATAGACGACTCCCGTCGGCATAGGACTCCTCCTTTGTCTTGACCGGCTTCTGCTGTGAGGAGTATACCCCAAGCTGGCACCGGCGTCAACCCGCACCTTGGGACCCCATAAAGTCGAGCTCCCGAACACTCGGGAGCTCGACCCATTCTCTCGAACGCTGTCATCGCCACCCTGGATGTGCGCCCTCCGGCGCGTGCTCACACATCTGGCCGGATACCGGGTTCTAGCTGCGCGAGTAGTTGCTCGCTGGTTGGTATGCGTGGCCAGGGGGGCCAAAGATCGAGGGTTGGATGAAGGATGGAAGGTGCGCGTCCACGAACCTCTCAAAGGCCTCCCGTGAGATCTGGCGTGCCACATCCTCAATCCCACCAAATCTGTCTCTCAGAATCCAGCGCGTCCCGTCCTCCCTTGCGACCACGACGCGGGCGGCAACGAGCACGGAAAGATAGAACTGGTCGAGCCACGGTGCGATCCCGGCTGCGAAACATCTCCGGGCATAGCTCGGGCGAAACAGGAACTCGTCGCAGTAGGCGAGCAAGCCCTCATAGCTGACGGTGTCGGAGCGTACGCCCTGGAGGTCGAACCCTGGCTGCGGGTGTTGCTGCCGTGCCGGTCTGGTTGCACTGACGGCGGGAGCCACGAGATGTGGCTCGCTGGATCTTGTGCCCTGGTCCGCGCCGGAGAGCGACGGCGCGGACCTGGCCCTTTTGACCAGGCAGTAGCAGCCTACCGCCGTGAGGGCGAACACCGCGCCGGCCACGGTGACCACGCCTGCGATGGCCAATGGCTCTACCATCTCCAGCTGCCTGGCCCTGCGCTCCCGAAGCGCCTGAAGCTCGACCTCTGCCTCCTGTTGCTGCAGTTGTATGGCCAGTGCACGCTCGCGTGCCTTGGCGGCCGTCTCGGCGCGTAGCGCCTCGGCCTCGGCTCTGATCCTCTCGGCCTCCGCAGAGCGGATCCGCGGGCTCAACAGCTCAGACCCGCCGAGGAAAAGGCCACCGATCAAGGCCGCGAGCAGCAGCAGCCCGGCAAATGTGCACAGAGCTCTCACAGCTCCCCCCGACTCTGATCCCTGGGGTCCGTACATTTCTCCCTCCTACCCTGTGGAGGCGTGCCACCCCATCAAGTTCTCTTCCTGTCGTTCCAGGGGCTGGCTCGACGCCTGCACGCTGCCCTTCAGAGCCAGGCCCGCCCCCCGCTGCCGGCCGTCGCTCGGCCGCCACAGATCCATCAACCTGGTTAGCTTGTGGGCAAACGAGGCGACACACAGAACCGGCAGGCCTATGTACAGCAGCAACAATCCAAACATCAGGACGGGATTCGTATCCATTTTAATACCTCCTTCGATCTGCGCCCGAGATCCAGCAGGACTCCACGGGCTCACAGTCCCACACAACAGGAATCCACTCCAGAAGCTCCAGGCCGCCTTCGGTGGCGCTCTCCAGCAACAACTCACCATTGCTCAGCAGGCTCTCGAGTGCCCTAACGTGGCAACAGGGGAGATGGCTCAAGCGGCCGTAGCTGCAGTCGCAGTGCCAGCCATCCGCGGTACGAAGGATAAAGTGCGAACAGGACGGTCCCTCCCACACCACGGCGTCGTGACCAACCTGCACAAATCGGAATCGTTCTTGCCCATATTGCTTGCCCTTGATGTACTCATCTTGATCGTCTGACAACATTCTGCCCTCCCACTCTGGCGTTCGGTGCTGTGCCGGATGGCGGTGCTGTTATGGTTGTCCATCTGAGGTCCAGTGTAGCACACAAGAGTGATTGTGCGTTCCCTGCTCCCTTTGCCCTCGCTAACCAGATTCTCGGCGGCGGCTCGCCGCTTCCTCCCCTGAACCTCACCACGCAAAAAAGCGGGGAGAACGTTCTCCCCGCTTGAGCGGTTGGCCGTCGGTCTAGGGTCAGTGGGCGCGAAGCAGGCGCAACCCTTCCAGCCGCACCAGCCTAGGATAGAGGGCACGGTAGACGTTGCAGTAGAGAGATGGGGCGTGCTGGAGGGCAGAAGTCCCTTGCGCGAGCAGGGGGCAGCCCCCGGCACACCAGTACCGCCACGTGCAGTCCTGGCACGTCTCCCTGTCGTCGACACTGCCAGGCTGCGAGGCGTTGTTCTCGCCCAGCCGGGCCAGGGGGTCCTCGCTGTCGACGGTCGCCACCGGCTTTTCGATCTCCATCTGGCAGCGTGCGATCCGGCCCCGGGTATCGACGACGAGGTAGCTCCGCCCGGCTCCACAGGCGTGCGTATGCGGCTGGGCCAGATTGGCTCGATCGAGCAGACCCCCGACAATGGCGTAGCGCGGCAGCCGGGCCTCGATGGCACCCAACACCTGTCGAAGGGAAACGATCAGCTCGGCTTCATCGACGCGCAGGTCATCCTGCTCATGCGCGGCGCAGGGCCGGTAGAAGTTGAGGTTGAACAACAGCTCATGCTCCAGGGCCATGTTGACGACTTGGACGACGCTGTGCACGTTGCGTTTGGTGATGGTGATCGACAGATGGGGCCGCAAACCGTGCTCCATGGCCCGCTCGAGCCCTCGCCAGACCAGGTCGAAACTGCCCCGGCCGTCACCGAAGCATCGCTGCGCATCGTGGGCCGGGCCGCTGCCATCAAGTGAAATGGCGAGGCGCATGCCAGCAGACCGGCAGAAGTCCAGCATGGCGGGAGCAAGCGCTACCCCGTTGGTCAACAGCACCTCCGAGAGCGCCAACCCCGTCCTGGTAGCCAGGCCCCGGGCTCGCTCGTGTAGGACTCGCACCAGGCCAAAGTTCATGGTGGGCTCGCCACCGGCATACTTGACCTTGACCGCAGCGAAGCCATGGCGCACCGCGGTTCGGAACACTGTCGCGAGGGCCGCCTGGCCGGTTGCCGGGTCCATCATTTCCCGATTCTTGGGCAGGTAGCAGTAGGCGCAGTTCAGGTTGCAGGCGTTCGTCACGTGGAGCCACACGTTGAGGGTCGCCGGCCGCGGGCCCGGCATACCGCCGCTCTGCCGTTGGACCTCTGCGGCCGGCTCGAGCAGGTTGAGCGCCGTGAGAGCCTGCACGCCGCTTGCCAGCCGGCTGCTATCGATGTCCGGAAGACGACGGGCGACCTGGTCCACCGTCGATGGCCGGGCAAAGCTGTCGAGGAGACTCCGCCCCGGGCGGTTCAGAACGGCGATGTGGACCGGATTGGCCGGATTAAAGACGGTCTGGTACTCGCCGGACAGAGGGGCTCGTTCAAGCTGCGGAGCGCGGCGCATGAGTGTGGCGTTCCTGTGGAGCGGGGCGGTGGGTGCACCGAGCCGGCGAGCATCGGGGCAGGCGCAATCGGTCTCCTGCCAGGGCTCGCCGGCAGCGGGTAGGGTAGCCGGCAGGACAAATTCGTCGCCACACGCGCAATCCTGCTCGGCTGACTGTCCGATCGGCTCAAAGAGGATATCAGGATTCGGCTCCGCGTTGTTGGTCACAGTCTCATCTCCTTCGGTGCGGGCCCGCAGTTTCGAGGCGAAGACACATCTCGATCAGACCGTCCTGTACCGGCCGGCCGAATACAAACCCACAGCGGATGAACAGGTGAATGGCCGGCGCGTTTTGGGCATGGGTCGTCAGATTGACCGACTCGTAGCCGGCATCGCAAGCCCAGGCGAGTGCTTGCCGCGCGAGGGCTGTGCCGATTCCCCGGTTGCGATGAGGCTTGAGCAGCCCGATGCCCAGCGTGGCCCGCTGCGCCAGGGGTTGGTCGTCTTCGGGAAAAATGCGACACCAGCCGGCAACCTTTCCACCCTCTTCCACGATCAGCAGACACCGCTCCAAGCCCTCCGGTTCGTCAAGAGCCCGCTGCCAGCCCGCCGTCGGCTCGAACCGGGTCGTCGCCATCCAAGCGCATTCGCCGCAGACGGCATCGATCACCTCGACGAGGAGCTCGCGATCGCGAGGCTGATAGCGGCGGATGCACGATACGGGACCATCGTCAAGCCAGGCCAAAGGCGTCGTCCAGGAACTGCTGCAGGCCTGTCTGAGGCTCGAGCCCATACTTTTCGGCCGCTTGGCCCGCGCCGCGTTGGATCGATGGAAACTCGGACTCCAGGCCCAGGCCTTTGAGGCTATCGTAGATGCGCCTCATGCCCTGGCGTATGTCTCGGAAATCGGGGGCAAAGAGTCCGTAGTATGCCAGGGCCAGGGTGTAGTGCTCAGCTGCCTTTTCCAGGAGGCCCTGGCAGTCATTCGGCTTGCATGCCTGGAATTGGTCTATGGCGATTTTGCCATGAAGAAGGTGAGCCTTGCCCATCTGCACCCACAGAAAAGACTGCGGCAGGCTGGCTACGGGCAGGCCGGCCGCGGCCTCGATGCGGTACTCGGGCGCCACGCTGTTGAGGGCTTCCTTCAACTCCAATTCGGCCTGGTCGACCTCATCGATCTCGGCATACAGCCAGGCGAGGTTGACGCGCGCGTCGAGGACCATGTGCTGCAGGCTGTGCTCCTCTTCTCCGGCCTCGATGGCCTTGCGCAGGGCCTGCTCCCCCAGATCCGCCAACTCCCGGCATTTCTCGTTCAATCCCCACACTTGCCGGTGTACAGAGGCCAGATCCCGGTAGGTGCAGCCCTGCTCGATGCGGGCCTGGATCAACTGGGGCGGCTCCTGCAGCTCTTCGGTAAAGATACGGACTGCCTCCCGGGCATGTTCCGCCGACTCGAGGAGAAAGTTGGTCCTGTTGTCCGAGGTGTACAGGTCTGGGATGGTCGCCCGCCGACGCAGGGCCTCGGCCAGGGCAATGCGGGCCAGGCCGGCGCCACGCGGTTGTTCGAGGTAGCGAAAGATCTCTAGCGCCTGCGCGCAGTTCACCCCTCCCCGGTGGGGTTGGTCGTTCTTGATCTGGATGAGCCCCAGCGTGTTGAGGCTGAAGGCCAGTGGGCCGAGGGGGCCAAGCCGACGGCGCATGGCCAGGGCGTCCTGGCAGGCGAACTCCGCCTGCCGGAAGTGCCCCACCCAGGCCAGGGCCCAGCTCAGGTTGTTGAGCGTATTGGCGTGCTGGGCCTCGATGGCCCGGTGCATGGTTGGCACTCTTTCGCGGTCGGCCAGCGAGCGCCACAGCGGCAGGGCGCGGCGGTAAGCGGCAATCGCTGTCGGGTAAAGGCCCTGGGTGCGGTAGAGAAAGCCCAGGGTGTTGAGGGCATCGGCCAGGGCCGTGTCACGCCGCCAGATCTGGAACTGGTTTTCGTGGTGAAAGCTTTCGTATACCCGCACGGTCTCCGTCAGAAGGTCCTCGGCTTGCTCCAGATCGTCGCCGGTGTAGGTCAGCGCCAGGGCTTTGTAGGCGGCCAACTGGGCCCGATCAAGTGGGTCACCCTTCTCGAACAGGTCCTCGCACTTTTCTTCCAGGTCGGTGGCGATCTGCAGCGCCCTCTTGTACCGGGCGCGCCGGATGTTCCGCTCGATCCAGCTCAACCCGGAATCCAGGTCCAGGTCATTGCGGGTCACGCCGTCGAAGCGGGCGACGCTCTCTTGCTCGGCGGCGAACTGCAGCAGCTCGCTGCGCAGCTCCATGTCGAGGGTCTCCTCGTTTGCCCAACCGGCTTCTTTCTTGTAGGTGTAATAGGCCCGAAAGCCGGCTGCCGCATTCAGACGCAGCCGATAAAAGACCTCTTCGGGCATCAACCGGTACAGGCGATGCAGCGCTTTTTCGAGTGGTTGCTCGGCAATCTCTGGTTTCACCTTTTCTCTGGCGAGCAGGTCTGGCTCTTTCCCCATCCGATCCGACTCGGCGGCCCACAGCCTCTCCACGTCGGCCCGTGCCTGGGCGATCTCCTTCTCATAGTGTTCGAGGATCGCCTGGTAGGTCCTGTCGCGGCGCTTCTTGGGCAGGGTGGCGAGCACGTGGCGCTCGAGCATCTCGCCGAAAATGTCGTGGGCAAACGCTCGCCCGTCTTCGCGCATTTTGACAAAGGAGAGATCTGCCAGCTCTGCCAGGACGACCTCCGCCTCGTCGATCTCCATCTCGCTCACGTGGGCCAGCAGCTTGGCGTCCAGCCCCCGGCGCGCCCAGCCCAGAAGGCGGATCGCTTCGTCGGCCGGGCGTCCCTGGTTCTGGAACAGGCGCACCAGCTCGGCCTCGAGCTGAGCCGCGATCTCTTCCAGTTCGGCCGGTGTGCGGGCGCGGGCTTCCTCCACGGGGACCTTGACGAGGGGCAGCAGCTCACTGGCGACGACCAGATAATCGACCATGAGCGACAGCAGGATCGGCCGGCCACCGGTGTACAGCCAGATCACTTCCCGCGTGTCCGGCGGGATGGCGTCGATCCGCTCGGCAATTTGTTCTTTCCCGTCTTGCCGCGCGGCCTGGGCCACGGCATCAAAATAGGCGCCGGCATCCTCCTTGGTCGCGAAGCCGCTCAGTTCCACGTCTTTGAAGCGCTCTCCCACCACGCGCCGCAGGTCGTCCTTCAGACGTTCCGCCGAGGGCCGAGCGGCGATGATCACGACGGCGTTCTCGAGGCCAGGGAAGAACTCGTCTAGCAGCCAGGGGAGAACTGCGATGCCGTGGTCCGTCTCTCCTCCAAGATCCAAAACCTCTTGAATGTCGTCCGTGTCGTACAACAGCCTTTCGGCAGTGTCGAGGGCCAGGACCAAGCGGTGGTCTTCGGGCAGGGCGTTGAGGTCGTGCAGGAAAGCTCGTGCAACCTCTTCACGATGGTTGGACAGCTCCCGCAACATCTCGGCCAGATGGGGCTTCCTGCTCTCAAACTCGGCGAGCTTGGTCATGTAGTTGCCCATTTGAGCCCCCGCTTTCCCGAGTGCCCGCCAAACGGCGCTCGTGAAACCTTCCAGGCTGTGCGTTTCGGTGTGGTAGAAATCTACCACGCTTTCGGTGGCGATCAAGGGCGAGTCCGGCAGGTGCCACTCGCCCCCTTCCCGGCAGCGCTCGAGGATCGCACGCGTGAGAAATGTCTTGCCGGTACCCCCGTCTCCGCTGATGTAGACGATGTAGGATCGGGAGCGATCGTCGATGGCGCGCTTGATGGTATCCAGGGCCGGCAGGCGATCGACAAGCGTTGGGGTGGCACGGACAGCAGCGTACTCGGTCAGGGAAGGCTCGGCCATCGCGTTCTTATCCTCCTATCTTGTGGGAAGTTCCGGCGAGTCGCCGGCAAAGGCCGGAGGCCAGGCATTCCGCGTGATATCGCGATTCCTCCTGCCAGCGCTGTTGCTCGTCGGGGTATTCGGCTTCCCAACCCTTGTGCAAGCGGTAAGCAGCGCAATGCAGGCGCATCCAGACCTCAGGCTCCGCCTCCAGCAAGTACTGCTCGAGCACTGGCCGTATGGCGCCGTCCACCTGCCACCCGCCATGTTGCTCACTCCAGCGCACCATGCGCGTCTGTAGCAAGCGATCGCGTACCTGGCGCTCCTCCCTGTAGGACCAGTTGTCCGGGGCACCGGTGCCGGCATAGGCTGCGAGGAGCGCACCGATGTGGTCTTCGTTAAAGGCACGGAGCACGCACAGGGCTTTGATGCAGTCCTGGTCGACCGAAGGGACTCTATCCAGCAGGCCCTCCACCGTCCTTTTCATCGCCTCGGATGCTGGCTGGCCGGCGAGCAGATAGTTGCTCAAAGGATAGCCGCAACTGATGTCATAGATCTCTGGCGCGCGAGCAGCAGCTTCCCTGTTCTGTTTCAGAAGTTGCTCGTGCGTGTACTCTTTGTCGAGGGGTGGAAGGTCATGCTCTTCGGTGTACAGGCGGAGCTCGGGCGTTTTCCACAGATAGGCATCGCCGCGGCCGGCAACGACAAACAGCACCTGGGGCTCAACCGCCAGAATTGCCAGGAACGACTCTTCGAGCCGCTCCAGCAGGCTGTGGTCCGCTTCATAGACATGATCGAGCAGCAGCACGAAAACGTGCTCGCGCAGCAGATCCCACAAGTGCGTCGGCAGGGCCGATCGGAAAGCGCTGGCCGGTGTGGCACCGTCTTTTGAGGGAGAACGGTCCAGCCAGTCTTTACACTGGGCTTCGACCTGGTCGACAATCTCGGCAAAGGCCTGATCGAGGCCAAAACCTTGCCACTGTTCCAGGTCGATGTACTGCGCTTTGACGCCCGGAACCTCTTGCAGCTCCTGGGCCAGATGCCGGAGCAGCCAGGTGCGGCCGCTCCCCCTGTACCCCCGAAAGACGATCGTCCGGTAGTGCTGGGGCTCTTCCAGGCTTAACGCCCTAGCCCTAGCAATGACCAGCGCGCGCTGTACATCACGGTTGACAAAGAGATCGACGCTGTAGCGGGGACCTGCGATGGAGGTTTCTGAGGGGGCTTGTTCGTCTGACGACATCTTGCCTCCTGGCATGGCTGCTGGGGAACGAATGGCGCGTAGCAAGAGAGCCAACTCCCTATGCTGGTCGCGGCCGCTCTTGCTTAAACTCGGGTTTTGCGTACGACAGTCTCTGTCCGCTCCACTGGCCTGGATTTGATTCAGTCTTGGGCAGAGATGCGCTCGCGGCTGCTCTCCTCATAC
Source organism: Anaerolineae bacterium (assembly GCA_041300865.1). Classification (GTDB taxonomy): domain Bacteria; phylum Chloroflexota; class Anaerolineae; order JAAYZQ01; family JAAYZQ01; genus JAAYZQ01. The sequence continues at coordinate 15,284 of JBFYTF010000217.1, forward strand.
CACTGGCGAGCCCTCTCAAAATCCCCTCGCGTGAGCTTCCCGGTCGGCCCATCCCGATCCACGTGTTGGAAAAACATTCGCTCAACAAAGGTCAGGACCTCTCGTGGCAGAGGCCTGACCGCCTGGACGACCGCGTCATCGATGTTTCGGAAACCGAGATCGGACAAACGGCTAAGACTGGTGGGGTTAGTACCCGCCCCTGCTCCCACCCGGCACCTTACAAGAGAGACCAGCAACTCGGGAGTCCAGTGCATTATAACAACAACTGCCTGTGCTGTCAAGGCTGGGAAACGCACCTCCAGTTCGGGCTGCAACTCCGCAGGTAGAAACGCCTTGAGGTACAGCCGTTCCCCGGCCCAGGCGCTGGCCTGTTCCAGCAGTGGAGCGAGCACGGCCAGCGATTCCTCGGTGCTGCGCACCGTTTCGGGGTAGGCATCCAGCCCGTCGAACAAAAGGTACACCGCTTCGAACGCGAGAGGACCCGTTAGCAGCGCGAGCCAAGCACTCAGGCCCTCGTCCGGGACCGCCTCTGGCGGCAGCTGGGGCGTCTCTAGCATGGTGCTGACCATCTGCTGTAAATCCTGCTGCCGCGGTGGGCCTGACCAGCGAGCCGTAGGATCGTAGGACCGGCCCAGTAGAGCGAGATCCTCGACCGTCTCCAATTGTCCGAGAAAATGGGATAGGGGGCCGGGCAGACTTTGCTCCAGGAGATGGCGAACGAGTTGACGGTCCAGAGGCGTAAGAGCGACAAACTCCTGGGGCCGGTATGCGAGCCGCAGGAGCAGCTCAAAGGCGGCAGCTTGCATGATGGCCTGGCTGTGCGCTCGAGATCGCTCCTCTGGCCGGGCCAGAATGATGCTTTCCGGCAACATGTAAACGATGGGAAAAAGCCGCCGGCCCTGCTCGCCGACACGACAGGCCCTGGCCAGGCGCACGCGGAAGGCCGACTTGCCGCCCCCGGGCAGGGCAAAAACGAAGGCGATACCGTCCTGCCGGATGGCCGTGAAGGACTCGTGAGCAACCAGGTACTCGTCGAGGCGAGGGTCGTTGTCTGCATCAAGGAAATGAAACGGATCAAAGTCTAAACCCAAGTCAGCCAGCCACTGGTCCAAGTCCCGCCTGTGGGCAGGGGATTCGATGTTTGACGTCATGACAACTCAACTCTTTCGTTAGTGTTCGAGGTCGGTACCAACGTGATCGGGGGGTCCATGGCTAGCCGATTCTGCGCCAACCTTGCCTCCATTTGTGGCGGTGAGACAGTCACTTCCCTTTCACTGGCGCCACAATCCTGGTAGATGCTGCTGTCAAGTCCCGCCGTCAGGCCAAAGTGCAATGTCAGTGCAAGAGATGACTCCAGTCAGTGGAGAAGCAGAGCCGCCAGCGCTGCGCCTGGACCAGCTTTGTTACTGTGAATTGTATCATGTCGCACTCGTGCTGCCCTCGTACCGATCTCCTGACCATCTCGTGGTTACCTATCCCCAACCTCACCTACCACGCGTTCTTCAGGCAAAAGCCCTCCCCCTTTACGGTTTGAACCAGGACAGGGTGAGCAGGATCGGGTTCGATGGCCTGGCGCAGCCGGTAGACGGCATTGTCCAGGGTGCTGGCATAGTCCTTGGGGAATTCTCTCGAAGGTACCTCCCGGCCTGTGCCCTCGAGATAGGCCTGGTAGACCTGGTGGCGATCGAGGGTCTGGCCGCGGTGTCGATACAGGAAATGCAGCAGCGCCTGCTGTCCCGGCTGCAGACCTGATATGGCTCGCCAGCCCACGGTCACCCGCCCCGAATCGGGATCGATGTGGAGACGTGGGGCGTGGTGGTCTTTTACGGCCAGGCACTCTTTCTCCCCCAGCGCTCTTCTCTTCCCTTTCACGGCAGGAGTGCGCAAGTAGGCGGCCAGGAAGGGGCGTGCCGTCTCTAACCAACCCCGCGGCGACGCGCCGCCACAGCGCTCGAGATAGGTGGCGAACTTGGCCTCCCGCGTCAGGCCGCCCAGGCCAAAGGCCGGCTCCCCGAGGGCCAGCGACAGGCGCCGCTCGACAATGCTCCGCAGCCTGGCAGTGCTGTGCTCGAGGCGGTAGGTGTCGGCCCGACGCCGGACAATGCTGCCGGCCGACCAGAGCGGCGACTCGAGCGCCGAAGGCAAGAGCATGGTGTAGGTGAAACGAGAGTTCTCAAAGAGGGCAAGCGCGCTGAGGAACTGCTCCATGTGCGCTGCCAGGCGCCGGGCGTCGACGGCCATCCACGGCTCCAACCCGTCGACTACCACGCGCACCCCCTCCAGTCCCACGTTCTGCAGCGCCTTGACGAGCTCGCCGATGATCAGTGACGTCGGGGTGCCGGGGTAGAGGACGTCGGGGATGGAGCCGGACACCAGCTGCTGCAGCAAGGCCAGGCCTTCGGCCGGGAATTGGCCTTCCAGGGAGGCCACGTGGTGGGCCAGGTCGCCTCGCCAGTAGCGCCGTATGAACCAGGCACAGGTTGCCTGGGCCCAGGTCCGCGCGGCCTGCCAGCAAGTGGGGAACCCGGCCAGGTGCTGGAGGAGAGCCTCGGCAACGAGGTGCAAAACCTGTTCCATCTGCTCCAACACCATCGCCATGCCGCTGGAGGTCTGCGTGGCGGCCAGGGTCACCTGCCAGCTGACGAGAAGGACGGGCGGTATCCGGTCGGCTGGGCACCACTCCCTCTCCAACACGAGCCGCAGCGCCGTCTTCCCCGAGCCGGCCTCGCCGAAGACCAGGGCCGAGCGCCAGCCGGCCATCAGCGCCAAATCATCGGGCGGGACGTAACAGTGAGCCAGCCAGGGCTCATCCTCTGCCCGCAGGCTCTCGAAAACAGCGAGGCCCAACGGCGGCAGGGTCATGGCACGTCTTTCCCGTCCAGCACGGCTTTCAGGTCTGACCAGAATAGCCTGGGATCGGAAGAGTCCCGGCGCACATGCCGGGCGAGGAGTGCCTGGCCGAGCCGGATCATCTGTCGAGGAGGGCCGGCATCCTGAAGGGCTGCGCGCACCAGCATCCTGGCCGGGTCGATGCCCTGGGGCCAGCGGCGGAAAAGCGTGTTGAAGGCAGGTGCGCCCGCTTGCCGCACGCGAAAGTCGAGCATCTGCCACAAGGCAGGCTCACCCCACTCCAGCGCGCAGCCCACGCACAGGGCATGGTTCTGCAGCTGACTGCGAACGGTTGCGGGGATAAACAGCTTGAGATACACCGCACGGCTCGCCATCAAAGGGGCCATGCGGAGCAGGGTGTCGAGATCGCGTGCCGTGTTTGCCTGCATGTGCGACGACATGCCGTCCTGGACCTCGACGAGAACAAGTGTCTGCTGAAAGGGAAAGAGCCGGGCGCGCTCCACGAGGAGCAGCAGCTCACCGGTGTCATCCAAGGCCGGAGGCCGCGTGCTGTTGGACGTTTTTTCCAGGTGCTTTGCCACGTCTCGAACAGCGGGTGAGCCACCGCTGGCCTGGCGCAGGTAGTTCTTGATGTTCCCAAGCCAGTCCCGGTGCATGCCGATCAGGCGGCCCAGTGCCAGCTGCTGCTCGACGGGAGTGGCCGACCAGGCTGACGGGTTGTGTACCAAGAACCCCAGGAGCGCCTGGGTGAGGGCCCAGGTCAGTGCCCGCCAGCAACCCTTCTCCGAGTGCTCGCAGCCTTCCTCGGGCTGGAGAACCAAATTGACGGGAAACGTGTCCACCGGCTGTTCGTGGCTTCCTTTGTGATCGAGGCGACGCGTTCGGCAGGTGTGTTCGAGAAGGAGCCGCGATGCGGTCCGCCCACTGCCCTCATCTCCCCAGATCAACGCCGGTTCGAGCGCGGTCATCAGCTTCCAGCCAGGCGGCTCGACGACGAGACGCAAGAGGAGAGGATCGTTCTCTGCCTGCTCGGGGCCGAACGGGTTGAACCTCAGCTCTGCCTGCTTGCGCCAGGCCTCGATCCCAGGCGGTCGCGACGGCCGCGGGTCCTTCCACTGCGAAGGCCAACGGTAGGGCCTTTGCCCATTCACCGTCACGGGCCTGCGAGGCAAGTCGGTGATCGAAGCAGGTAGGGCAAAGGTCCAGACCCCGTCTGGAACGTTGCGGTAGCTCGTCGTGTCCTTGGCCCAGAACCCGCCACCGCGGTCGCTGTAGGTGCGCAGGTGGACGGTGCCCTGCGCGGCGGCCAGATCGAGTCGCACCAGGTTGTAGCTGTTAGGGTACTCGCGCGTTTCGTAGCAGGCACCGGCCGCTATCATGACGCACTCGGTATCCGGATCGCGGCCCTGCAGTAGGCCAACATTGTGCATGTGTCCGTGGAGGATGAACTGGCACCGGCCGCGGAGCAGTGCCTCGGCATCGGCTCGGTCAAAATCGCGGAGCCAGTCAAATGGATGGTGTACGAGGGCCAGGCAGAGTGCCCGCTCGGTGCCCGCCTCGGCGAGGGCGTCGCGCACCTGGCGCTCGCCGACGAGCAGCCGGTTGCGGTCCTCGTCTGAGGAGGAGGTCCAGGCCGAGTTGAGGCCCAGGACGGAGACCACCCGGCCGGCGACCTCAAAGGTCTTCACGTAAAAGTAGCGCCTGTCGTCGAACGTCAGGTGACCCGCCAGGTGCTTCTTGAGAAACGCCTTGTAGCCCTGGAAACGGGCGAGCAACAGTTTCCGATCGGCAACCGTGCCCAGGACTTCGTTGACGCTCTTGCGGTCGTTTAGCGAGCTGGCGATGGCCCGGGCACCCCGGGTGATGAGGCTGCGGTCTAGGTCGTGGTTGCCGGGCACGAGGAAGAGGCGGTCCTTGCCCAGTCCTGTGATCCGCAGCAGGTCGTCGAAAAAGCGGGCGGCCAGACGGTACTCGGCTGCTTGGCCGCCGTGGGCGATGTCGCCGGTGACGATGATGAAATCAGGGCGCAGGCCGTCCTTCTGCATACGCTCCGCCAGGTCTTTCAGGAGTGCGCCCAGGACGATGTTCTCGTCATAGCTCGTGCCGTTGCGAAAGTGCAGGTCGGAAAGGTGCAGCCAGGTGATAGTTTCCACCGGCTCGCCGGCAGGCCGATCCACCACTGCCGAGCTCGCAACCACAGGCTCTGTGTGAACCACGGCGGAGCCAGTCATGTCTCTCGTCGAGCTTGCCGACGCTTTCCCAGTCACGAGCGCGGCCGGTGCGGCAAGGGGCGCAGCCGACCCGGCGCTTATCAGACCGCCCGCGGTAGAGGCGTCCAGCAGAAACTGACGGCTGAGGCGGAGGTCATAGTCTTTGACTTGGTCCATTGTCAAGCTCCGCTGTGACGACGGTGCATGGATGGCAGACCTGTCCAGGAGCGGCGAGACAAGCCGGACAGGTGCTAATGCGCATCGCTCTTGCCCTCTCTGGGTCTCCTCTATTATACTGCAGGAACCAGGCTGCGTCAAACCTCGCTGTCTTCGCACTTGCAAGACCGATCCGCAAAGGCGCAAAGGCGGGAGACCTTCAAAGGGGAGGGTCGGCGGTACCGCTCAGGCCGGTGCCTCTTCTCGGGTCGTGAGGCCAAGCGCCGGCTGTGTGTTTGGCGGGTGGGCTGACGTGAGCCAGACGAGGGCAGGCTACCCCTCGCTTGGCACCTCGTGCTGAGCTGTTGGAACGTCAAAAGACTGAGGTTCGGGACCGGTGCCAAACATCTGCAGGGCACCGTGCAGCTTGCCGCCATCGTCCAGCAAAAAGCTGCTGACGGTGACGTCGGCCCATACCCGGCCGGTGGACAGGATCTCGAGCCGGCCCTTGGCGACCATAGACCCTTTGGCCTGGCCGGACACGGAGATATTCTGTGCCTCGATTGCGGCATCCACCCGGGCGTTTTGGCTGATGATGACGTTGCTGACGGTCTTGATGCTGCCCTGAAAGATGCCGTCGATCTTCACAATGCCGTCGCAGACCAGATCGCCGTTAAAGTTGGCAGTGGGTCCGACGGTCACTTCGATGCGGTCCAGTGGGACCGGCTGTTTTTCTCGTCCGAACACGGCTTGCTCCTTGTGCGTGTTGCCTGCTTGTTACGATATGAACGAGGGCTACTATAGCATTCCCCCAGCGATTTGTCAACTATGAGCGCTTCTGGTAGGCGAGGGCAATGGCCTGCTTCTCCTCGTCTGTCAGAGAGTAGGTCGACTCCCAGCGATTCAGGGGCTTGGCGTAGATGCGGGTTGCGTCGCGCGCGTGCAGGCTTGACAGGACAACGCCGTTGCCATGGCCGTCCACGAGCGCAATGGCAAAGCTCTGGTCGCCACCCGTGTCGTGAAACGGGTTAAAGCGTACCACGCCCAGGTGCTGCAGGCTGAAGTAGGCGGCCTTTTCCAGGCGCTGTGCCAGCTGGTCGACGTCCTCGACGCGCCTGGTCGTGTCGCGAACCTGCGCGATGTGGTCATTCAGGACTGTTTCGAGGTTGCCGCCCGAGGTGCCCGTGGTCAGCTCGCTGTACTGGCGCACCAGGCGCTGCTGGCGGGCGAGCAGCAACAGGGTGGCCATCAGGGCTACTAGGGCCACGGCCAGCGCGACTGCGGCCACGATTCCCGCAGTGGAGTTGAAAAAGTCTTCGACTATGGCCACATTTCACCTCGGCGCCTTTGCGGTCTGCCTGCTATTGTACCCAAGGGCGGCGCAGATAGCAAATGGCCCGTAGGGCGGGGCGCCGCACCGGGCAACACTTTGCGCGCGGCTGCAAAATCGGCTATAATCGGACACGGCCCACCACGACGGGCGCCAGGAGCAGAGATGGCCAAACTACTGATCGCCAGCAACAATCCAGGCAAGGTGCGCGAGTATGAGGAGCTGCTGGCCGCTGAGGCGCTCCCGCTGGAGCTCACCTTTCCCGCACAAGAGGGGCTCGACCTCGACGTGGTCGAGTCCGGCGCTACCCTTGAGGAAAACGCCATCCTGAAGGCGCAGGCCTACGCCTCGGCCTCGGGCCTGCCGACGCTGGCCGACGACTCGGGCCTGGAGGTCGATGCCCTGGGCGGCGCGCCAGGGGTCCGGTCGGCGCGCTACGCCGGACCGGGGACGGGCGACGCGGATCGCTACCGGAAGCTCCTGGCCGCCATGGAAGGCGTTCCCCCCCAAGGCCGCGCGGCACGCTTTCGCTGCGTAGTGGCTGTGGCCCTGCCCGGTGGCTGCCTGGAGACGGCCGAGGGCCGTTGTGAGGGCCACATCGGTTACGAGCCCCGCGGCGAGCACGGCTTTGGCTACGACCCTGTCTTCGTCGTGGACGGTGCCGGAGGCAAGAGCATGGCCGAGCTGCAGCCCGAGGTCAAGAACCGCATCAGCCACCGGGCGAGGGCCTTCAAGGCCGCCGTGCCCATTCTCAAGAGGCTGTTGCTCGACTAGGCGCCGGCCGGCCGGCCGACTTGTCCAGGGCCTGGAGCAGGGCAGTCATGGCCTGGACTACGGCCTGAGGCCGTTCCACGAGGACCATGTGGCCCGCTCCTTCCACGAGGCGCAGGTCGGCACCGGGCAGTTGGTCGCGCAAAAAAGTCGCATACTTGACGGGCGTCATCCGGTCGCCGGTGCCGCATACGATCACCGCCGGGACGCGGATCTCGGCCAGGCGGTCGCGTAGGTCAAAGGCGTCGCAGGCCACGAAATCTCGGTAGATCACTTCCGGATCTCCGGCCGCCAGCTGTCGCCTACCCAGGCGCACCATTTCCGGCGGTGCCTGCGCCCCGTACGACCACTCGGCGATGAGGCGGATAGCTTCTTCAGGGTTCTGGCGCAGGCAGTCCAGGATGGCCGGCGCTACCCGCAGCCGGGCCCCCGTGGCGACCAGGCCGAGCCCAGCCACCCGCTCCGGGAAGCGAAGGGCCACGTCCAGGGCAATGGCACCGCCCATGGAGTGGCCCGCCAGGACCGCCTTATCGAGCCCCAGGTCGTCGAGAAAAGCGAGGAGCCAGTCGCCGTAGGCCGCCACGAGGCTCCGTCCCTGCCCTTCGGAGCGCCCGTGCCCGGGCAGGTCGGGGGCAAAGGTAGCCGCGGCGGGGAGGTCGCGCACCTGGTACAACCACTGCTGGTGCGTGCCGCCCGCGCCGTGGATGAGGACAACGGCCGGCTGCCTGGCCGGCGCCGGCCGCCGTTGTACGTAATAGACCTTCTGGCCGCCAAGGCTGATATGGGGCATCTCGTGTCCTGATCTTGGGCCGGCGCTCGGCTACAGGAGCAGCCCCGGCGGCTATTCCGGGAATTCGGTTGGCACCAGGGTCGCGCAGGTGACCAGATCCGAGGCTGCCTTCGGGAAGCGCATGATCTTGCTCATGGTCCCCTTCAGCTTTAGCTGGCCGGTGATCATCCCCTGGATCGGATCCAGTTTCTTCTCAATGACGCGCTTCCAGGCGGGGAGGGAAGCGCGGATGATGAATTCCGGGTTCTTGTCGGCCTCCGACGCTACGACGCCTGCCTCACGTGCCTCTCCATGCCACAGATCGATGTATAGGTACATCGGCTCCGGCATGCCAGGTCCGGCCTCGACCACCCAGTAGAAATCTCCCTCCCACTTGGCGGCCGACTTGCGGTACGCTTCGTTCTTGTTGACCTCGACGGCCATGGCCTTGATCCATTCATCGGACGGGAACTTGAACGCCATTGTCTCCTCCTTGTGGTTTGATATCTGCTGCCCGCTGTCCCGCTTTGTTCAGGATCGGACGCCGGGCTCTGGCTGGCGCTGTGTACCGAAAATCCGCACGTGCCGGCGCGGATCCTTGCCATAGCTGTGCGACACCAGGTTCGCCTCCCGAGCCATCTGGTGCTGAAGGCGGCGGATATAGGAGCTGCGGGGCGACAGGTCCACGGACTTCTGACCTTGCAGTACCATCTGGATTGCCTCCTCCGTCTCGCGCATGGCAATGGACATGGGATCCAGCTCCGCCACGTCCAGCCCAAAGATGTCGGCCAGCACGCTCTCCATCTGGCTCACCGTGTTGGAACGGAGAACGTAGATCGGCACGCCCTGCTTCTCTGCGTCGGTGATTGGCTGGGGCCGGCGCCGGTAATAGTTCTTGAGGGTCAGGACCGCGTCGGCGTTCTGCACCATCTCGGTCATGTCGACGGGCAGGTGTAGGTTCTGTGCGGCCTGCCGCAGCCGGTTCTTGCCCACTCCGTAGGCATAGACGCGCAGCTCCCGCTGCTGCGGTGGCGCCTCGACGGTCGCTGCCGGCCGGAGCGGAGTCTCCTCGGCGCGGAGCTGAGGCGTTGTGGCCGGCTGCTCGATTTTGACCTTGCCCGACTCGTCGCGGTAGCGGGTCTCGGGCGGCCGGCTGCGGCCCCGCAGCAGAGCATCGACCGAGGCGGCTACGTCGTGGTGGACCACGAGGTGCTGCCGGTCCTTGATCTCGATCAGGACGTCAAAGGTCGGCGGCGCCTTGCGCTCCAGGACGGTTTTCTGCGTTCCCCGGCGGCGCGCCTCCTCGTCGCTCAGGGTGACCGCCTGGATCCCACCCACCAGATCGGCGAGAGTCGGGTTCTGCAGCAGGTTTTCCAGGGTCTGCCCGTGGGCAGTGCCCACCAGCTGCACACCGCGCTCGGCGATGGTCCGTGCAGCCATGGCCTCCGCCTCGCGGCCGATTTCATCGATGATGATGACTTCCGGCATGTGGTTCTCCACGGCCTCGATCATCACCTCGTGCTGATATTCGGGTGCGGGCACCTGCATCCGCCGCGCCCGGCCTATGGCCGGGTGGGGGATGTCACCGTCGCCGCCGATCTCGTTCGAGGTGTCGACCACCACGACGCGCTTTTGTTCCGCCAGCACGCGCGCTGCTTCGCGCAGCAGAGTCGTTTTGCCGACGCCCGGCTTACCCAGGAGGAGGATGTTCGTGCCCGACTCGAGAAGATCGCGGATGATGTCGATCGTGCCGTACACCGCCCGTCCCACGCGGAGCGTCAGCCCGATGACGTCGCCCCGCCGGTTGCGCATGGCCGATATCCGGTGCAGTGTGCGCTCGATGCCTGCCCGGTTGTCTGTGGTAAAGTCGGAAACGCGGTCGACGACGTAATCGATCTCGCTGCGGGTTACCTCCCGGTCGTCCAGCCTGACTTCCTGTTCGAGGAACCGGGCCTCGGGCACTCGCCCCAGGTCCAACACCACCTCCAACAGGTCGATGCCATCGTTCTGTTCTCTGACCGCGTTGGCAATCTCCAGGGGCAACACCCGCAGGAGGTTGTCTAGATCGTCTGTAACATTGTCTCGCATCTGCTCCTCTAACTCCTGCCGAAAACAGGTTCTGGTGTCTTGTGGTCGGATCAGGGATCTCGTGTGGCCGCCAGCCGGCTGGTGGAGGCCTGAGGATCAGACTCGCCATTGATGTGATACGCGGGCGGCACCGCCTCGGCGCTGCTCTTCATGCCTGGCAGCAGCTCCAAGGCCGGGGCCTTGCTCCAGGCCAAGGTGTGCTTCACCGCGAGCGTCCGCGTCGTGTACAACTCGAATCCCTCCGCCTCTAACGCGGCGCGCACCCCCCCCTCGTACTGCCGGACGTTGCAGTACACCGGGCGTGGCGCCTGCCCGGAGAGCGTCTGCAAAGCCCACGGCACAAGCACAGCCGCCACGTCATGCGCATCCGGATGGACCACCAGTCGCAGCCAGTGCGCGGCACGGCTGGTGCGCACGCTCAGGGTCGCCCAGGCCTCGTCGCCGTTTGCACCGGGCAGGATGTAGCGCTGCGAGGTGTCGTGGCCGACCGACACGCCGATTCCTCCTTCAGCCTGCCGGATTCTCTGAGGTGTGATGGCCACAAAGAGTTTTTGCAGGGCCGGCCAGTCCTCAGCGCGCTGCGGCCGAAGTCCGTGCAGGCCTCGCAAGTCAGGGGCATCGCTGCCCGGTTCGCGGCTCACGGGCTGCGCCAAGCGGTAGATGTCCTCCTGGGCATAGAACGTGAACCCAGACTGCTGGAACAGGTCGGCCACCACGCCCGGCTGAGGAAGGTCGGCAAACATGCGTTGGATGCCCCGGCCTGCCGCCTCGATACCCGCGCCGTCCAGAAGGCGGGCAACGGCCTTGAAGGCTTTCTCCGTATTGCCCAGCAGCGGCGCCAAAAAGATCACGTCGGCAGCGGCCTGGTGAGGCCGGTACCGAAGCTGCACAAAGCCGTCACCCTGCTGTAGGTCGGTCAGGACGTACGTCGGTTGTCCCATCGCCTGCTGGGTCAAGAACGCCAACCAGGCCTCCCTGAGCGGAGACCACGGCTGTGTCAGGTCCCTTCGCAGGTCGAGAGAGACTCCGCGCCTCTGAAGCCGGTAAATCCGCAGGCTGTCGCCCGCGCTGAACGGTCCGAACACGAGATCCTCTCTTCTTTACGGGGCCCATTGTACCATTTTTTGGCGCTTCAGGCAAGCGGACATACGTTGGTCACGGAGGCGCGCTCAAGGCACAGCGCGCTTGACAACAGAGGAGTCCCGGACTGGTCCGGGTTAGCTGCAGGCAGACAAACCTGTCAGCCGCCACTCCGCGGCTCTGAGGACTCGCGCTCTGGGCGCCGCTCCTGCCCGGCCAGGGGCTTCATCTCGACGACCAGGCCGCCCGTGGTCGAGGCCACAAAATTGTAGGCCAGGCCCACGAGCGTAACGATGACGGCCACAAAGAGCCCGCTCACCAGGGCCAACGCCAGGACAACGAGGGCGAGGGTCACGAACGAGGCAGCCGTGACGGTGTCCAGGAAGGACAGCAAATTTTCGAGGCGCAGCATCCTGACCAGGTTAAGGCTGAGAACCTGCTCGCCGATCAGGGGCAGGTCGAAGCGGATCGCGGCTGCCTGCCAGCTTTCGAGCCACCCGCGCAGCATGGCGGCAGCCGCGGTCGCCAGGATCCCGCACAGCAAGCTTGGCAGGAAGGCGGCTACTATGCCCAACAGGCAGCCCATTTTTGCCAGGGAGGCGAGGCCAATAGCACGAACCGACATCTTCATTGCACATCCTCCGGGGTTTGGTCCATGAGGGCAGCGGCCACGCTGAACGGGTCGCTGGCGATGACGCTCTGACCAAAGATCTCCAGGGCTCCCAGGTCTGAAGCCCTGCTCTCCAGCCGGCCGCGATCCAAGATGCGAAAGACAAAGGGAAAGGCTTCCCAATCCTCGGCTACCGGCGCTAGCGGAGGCTGGTAGAGGGCCAGGTTAAAGCTCTGCACCCCCAGCTTCCCGATCAAGACCCTCAGTACCCGGTACACGGCTGCCTTGGCGTCGGCGTCCAGGCGCTGGGCGATCACCTGGACTTCCTTTTCCTTCACGGGGGTGAGGGAAGCCAGGATGGTGGCGGTGCCGTGCGGGATGGCTAAACCCAGGCTGCGATGTACGCTGATGAGGTCCTGGAAATAGTCCGAGCGCCACGCCTGCCCGTAGTCAAAGGCTGCTCGCCGCCAGTTCTCGACGCGGGCCAGGTGCATTTTGCGGGTCAACAACACCTGCGCGTGCCCATGGAGGACGGAGGCTCCGCTGCGCCAGAGGCAGTTCCAGAGGAAGAACGGATAGCAGGCAGACGGGTCGACCTCGTGTGCCTTGGCGAACCACGCCTGGCCTGTGTCCAGGTAGTCGACGACCTGCTCGGCCGAGAAGCGGAGTGGGGCGTGCTCGTCAAAGACGATGACGCCGTGCCAGCCATCGGACTTGGCCGCGTTGGAGGCAGAGACGCTGTGCTTGCCACGGACCCGGCCGAAGGGATCGGCCGGTGTGGCCTCCTCTGGGCGGCAAAAGGGGTCGCCAGCGCTGTCACGGATTGCCTCTTCGAGGCGCAAGCTTCCGCCGCCCGGTGGCTCCTCGAGCGGGCGGCTGGCGCGCAGTACGTTAAAGAGAGCACCTTCCAGGGTGAAGCGATTCGTGACCTTGACCACCCGCTGGGAGCAGACCGCTGCCACCGAGCCAAAGTGTTTTTCGAGCCAGGCGTGCATTGTTTCGGGGGGATCGGCTCGACCTGTCGCCGCGTCGAGCAGTAGGATCCGCCCGAAGTGCTCCCGTTCCTCCTCGCCGAGCTCGGCCACCAGGCGATCGAGCTCGGCGATACTCCGGGCGGCTGGGGAAGGAGCCTCGGCCAGGGGCTCGTCGTGATTCACTCCTGGACCTGGTATTTTTCGAGGCCGGCGCGCGGGATGCGGCTGGCAATTGCTCGGCGATAGAGGTCGACGTACTTGATGGCCGACCTGTGCCACGAGTGATCGGCCGCCATGCCCCGCTTCTGCAGCTGCTGCCAGGCGTCGTGATGCTTGTAGGTTTCCACGGCGCGCACCACGGCAGCAAACAGCAGCCAGCGGTCGTAGCTGCGAAAGACAAAGCCGTTGCCCTGCCCGGCGCGCGGATGATAGTCTTGGACCGTGTCGGCCAGCCCGCCGGTGGCCCGCACGATCGGCACGCTGCCGTAGCGCAAAGCGACGAGCTGGTTGGTGCCGCAGGGCTCTACCCGGCTGGGCATCAGGAACATGTCGCTGCCGGCGTAGATGCGCTGCCCCAAGGGTGTGTTAAAGGTAAGGAAGATGGCGACTTGCTGCGGATACTGCTCCACCATCCGGCTGAACAGGTCGTGATAATGCTGCTCGCCGGTGCCCATGAGCACGATCTGCACCCCGAGGTCGAGAACGTGGTCGATGACCTCGCCCAGGATGTCAAAGCCTTTGGCGTCGTTCAGCCGGGAGATGATGCCCAGGACAGGCACGTCGGGCTCTTCGGGCAGTTTGGCCTCGCGCTGCAGGGCGCTCTTGTTTTGCCGGCGCCGCGCTACCGTCTCCATGTCGTACTGCACGGCGATGTGCGGGTCGCTGGCGGGATCGATGACTTCATAGTCGATGCCATTCAGGATGCCAAAGAGCCTATCTCGCCGGTCGCGGAGGAGGGGATCCAGCCGCTCACCGAACTCCGGTGTCAGGATCTCGCGGGCGTAGGTCTCGCTCACCGTGCTGACGATGTCGGCCCAGTAGATGCCGCGGCCCATGAGATCGACCACTTCGTTCAGGTCGGCCATCTCGGCATGGTACTGGAAGCCCCACTCGTCAAGGCCCGCGATCTCCAGGACGCGATAGCCAAAAATCCCCTGGTAGGCCAGGTTGTGAATGGTGTAAATGGTCACGGTGCGAGCGAAAAAGGGGTCGTTCTTGTAGATGGTCGCCAGCCAGTTGGGCACAATGGCCGTGTGCCAGTCGTGGCAATGGATCACGTCTGGCTGCCAATCGAGGTGCTTGAGCGCTTCAAGAGCGGCCCGGCAGAAAAAGATAAAGCGGTCGGCATCGTCGGGGTACATATAGATGCCTTCGCGCTCAAAGTAATGGGCATTGTCGACAAAGTAGACCGGCACATCGCTGCCGATGCGGCCCTCCAGGATGCGCGCCGGCTGGGTGGCGCGGTGCAATGGCACGTCGAAGGTGGGCACCACCTCTTGCAGCCCGAATTTGCCGGGGTCGATCCTCCCGTAGCGAGGCATGGCCACGCGCACGTCGTGCCCCAGGTTGCGCACCGCCTTTGGCAGGGCGCCGGCAACATCGGCCAGCCCGCCCGTCTTGGCAAAGGGCACCACTTCTGCGGCCAGGATTAGGATCTTCAGCGTGCCGTTGTCACCCATAGGTCACTGGGCCTCCAATTCATCGCGCACGGTGCGGTACAGCTCCGTGGCCTTCAGCTCGGCCAGGCAATAGCAGGGAGCACCCATCGTCTCGGCCAGGTTGCCGGCCAGGCCCCGGTCGTAGGCCTGGTGTTCCATGTTGACGACCAGGGAGTGAATCCCCGCTCGCCGGATCAGATCCGCGACCTTTTGCGCCTCTTCCTGGGGCGGTGTCTCTGTCAAGGAGACGTTGCCGGCGCCGTCGGTGAGCAGGATCATGAGGGGCATGGCCTTGGGATGCAGCCGTAGCTCGCGGCGGAAGGTGCGGTAGGCGAGCATCAGACCTGCGGACAGGGGGGTCTTGCCACCCACTGGCAGGTGGCGCAGGGCGCGCTGGGCCAGCTCGACGCTGGATGTGAAGGGCAACACCAGGCGCGCCTCTTCCTTTTGAAAGACGACCAGCCCAACGCGATCGCGCTTCTGATAGGCGTCGACGAGGAGCGACATGATGGCACCCTTCGTCGCCTCCATGCGCTGTGCCCCGGCCATGCTCCAGCTGGCGTCGACGACAAAGAGGATGAGGTTTGAGGCGCGCCGGACGCGGACTTTTTTCTGTACGTCCTCGGGAAGGACTTGAAAAGCGCCCGATTCTGTCTGGCGCCTGACCTGCTCCAGGGCAGCCTGGCGGATGGTGGCATCGAGGGCAATGTCGCTGAGATCGCCCTTTGCGGGCCGGGCATAGATGTAGCGGCCGCGCTTGCGGTTGGTGCGGGTCGTTGAGCGCTTGCCGGCTGCCCGCCGCGTCAGGCGGTCCATGGGCGACTCGACCCGGCGCGGACGGAAGATGTCGCCCACGGGCACGACGAGATCTACCTGCTCACCGCCACCCTGGCCCATCGGGTCCGCGACGTGGCCTTTGAGCGGAGCCCCCGCTCCTCCCAGGTCGATGCTGCCGCCCTGGGAGGAGGATTCCTCGTCATCTGTCAGTTCTTTTTTTTTCCCGCGGTCGTGGAAGCCTCGACCATGGTGGCCCCCTTGGTCTTGGCGGTTTCCACTTCCCGGCGAGCCTGGTCAAGCCGAGTTGACAACTCGCCCATGCGGTTCTCCGTCTCCTGGAACGGCAGCCGTTTGAGCCGGTGGGGCAGGGCCAGCTCGGCCGCGGCCAGGATGTCCAGCTCGGTAATGGCCGCCTCGTCAGGCTGCGCTCCGTTGCGCGCCAGGCGCAGGGCCGCGTGGGCCAGGGCCGTCTTCAAGATCACGATGTCGGCGCGGTGACCATCGACCTCGAAGCTGGTAGTCAACTCCGCGATCATGTACAGGTCCTGTGGCTGGTAGGTGACGCTCGGCAGCGCTGCCCTCGCCCGGGCAATGTCCTCGCTCAATCGCCGCTCGTAGGGTTCCCACTCGGCCCGGAAGCCTTCTGGGTCGCTCTCGAACTGCACGGTACGCTCAAGGATGTCGACCCGAGCCTTCGACGCGGCGATGCCGCGGATCTCGACGCACAGGGCAAAGCGGTCGAGGAGCTGCGGGCGCAGCTCACCCTCCTCCGGATTCATCGTGCCCACCAGGATAAAGCGCGCCGGATGGGTGAAGGAAATCCCTTCGCGCTCCACGACGTTGCGGCCCATCGCCGCCGAGTCGAGGAGCAGGTCGACCACGTGGTCATCCAACAGGTTCACTTCGTCGACATACAACAAGCCACGATGAGCGGCCGCCAGCACGCCGGGCTCGAACTCCTTGTGGCCCGTTGTCAACGCGACCTCGATGTCCAGGGTGCCCACAACCCGGTCTTCGGTCGCGCTAACAGGCAGATCGACGAAGCGTGTCCGGTGTGAGGTGCGGGGGAGTGTCTCGCCCTGTTCCAGGCGCTCGCGGCAATTGTCGCAGAGCCCTTCGATCTGCTCGGGATCGCAGTTGAACGGACAACCGGCCACGACCTGGATGTCGGGCAGCAGCGCCGCCAGAGCGCGGGCGGCGGTGGACTTGGCCGTGCCTCGCTCGCCGCGTATGAGCACGCCGCCGATGCGGGGGCTGATGGCGTTGAGGATCAACGCCGTTTTCATCGTCTCCTGGCCGACGATGGCCGTGAAGGGAAAGATCGCTGGCATGCGTTAGAAGACCCTGAAGCTCTCTTTCTTGACCTTGCACACCGGGCAGCGGTCCGGGGGCTCGCCGATATGGGTAAAGCCACACACGGGGCAGATATAGACCTCGCCGATTTCCATGTCCTCGCCCACCAGCGCCTTCTTCCTGGCCTCGCCATAGATGTCCGCGTGGATCTTTTCGGCCTCCACGGCGTAGGTCATGCTGCGCATGGCTCCCTTTTCCTCCTGGGCCTCGGCCACAGACAGGTAGGCAGCGTACATCTCGTCTACCTCGAACGTCTCACCGTCGATCGCTGCCTGCAGGTTGTCGGCGGTGCTGCAGATGACCCCCAGCTCCCTCAGGTGGTTCAGGGCATGCACCTGTTCGGCATGGGCGATGGCCCCAAAGATGCGGGCAATGTTGGGCTTGCCCTCCTTGGCCGCCTGGGCAGCAAAAGCCGTGTACTTCATGAAGGCCTGGCTCTCGCCGGCCAGGGCTGCCTGCAGGTTTTCCTTCGTCATTGCTTTCATTTTTCTGCGCTCCTTCTTCGGAGTTATCTCGGACGTATCAAACGTTCGGCGCTGCCGTGCCCAGAAGGCGCTCAACCTGCTCCAACAGCCCTGGAACCCCAAAGGGCTTGAGCAGGTGTCCGCGCACCTCGGCTCGCTGCAGCAGGGCACGATCGGGCGGTTCGCCGGCGATCAGGATCACGGGCACCGGCTCGGCAGCGTACCGCCTGCGTAACGAACTCAACAGGTCTATCCCGGCCGGCAGGTCCAAGTCCAGAAGGATAAGATCAGGCCGCCCTTCGTCGAGGCGTTGGAGCCCGTGTCGCTTGCTTACCGCTTCTCGGACCTCGAGCCCCAGGGCCTCCAGGTTGGCCTTGATCAGTCTGCGCAGGTGCCAGTTGTGCTCGATAACAAGCACACAGTTTTGTGCCATGCCTCATAATACCGCGGTCTTGGTTAGAGGGCTGTTAAGGCATGGCAGCCGGCCGTTAAGACTGCATTAAAGGTGGAGCCCCGTCCTCGCTCCGTCCGGCACCATCTTAGCACAAGGGCAGGCTGAAGTCAAAAGAGGCGATGAGCTATACCCGGCTTTCTTCGGGCAGGAAAAACATGTAACCGGCACCGGGCTGGGTGAGTAGATAGCGTGGCACGGCAGGATCGGCCTCCAGCTTCTGGCGCAGATAGCGGACATAGACGCGCAGGTACTCAGTTTCCTCGCCGTATTCCGGCCCCCAGACGGCGCGCAGCAACTCACGATGCAGGATCACGCGGTTCGCATTGCTCGCCAGATAGGCAAGGAGACGGTATTCGGTGGGCGTGAGCTTGACCGCTTCGCCGCTGACCGTTACCCGATGTTGGGCAAAGTCGATCTCGATGGGGCCGGCGACAAAGGCCTGCCGCCCCGCAATCTCCTCCGGCCACTTGCTCCGGCGCAAAACCGCCTGCACCCGCATCAGAAGCTCGGTGACGGAAAATGGCTTGGTGAGATAGTCGTCTGCTCCAACCTCAAAACCGTGGACGAGGTCCACCTGGGCGCTGCGCGCGGTCAGCATGATGACCGGCACCGCGGAAAAGTCCCGGACGCGGCGGCAGACGGCGTAGCCGTCCATCCGCGGCAGCATTAGATCGAGGATGATCAGATCCGGGCCTTCTTCTTCGACGATCCTTAGGGCGCGCTCGCCATCCTCGGCAGTCAGGACCCTGTAGCCTGAGGACTCCAGGTTGGCCTTGACCAGTTTTAGAACATGGGGCTCGTCGTCGACGACCAGGATGTTGGCTTTTCTGGACATTTGTTGCTCTCTCACTCCTTGCTGTCTTGGGGAAGATAGGCGAGAGGCAAGGTGAAGTAAAAGGTGCTGCCCCTACCCGGCTTGCTTTCGGCCCAAATCTGGCCACCATGCGCCTCCACGATGGCCTTGCAGATGGATAGCCCCAGGCCTGTGCCGCCCACCTCGCGTGTTGACGCGCTGTCTGCCTGGTAGAAGCGGTCAAAGATGCGATCCAGCTGGTAGGCATCAATGCCAATCCCCTCGTCCGCGACGCTGATCTGCACTTGTCCAGACTGGAGCTTGACGGCGATCGTCACCGGACCCCCTCCTGGTGAGTACTTGAGGGCATTCTCGATGAGGTTGCGCAAAACCTGGCGGGTACGGCGGGCATCGGCCATGACCAGCGGCAGGTGCGATGGGAGTCGCAGTGTGATTTCGTGTTCCCGTGTCAGCATCTGAAAGCGGGCCGCCGTTTCCTCGAGGAGGGGGAAGAGATCGACAGGCTCGGCTTCCACGGCCAGCACTCCTGCCTCGATACGCGACATGTCGAGCAGGTTGCCGATCAGCTCAGAGAGGCGGTCGCTCTCAGTGTCGATGATGGACAAGAACTCGCGGCGAGTGGCCTCATCCCATGCCACATCCTCACGCAGCAGGGTGGTGGCAAAACCCTTGATGCTGGCCAGCGGCGTCCGCAGCTCGTGGCTCACGGTAGCCAGCAGCCGCGATTTCATCTCGTCCAGCTCTCTTTCGCGGTTGATGTCGTGCAGCAGCAGTCCCAGGCCGAGGTGGCTTCCGAGTGAATCATGGATGGGGAAAAAGCGCACCTGAAGTGTGGCATCGCCCGGCCGGGCGAGAGTGACCTCGACGGAGGGGGTATTGTCCTCCTCGTGGGCAGCCTGCTTCAGCTCGGTTAGCACAGCGTCTGGCTGGGCTGCCCGGGCAGCGATCTCGCCTTGCAGCTCGTCGAGGGTGCTGCCCACAAGGTCAAGGCCGGGGAGCTCGAGGATGTTCCGGGCACAGGGGTTGATGTAGGTGATCCGGTTGTGGCGGTCCACCAAGATCAGCCCATCGACCAGACTGTTCATGACGCCGTGCAGGGTCGCCTGCCCGCGCTCGGCATCCTGGATTAACCGGGCGTTGGCAATGGCGATGCCAATCTGGTTGCCGATCGCGGTCAGCAGCTCTTCATCAGCAGGCGTGAACCGGCGGTGGGTGGGGCTCTGAATGTTGAGTAACCCCAGAACTTGGCCGCGGGCCAGGAGGGGCAGGCGGATGCAGGAGCGAAAGCCCTCGCGCAGGCAGGCGGACCGTGTGCGGGCAGGCTCGCGGGCAAGATCCGTGGTCGACAGGATGAGGCGCGACGCCGCAGCCCGCCCGCAAAGGCACTCGCCCAAGGGAATCCGTGACTCGTCGGCAACAAAATCGGACGAAACACCCTGGTACGTCTGTAGGACGAGCTCGCCGGTCTCTTCGTTCAGCAGCATGATCTCGCCCGAGTCCTCCCCAGTGACCTCCAGCGTGACCTTGAGGGCACCGCGCAGGATCTCGTCAAGCTCCTGGGTGCAGTTCACTTGCGCGGCAATCGCGGTTAGGGCCGCTAACTCGTCGCCGTGCGTACGCTCTGACACCGTCTCAACCCTCCCTCGACCTTCTGCACGCGGCCAAGTATAGCATGGTTGGCGGCAGTTGGCAAGCCGCTTCCTGCAACCTGGCTAGAGGTAGCTTGCAGGCCGGGCGCTGTGGTGGTAAAATAGGGCGCCATTTAGACACGTGGAAGAAGACACCCTGACTCTGTCCGGGAGTGGGAGGAAGGCCGGTCATGACGACGCCGATGCGCCAGCAATACCTGCGCATCAAGAAGCAGTACCCCGACACGATCGTGCTCTTTCGTCTGGGCGACTTTTACGAGACGTTCGACGATGATGCCAAAGTCGTCGCCCGCGTGTGCGACATTGTCCTCACCTCCCGTCCGGTGGGGAAGGATCAACGCGTACCCTTGGCCGGCGTGCCCTATCACTCCGTAGAGGGCTATCTCGCCCGACTAATCCAGGCCGGCCACAAGGTCGCCATTGTCGAGCAGGTGGGCGAAATCAACGGCCGGGACCTGGTGGAGCGCGAAGTAGTGCGGGTGGTAACGCCGGGCACGGTCATCGAGCCCACGCTGTTGGACGAGCGCCGCAACAACTACCTGCTGTCGGTCGTGGTGGAAGGAAACCGGGCCGGCGTGGCGCTGGCCGACATCACCACCGGCGAGTTCGCGGCCACCGAGCTGGTGGGCGAGAACATCCTGGAACTGGTTGTGGCCGAGATCGAGCGCCTCCGCCCGGCCGAGATCGTCACGTGCGACGTGGACCGGCTGCGCGATTGGCTTCAGGCGGGCACCGGGCCGGGGCCCGACGGCTGGACCCTCACCGGCCACGAGCGTTGGCCGTTCGAGCTGGAAACGTCCCGTCAGGCGCTCCTCGATCACTTCCAGGCTCGCAGCCTCGACGGCTTTGGCCTGGCCGGGCTGCCGGCCGCCACGCGGGCCGCCGGCGGGCTGTTGCACTACCTGGGTGAGACGCAGCGCGGTCCCCTCGGCCAGTTGTCCAGCCTTCACACCTACTCCACCGAGCAGTTCATGGTGCTCGACGCCGCAACCCGCCGCAACCTGGAGCTGACGGAAAGCCTGCGCCGGGGTGCGCTGCAGGGATCGCTCCTCGGCGTCCTGGACGTGACGGTCAGCAGCATGGGCAGCCGCCTGCTGCGCCGATGGCTCAGCCAGCCACTGGTGGATCTGACGGGCCTCACGGAGCGGCTGGAGTTGGTGGAGGCCTTCTACCGCGACAGTTCGCTGCGCCTCCGCCTCCGCGCTCTGCTCAAGGACGTGTCGGACCTGGAGCGCCTGACGAGCCGCGTGGTGCAGGGCGTGACCCGGCCCCGCGAGTTGGTGGCGATTCACCAGAGCCTGGTGGCCCTGGCCTCCATTCGCGAGCTGGTGGACACGCAGAACTCCGATCTCCCGTTCCTGCGCTCCTTGGCGGCCCTGCATCCCTGCCAGGATCTGGTCGCTCTCATCGAGCAGGCCATCGCCGAGGATCCGCCGGTCACGCTGAGTGCTGGCGGCGTCATCCGGCCGGGCTTCTCGGCCGAGCTGGACAACACGGTCAGTGCCGCCCGAAACGCCAGAGAGTGGGTCGCCAATCTCGAGAAACAGGAGCGTGCCCGGACGGGCATCAAGAACCTGAAGGTGGGGTACAACAAGGTCTTTGGCTACTACCTGGAGATTACCAGGGCCAACGCCGAGTTGGTCCCCGAAGAGTACATCCGCAAGCAAACCCTGGTGAATGCCGAGCGCTATATCACGCCCGAGCTCAAGGAGTACGAATCACTCATCCTGAACGCACAGGAGCGGATCCTCGAGCTGGAAGGCCGGATCTACCGCCAAGTCCTGGAACAGGTGGGCGCCGCTGCAGAGCGCCTGTTGGCCGTGGCCCGAGCGCTGGCCCAGCTAGACGTAGTCGCCTCCCTATCCGAGGTCGCGGTCATGCACCGCTACGTGCGCCCGGAGCTGTCCGCCGGAGAGGAGCTGCGCATCCTGGCCGGGCGTCATCCCGTCGTGGAGATTGCCCAGAGAGATGAGCCCTTTGTGCCAAACGACACCGAGCTGGGCGGGCAGTCGAGGCTGCTGGTCATTACCGGCCCCAACATGGCGGGCAAAAGCACCTACTTGCGCCAGGTGGCCCTCATTGTCCTCATGGCGCAGATCGGTTCGTTTGTGCCGGCCGAGGAGGCGCACATCGGGCTGGTGGACCGCATCTTCACGCGTATCGGCGCCCAGGACGAGATCAGCGCCGGCCAGTCAACCTTCATGGTGGAGATGATCGAGACCGCCAACCTGCTGAACCACGCCACGCCGCGCAGCCTGCTCGTGCTTGACGAAGTGGGGCGCGGCACCAGCACCTACGACGGAATCTCTATCGCCTGGGCAGTGGTCGAGCACATCCACAACCATCCTCGCCTGCGCTGCAAAACGCTTTTTGCCACGCACTATCACGAGCTCACGCAGCTGGCCGATATGCTGCCCGGGGTGGCAAACTATAACGTCGCAGTGGCCGAGGAGAAAGACAAGGTTGTGTTCTTGAGGCGCATCGTGCCTGGCGGGGCCGATCGCAGCTACGGCATCCACGTGGCACAGCTCGCCGGGCTACCGCGGCCCGTGATCCAGCGCGCGCAAGAGATCTTGAGGGAGCTCGAACAGGAAGCTCGGGCGCCGGGCTCCAGGCCCAGGAGCGTGGAAGTGCGGCAGCTCTCCCTTTTTGCCGCCACTGACCCCCTGGCCGACGACCTTCGCCGGCTGGACATCAGTGCCATGACACCCCTCGAAGCGATCAACAAGCTGTACGAGCTACAGAAAAAGGCGGGCGAGACCAACGCATTTTGATATTTCTTGCGCTCGCGCACCATGTGTGGTATGATACGGGGGACGTGTGCGGCTTTTCACAAGGTCCGCGAAGTGCAAGGAGGAAAACATGCCAGAAGCCACCGAAGTTCCGGACATTGTCATTGGGCGCCTGCCCGTCTATCTGCGCGCGCTGACGCACATGCTGGCGGAAGGCGTCAAGATTACAGCCTCCAAGGAGCTGGCTGAGCGGCTGGGCATGAGCTCGGCGCAGATCCGCAAGGACCTATCCCACTTTGGCGAGTTCGGGAAACAGGGGATGGGCTATGACGTTGCCTATCTGCGGGACCAGCTGCGACGCATCTTGCAGATGGACCGCACCTGGGACATGGTGCTCGTGGGTGCCGGTGACCTGGGGCATGCTATTGCGCATTATGGTGGTTTTGAGGAGTGGGGTTTTCATCTCATCACGGTCTATGACAACAACCCGCAAAAGATCGGCCGCCGCCTGGGGAGGTTCGAGATCCGCGATGGCTGCTGCCTGGCCGACCAGGTACAGGAGATGGGGATCAAGATCGCCATCACCGCCGTGCCCGCGGGTGCAGCCCAGGGGGTTGTGGACGAGCTGGTGCGGGGCGGTGTGAAGGCCATTCTGAACTATGCACCCATCACCGTTACCGTCCCACCTGACGTTCACGTGCAGTATATCGACCCGGTCCTCTATTTGCAGCGCATGACCTACTATCTGTAGACGGCGCTCCCGCCATGGCAACGCGCCGACGTGGCGCGGCAGAAGGGCTCACACCGGCCACGAAAGCGCAGAACGGGCTGCCCTATTCACGGGCAGCCCGTTCTGCTTCGGATCCGTCTAGTAGGCAGGCAGGCTGCGGCGGATCACTTCATAGTTTTCGAGGGCCTTGCCGGCGCCAAGGGCCACACAGGCGATGGGGTTGTCCGCCACGTAACAGGGCACGCCCGTCTCCTTGGTCAGGAGTTGGTGGAAGCAGCGCAGCAGGGCACCGCCGCCCGTCATGACGATGCCGCGATCGATGACGTCCGATGCCAGCTCCGGAGGAGTCTTTTCCAGGACATTCTTGACGACGCCCACGATGGTCATCAATGGCTCGGCGATGGCCTCCGTGATCTCGCCCGAGGTAACGCGAATCGTCTTGGGCAGCCCTGACACCTGGTCTCGCCCCCGCACCTCCATGGTCAAATTCTCGGGGAGGGGCAGGGCGCTGCCCACGGTGATCTTGACCTCCTCGGCCGTCTGCTCGCCGATCATCAAGTTGTACTTGCGTTTGACGTAGCTCATGATGGCTTCGTCGATGCGATTGCCGCCCACGCGCACCGAGGTGTACTCGACGATGCCGTTCATGGCGATGACGGCCGCTTCACTGGTGCCCCCGCCGATGTCGATCACGAGGTTGCCCGTAGGCGTATTCACCGGCATACCGGCGCCCAGCGCGGCAGCGAGGGGCTCCGGGATCAAGTAGGCTTCCCGTCCCCCGGCCTGGATAGCCGCATCGTGAACTGCCCGGCTTTCGACGCTCGTCACGCCCACGGGCACGCTGATCGAGATGATCGGTTTGAACAGTCGCAGTCGGCCGGCGACCTTCTCGATAAAGTAGCGCAGCATGGCTTCGGTTACCACATAGTCCGCGATCACGCCGTCACGCAGCGGCCGCGCGACCTCGATGGTTTCGGGCGTGCGTCCCAGCATAGCCCGTGCCTCGCTGCCCACGGCCACGATCTTGTTGTCGTTCGTAGCGATGGCCACTACCGAGGGCTCCTGCAGAATGATCCCCTTACCCCTAACCCAGACGAGGACGTTCACTGTCCCCAGATCTACACCAATGTGCTTTGTCAGCATCGTCTATCACCCACTATATATTTCTGCCAAGCAGATCAGGGGACGGGCTGTCCCCGTCCCCGTGTATTACCTGCTATACGGATTGGCGCCCTTGTGCTATTCCAAATCGGTTCGCCGGACAGGACCTCTCTGTGCGCGCCTGGCGACCTTCATACGGATAAGGGAGCGGCGCAGAGCGGCTTCAGCCTGGGCATAGTCCACGTCCTCGCGCTGTACCTGGGCCATGGTTTTCTCCGCCTGCTGCCGCGCTTCTTCTGCCCGGGCGATGTCGATCTCGTCGGCCCGCTCTGCCGAGTCGGCCAGGATGATGACGTGCCGCGGGCCAACCTCCATGAAGCCTCCGCCGATGGCAATAAAGAGTTCCTCCTGCCCCTCGCGCTGGATCTGCAGCTCGCCGTAGGTCAGGGCCGTCATCAACGGAGCGTGGTGGGGCAGGATGCCCAGCTGGCCCTCGATGCCCGGGGCCACGACCATGGTCACATCGTCCTCAAAGACCTTACGCTCGGCCGTCACCACTTCGAGGTGTAGCTGCGCCATTTAACTCCTCAGCTCCCTGGCACGCTGCACGGCCTCCTCAATGCCGCCGACCATGTAAAATGCCTGCTCCGGCAAGTCGTCGTGGTTGCCATCGAGGATGCCTTTGAAGCCGCGCACGGTCTCTTCGACCGTCACGTAGCGACCTTCGCGCCCCGTGAACTGCTCGGCGACGAACATGGGCTGGCTGAGGAAGCGCTGGATCTTGCGTGCCCGCGAGACGACCAGCTTGTCCTCTTCCGAAAGCTCGTCAATGCCCAGGATGGCGATGATGTCCTGCAGGTCCCGGTAGCGCTGGAGCACGCGCTGCACCTCACGAGCCGTGTTATAGTGTTCGTCGCCGACGACGCGGGGATCGAGGATGCGCGACGTAGAGCCCAGGGGATCGACCGCGGGATAGATGGCCTGGTCGGCGATGGAGCGCTCCAGGGCGATCGTCGCGTCGAGGTGGGCAAAGGTCGCCACCGGGGCGGGGTCGGTATAGTCGTCGGCCGGCACATAGACGGCCTGCATCGAGGTGATGGAGCCCTTGCGCGTGCTCACGATCCGTTCCTGGAGCTCGCCCATCTCTGTGCCGAGGGTAGGCTGGTAGCCCACGGCGCTTGGCATGCGCCCTAGAAGGGCCGACACCTCTGAGCCGGACATGACAAACCGGAAGATGTTGTCGATAAAGAGCAGCACGTCCCGGCCTTCGTCGCGAAAGTACTCGGCCATGGTCAGGCCCGTCAGGCCCACCCGCAGGCGGACGCCCGGCGGCTCGTTCATCTGGCCAAAAACCATGGCCACGCTGTCGATGACCCCCGACTCGATCATCTCGTGCCACAGGTCGTTACCTTCGCGGGAGCGTTCACCCACCCCGGCAAAGACCGAATAGCCCTTGTGCACCGTGGCAAAGGTGCGGATGAGCTCCTGGATAATAACCGTCTTGCCCACTCCGGCGCCGCCGAAAACTCCAGTCTTGCCACCGCGGGTAAAGGGAGCGATGAGGTCGATGACCTTCAGTCCGGTTTCCAGGAACTCGGGCCGGGTGACCTGCTCCTCGAAGGACGGTGCCGGCCGGTGGATGGGATAGAAGGTTTCGGCGTCCACCGGTCCCTGGTTGTCGATGGGCTCGCCGAGGACGTTAAAGATCCGACCGAGGGTGCCTTCGCCGACCGGCACCATGATCGGACTGCCGGTGTTGAGGGCCTCCATGCCACGCCGCAGGCCGTCGGTAGCATCCATGGCCACGCCACGCACCCTATCGTTGCCCAGGTGCTGCTGCACTTCGACCACCAGCCGGCCGCCATTGCGCGGGATCTCGACGGCATCATAGATCTCGGGCAGCTGGCCCTCCGGGAATTCGAGGTCTACCACGGGGCCCATGACCTGCATCACACGACCCTTGCTCTGTTGAGCCATCAGTCCTCCTCAGCTAGTCTTTTGCTCTAGGCCCGCGCGCTGCGAAGACCCTCGGCACCACCGACGATGTCGAGCATCTCCTTGGTGATGGCTTCCTGCCGGGCGCGGTTATAGGTCAGGGTGAGAATGTCCAAGAGCTCATTGGCATTCTCCGTCGCGTTGCGCATGGCCACCATGCGGGCGCTGTGCTCGCTGGCCAGTGATTCCAGGATCGCCTGATAGATCTGGAGCTCTGTGAAGCGCGGCAACACGGTGTCCAGGATGGTCCGCGGATCGGGCTCGTAGATATACTCCACCGTGGACTCGGCCGGCTCGAGAGAGCGAAACTCGGAGACGGGCGCCGAGGCGGCCACCTGCAAAGCATGCAGCGGCAGGAGTTGCCAGATGACCGGCTCCTGCCGCAGGGTGTTTACGAAATCGGTGAATGCCACATACACCACGTCATAGTGCTCCGAGACAAAGCCGTCCAGCACGGTGTGGGCAATGGGGCTGACGTCTAGAATGCGGGGCTGGGCCGGCAGGTCGGTGAACTCGGCCACAATGTTCTGCCTGAGGCGCCACATGGCATCTCGCCCACGTCTGCCCACGGTGACGATCTCTACCGGATAGGGCAGTGCCCTGACAAAGCGCCATGCTGCCTGGATGATGTTGTGGTTGTAGCTGCCAGCCAGGCCCTTGTCGGCGGTGATCAGGATCAAGCCTGCCCGGCTGACCTCGTCGCGCACGCGAAGCAATGGGTGTGCTTCCTCGTCGGCTCCCCGCTGCGCGGCCAGGTGGGTCAGGATCTCCCAGGCCTTTTCGGTGTAGGGCCTGGTGGCCAGAACCTGCTCCTGGGCACGGCGCATCTTGGCCGCGGCTACCATCTGCATGGCCCGGGTGACCTGGGATATGTTCTTGACGCTGCGGATACGGCGCCGGATCTCTCGTGTGCTGGGCAACGGGTCACTCCTCGTTCGATGGCGGCGATTCCCCTACGGCTTTGGATCCAGGATCAGGGTCCGTTCCTCGCTGTAAGGGCTGATGTCCAGTCCAATGGGCTTGCCGTCTTTATCCTGGCCGGTCATTTGCACTACCCACACCCACCAGTAAACCGTAGCCTCGCCGTGCTCGGCTGAATGGTGGAAGGGTGCCAGGAAGGGCACCTCGGCTCGAAACTGGGTCTCCTTGGTAAACACATAGTCGCCGTACCACTGCTGACCGGGACTCGTGGGCCGGCGCTCCAGGTGCACATGGTAATACTCGTCCTCGTCCAGCGCACCCACTGAGCTCCATTTCAGGAGCGCGGTGCCGCCCCAGGACACGGGCTGGCCGTCCGTTGGCTCCAGCAGCGCAGGCGGGGGGTAGAGCATCGCGCCTGTGCGGGGACCCGCCGAGGCCATGGGGCTGGTTTGCGGCGCCGGGCTGACAGTCACCGCCGACGTCGCGGGCAGGGTGGCCGTCGGCTGCGGAGCCATTGTGGCCGGTGCCCTGGTGGCGGTTGATCGGGCCGTGGGGCTGGCCTGGACGATGGCGCTGGGCTCGGCCTCGCTCGTAGCCTGCACAGCGGCAGTGGATGTCACGACGACGATCCACGGAGTCTGCGTGGGCGGCGGCTCGGTCGCCTCCGGTGTTCCCCCGCAGCCCGCCAGGAGGGCAAGGGACAAGGCCAGGGCCAGAATCCGCTTCATCTCAGTATGCCGCGGTGCTCTTGAAATCACGGATGGCCTGGTTGAGCGCCGCTGTTTTCTCCTCGTCGAGCTTGCTACCCTCGCTTAGCTGCTGCCAGAGCTCTGGCTGCGCGTCGCGCATGTAACGCAGGAAAGCCTGCTCAAAACTCTTGATCTGGCGCAGCTCTACGTCGTCCAGGAACCCGTTGGTGACGGCGTACAGGATGAGGACCTGGTCGGCCAGGGCCATGGGCGAGTACTGGGGCTGCTTGAGTACTTCCTGGACGCGCAGGCCGCGGTCCAACTGGCGCCGCGTCGTCTCGTCCAGGTCGGAGCCGAACTGGGCAAAGGCAGCCAGCTCGCGGAAGGAGGCCATGTCCAGGCGCAGCTTTCCTGCCACCTGGCGCATAACGGGCGCCTGGGCAGAACCACCCACCCGGGAGACCGACAGGCCGGCGTTGATGGCCGGGCGGATACCGGCGTAGAACAGGTCACTCTCCAGGTAGATCTGGCCGTCGGTGATAGAGATGACGTTGGTGGGGATGTACGCTGAAACGTCGCCCGCCTGGGTCTCGATGATGGGCAGAGCCGTCAGTGACCCGCCTCCGTACTCCGGGGCCAGCTTGGCTGCTCGCTCCAGCAACCGAGAGTGGAGGTAGAAGACGTCACCCGGATAGGCCTCGCGGCCGGGCGGCCGGCGGAGGAGCAGCGACACCTGGCGGTAAGCCCAGGCATGCTTCGACAGGTCGTCATAGACGATGAGCGCCTCCTGGCCCCGCTCCATGAACTCTTCGCCCATGGCCGTACCGGCGTATGGGGCAATATACTGCAGCGTGGCCGGCTCAGAAGCGGAGGCAGCGACGACGATGGTGTGCTCCATGGCGCCGTACTCCTCCAGGGTCGCCACCACCTGCGCCACCTGGGCCAGCTTTTGGCCAATGGCCACATAGATGCAGATCAGGTTCTTGCCTTTCTGGTTGACGATGGTGTCGAGGGCGATGGCCGTCTTGCCCGTCTGGCGGTCGCCGATGATCAGCTCCCGCTGGCCGCGGCCGATGGGGATCATGGCGTCGATGGCTTTGATGCCCGTCTGGACGGGCGTGTCTACGCTCTTGCGGGTGACGACGTTGGGTGCGATGCGCTCGATGGGCCGGTACTGGTCGGCGGCGATGGGACCTTTGCCGTCGATAGGCTCGCCCAGGGCGTTGACAACGCGGCCCACCATGCCGGCGCCAACGGGCACCGAGACGATGCGGCCGGTACCCTGCACCAGGTCATCCTCTTCGATACTGGTGTAGTCGCCCATGATGATGATACCGACGTTGTCGTCTTCCAGGTTTAGAGCCAGGCCCATGATGCTTTCGTCGCGGCCGGGCTTGGGCGGGAATTCGACCAGCTCCATAGCCATGACGCCGGCCAGGCCGCTGGCCCGGGCAACGCCATCGCCCACCTGCATGACCGAGCCGACGTCCACGGCCTGCAGTGGCGCCTCAAACGCTCGAATCTGCTCCTTTAGCTTTGCAGCAATATCTTGTGGCTGTACGGCCATTCATGCCTCCTCTAGGCAGAACGCAAAACTGGGCGCAAGCGTCCGATGCCGCGCGTCAGGGTTGGCGGGCCGGGTGCTAAGCTGCCAGGCGCTCGCGCAGGGCGGCCAGCTTGGCGGCGACGCTGCCATCGATCACGCGGTCGCCTACGCGCAGATAGACGCCCCCAATGATCGATTTGTCAACCTTGTACTCGAACTCGAGGTCCGGCCCAAACTGCGACGTGATGCGGGCTTCCATGGCCCTTCTCTCCGCATCGTCCAACGCCACGGCCGTTACCACCTGGGCCACCTTGCGTTCCGGGCGGCGGCGCACAAGGCGCTCGAACTCGGCCAAGATGGCCCCGAGCATGTCCGTCTGGCCCGCTTCCACGAGCGTCCCCAGGAACTTGCGGACCTGGGGGTCGAGACGGCCTTGCACGGCCTGCTCCAGTCGCTGTAGCCTCTCCGCGCTGGGCCGGCCAGGATCCTGCAAGTGAGACCGGAGCGCAGCATCCCTGCCTAGTGCCTTTTGTACGCTTTCAAGCTGCCGAAGCCAGGCTTCAAAGGCGAGATCGTAGATCGCGGCGGCGTAATCCTGTGGTCGGGCCTGTACGCTCACTTCATTTCCTCGGTTTGCTCCAGGAACTCGGCGATGAGCCGGTGGTGGTCCTGCTCGTCCAGCGCCTCGCCGAGAATCTTTTCCGAGATCATCAGGGACAGCTCTGCCACCTGCCGGCGCAGATCGGCCATGGCCAGATCCCGCTCACGGGCGATCTCTCCCTTGGCCCGTTCGATCTGAGCCCTGGCCTCTTCGCGTGCCCGCTCCAGGATCTCCTGGCCGGCTCGTTCGCTCACCTGGGTGGCCTGGGCCACGATCTCCTGGCCTTCACGCCGAGCTTCCGACAGCCGGCGCTCGAATTCTTGTTCCATCTCGGCCGCTCGCCTGGAAGCCGTCTCGGCGTCCTGAATGCCTTGATTGATCCGAGCCGAGCGCTCGTCCAGCATGCGAAGGACGGGTTTGTAGGCCACAAAGTACAGAAGCAACGCCAGCAGCGTGAAATTCACGATCTGGGAGATCAGGTAACCCAGATTGATGCCTAGTGCTTCCAAGCCTCAACCTCCTTAGACGAACTTGATAATCAAAGCCACAACCAAGGCATAGATGCCGATGGCTTCCGTGAAGGCCAGGCTGAGGATCAGGGGCACAAAGATCTCCCCGCTCGCCTCCGGGTTGCGGCCCAGGGCCTCCATCGCCTTGGAGCCAATCATGCCCAGGCCCAGGCCGGGGCCCAAGGCGCCAATGGCAATGGCGATGGCGGCAGCGAACTGTCGTGCGGTCTCGGGATCCATGAGGTTTCCTCCTTGAAAGGGTTATATATTCCAGGCGACGGCGTGCTAGTGCCCTTCGCCATGTCCACTGACGGCGACTACGAAAAAGGCGACACTCAGCATCATGAAGACCAGTGCTTGTACCAGCCCCACAAAGATCTCGAGGCCGAAGAAGGGCAGCGAGATGACGTACGGCACAAGGAACGCCATCACGCCCAGGAGCACCTCACCGGCAAAGATGTTGCCAAAGAGACGGAAGGAGAACGAGACAACCTTGCCCAGCTCACTGATAAACTCGACGATACCGATAAAGATATCGATGATGCCCATGAAAAGAGCGCCGATGCGCCCACCACAGCCCAGGCCCGGCTTCGTAAACGCCCTGACGATCCCACCCACGGCGATAAACTTGCCGAAATAAGGTATCCCCAAGGCGCGTACGCCGAACCATTGAGTCAGAGCCACGG
This sequence comes from Anaerolineae bacterium, assembly GCA_041300865.1. GTDB lineage: Bacteria > Chloroflexota > Anaerolineae > JAAYZQ01 > JAAYZQ01 > JAAYZQ01. The sequence continues at coordinate 46,801 of JBFYTF010000217.1, forward strand.
CCACGACGGCCAGGGCCAGGGTGACGTTCATGTCGGTCGTTGCCGCGCGGAACATGGGAGCCAGGATATAGCGGTCGCCGTGTTCCTCGAAGATGCCAGCGCCCTCCTCGGTCTCCTCCTCCCCCTCGTAGAGAATGCCCAGGTTGTGTGCGTCGCTGGTCCACCGCACTGGGTACCCTTCCTCTTCGGCGTGGTGAAGGACACCCCAGCCACCAAACAGCGGGGTGAGCCCCAGCCAGTTGGCCGTGACGACAAACAGAAAGATGGTCATGACGATGGGAAAGAACTTTGGTGTCCACTTCGGGCCGGCAGCGCCCTCCACGAGCCTCCAGAACCCTTCGATAATCATTTCCAGGAAGCCCTGCCAGCGGCCTGGAACGGTCTTCAGCCGACGGGTGATGGCGCCGGTGCCGAGGATAAGGACCAACATGGTCAGCCACGACGACAGGAGGGTATTAGTGATGGGATAGCCAAAAAGCTCAAAGACCGGTTCGGCCGGGATGGAGATTTCGGGGAGGACGACCCCAGGAACAGCCATAATCTGGTTAGTGATCCAGATAAAGAGCACGATGAGGGCTAACGGCACCAGCACTTTTGGGGTGAGCAGCTTGCGCACTACTGTGGTTCCTCCTCGCCGTTTGATTCTACTTCCTGCGCCGTTTCATCGCCGTCCACGGAGCGAAAAGCGCGCATGGCCATCCGCGCCACCCCCACCGTAGCGGCCAGAATTCCCAACCCGGCACCGATCAAAATGAAAAGCGGTGCGGTGTCTAGCTTCCTGTCGAGCCAGATGCCGGCCAGTAAGGGCAAAAGGAGAGAAAACACCATCGTCCAGCCCAGGTTCATTGCCAGACTCAGCGCTTCTTTCTTGTCCACTTGCCTCCGATTCCGGGGACCCGGGCTCAATGAGAACGGGCCGGCTGGGCTGCAGGCTGAGGAACACCACTGCCACTGGCATCCCCCCTCCCTGCTTGGCGGCAATTTTACAACAAAGTGAGACAAAACGCAAGAAGGCAACGGCAGAGTACAGGGCACCAGGGCACCTGCCACTTTACCCTCCCCCTCCGGCGAGCAGCATCCCCATGAAAGTGCCCAGAGGAGACAACGCCCCTGGGCACCTGTAGTCTCGACAGGGATGGCCGGTTCAGCGCGTCAGGCCGGCCACCGTTTCGGCGTCGAGCTTTTTCGCCAGCGCAACGATGAGCTCCAGGGCCTGATCGTAGTCGTCGCGGCACAGGATGGCGTTGTGGCTGTGAATGTGGCGGGTCGGCACGCCGATGACCACCGTGGGCACGCCCTCGTTGTGCACGTGGATCTGGGCCCCGTCGGTCGCTCCGCCGGGCATGGCCGAGAACTGCAGGGGAATGTCCAACTCGGCCGCGGTGGCGATGACCATGTCGCGCAGCCCGAGGTTCGGGATCATACGCGCGTCGTAGACGAGGAGTGTCGGCCCGCCGCCCATCTTGACGTTGGACTGCTCGGGCTTGATGCCGGGCACGTCGCCGGCAATGTCGACTTCCAGGACGATGCCCACGTCGGGGTCGATGGCAAACGCCGACGTTTTGGCTCCGCGAGTGCCCACCTCTTCCTGTACTGTGCCCACGGCATAGACCGTATTGGGGTGTCCTTCGCCGGCCAGGCGCTGCAAGGCCTGGACCGCCAGCGCACAGCCCACGCGGTTGTCGAAGGCCTTGGACAGGTAGAAGCGCGGGTTGTGCATGACGGTGAACTGGCTCACAGGGACGATGGGGTCACCCGGGCGGACGCCCATTTCGCGCAGTTCGTCCTCAGAGCGGGCGCCTACGTCGATGTACATATCCTTCTTCTCGACGACCTTTTTCCGCTCGTCGCCGTCGAGGAGGTGGGGTGGCTTGGCGCCCAGGACTCCGATGACGTCGCCGCCGCCCGTCTTGATCGAGACTCTGTGGCCCAGGAGCACCTGGTCCCACCAGCCGCCCAGGGGCAGGAACTTGACAAAGCCCTCCTTGGTGAGCAGAGTCACCATGAAGCCGATCTCGTCCATGTGGCCGGCCAGCATCACCCGGGGCCGCTCGCCACTGCCCTGGTGCCTCGCGATCAAGCTGCCCATCTTGTCCTGCTCGATGTGCGCCACGCCGTCGAGGTAGCCGCGCATGACGGCCCGGACGTTGCCCTCATAGCCGGGCACTCCGCTGGCCTCGGTGATGTCTTTCAGAAACTGTTCTGTTGAGTCCATCTCTTTCTCCTATTGATCCTCGGGTTCGCGGCTTTGATCCAGGTCATAGTTCTCGGAATCTGGCGGCTCCTCCTTGGCAGCATATTTGACCAACACGCCAAGCTGGATCAGGATCAGGGCCCCCACTCCCAGGAGTGCCAGCAAGCCGAGGGCCCCCAGGCCCAGGGGCAGACAGACCGGGTCCATCCTACCCTCCGCCCAGCAGGTTGCCCAGGTCGATGTTCATTCCGCCAGAGCTTTTGCCGGCAGCAGCCGGGGGCATGAACTGCGCGACCTTCTGGGCCAGCTTGGACATCGGCATGGTCTGCAGCCACACCTTGCCCGGTCCGCGAACGCTGGCCAGAAAGAGGCCCTCGCCGCCTAGCAAGATGTTGCGAAAGCCCTTGACCATGGTCACGTCAAAATCCACCGACGTCTGCATAGCCGCCAGGTGACCCGTGTCCACTTTCAGCTGCTGGCCGGCCTGCAGCTCGTACTCGACCACCTCGCCGTCCACCTCGAGGAACGCCAGACCCGGGCCGGTGATGCGCTGCATGATAAAGCCTTCGCCGCCGAAGAAGCCGGTGCCGAGCCGCTTGCGAAAGGCCATGTCCATCTCCACGCTCTTTTCAGCGCACATGAAAGCGTCCTTCTGGACGATAATGCTCTCACCGGGTCGTAGGTCAAAGGGGAGGATCTTGCCCGGAAACTCGGAGGCAAAGGCGACGGTGCCCCGGTTGTTGTCGACAAAAAAGTCGGTGATGAACAACGCCTCACCCGACAGCGCACGCTTGACCATCCGGCCCAGGCCGCCGCCAGAGTGGGTCCTCATCTCCACGTTGCCCGACATCCACGACATGCCGCCCGATTCCGAATAGATCACCTCACCCGGTTCCAGCTCGATAGTGACCACCTGGAGTGTCGTGCCGTCGATCCGGTAGCTGATCCGGCCAGCGCCCCCCTGAAACTCCCGCTGAACGTGCTCCACCTCGGTGTCGAGAGGTTGCAGATGAGGATCCCCTGCCGGCGCGGCTGCTGCCCGCAGTGTCGCACCGCAGTTGGTACAAAACCTGGCATCGGCTTGATTTTCGGCGCCACATTCCTGGCATCGCATGGTTCCACCTCCTGGAAGATTTGACCCGCTCATTATACCACTGCTTTGAGGAAAGGCAAGAGACTCACCAGGTCTCGTGAGGCAAGAGGGGCGTGCTGCTTGCCTTTTGCCCTGGCCTGGGGTATAATCAGCGCCGTCGGGAGGAGGAGGAGCCGCTTCCCTAGATTGGAGAGCGATGAATCGAATCTACGTGGCCGTGGACCTGGAGACCACGGGCCTGGACCCCGAGCGCGATGCGATCATGGAGATCGGCGCGGTTCGGTTCCGAACCTCTCTCGACGATGGAAGTATTCAGGCCAAAGTCCTCGACACCTGGTCAACCCTGGTAAACCCAGGCCGGCCCATTCCCATCCAGATCCAACAGCTGACCGGCATACGCCAGGAAGAGGTGGACCGCGCGCCGCGCTTTTCCCAGATCATCAACGACCTGCGCCGCTTCATCGGCGGCCATGGCGTCGTGGGCCACAACGTGCAGTTTGACCTGCGATTCTTGCACAGCCACGGCCTGTCCCTCTCCAACCCGGCCCTCGACACCTTTGAGCTGGCCGGCATCCTGGCCCCCCACGCCGACCGGTACAGCCTGACCCGGCTCGGCCAGGATTTTGGCCTGTCCGACCGCTGCCGCCACCGGGCCCTGGACGATGCCCTCGCCGCCCAGGATCTCTTTGTGGCCCTCATGGGGCACGCTGCTGAGCTGCCGCGCGCCATCCTGGCCGAGATCGGCCGTCTAGCCGACAAGGTTGATTGGTCGCTGAAAGAGATCTTTCGCGACGTGGAGCGAGGCCAGGCGCGGACCGCGTTCCGAGGGGCCATTGGTCAGCAGCTCGCGGCGCAGCTCCGCACCGCCGAGGAGGCGCTGGGCCCGCTCTTCTCTGCCGAGGCCGAGGACGAAGAAGAGCTTGTGCCGGCGGCCCGGCCGCGCGCCGTTGACGCCGGCAGCTTGGCCGCCATGCTGGAACAGGACGGGCTCGTGGCCCGCCATTTTCCCGGCTTTGAGCACCGGCCACAGCAAGTTGAGATGCTGGGGGCGGTGGCCCGGGCATTGAACGAGGAGCAGCACCTGCTGGTCGAGGCCGGCACGGGCACGGGCAAGAGCCTGGCCTATCTCCTGCCGGCCATCGTCTTTGCCCATCAGAATGGCGAGCGAGTGGTCGTTTCCACCAACACCATCAACCTTCAGGATCAGCTCTTTCTGAAAGACACGCCTGATCTGCAACGCATCCTGCCTTTCGAGTTCCGCGTGGCAGTGCTCAAGGGCCGCTCAAACTATCTCTGCCAGCGCCGCCTGGCGGCCGTGCGGCAGGCGGGCGTCACCTCCACGGAAGAGATGCGCATGCTAGCCAAAGTGCTCGTCTGGGTCCCCAGTACGCAGACGGGCGAGCGGGGCGAGCTGTTTATGCCCGATCCGCAGGAGCAAGCTCTGTGGAGCAAGATCTCGGCCGAGAGCGACACCTGCTCGGCGCAGGGTTGCCGCTTTCGCGAGCGCGGGCGCTGCTTTTTCTACCGCGCCCGGCGCG
>JBFYTF010000218.1:0-4496 GCA_041300865.1 Anaerolineae bacterium
TTGGGATGCACCGGGATGTCGCCGGGCTGGTGATGGTCGAAGTAGCGCACCTGCGCACCCGCGTCGAGCAAGCGGTCGAGGGCTTCGCGGTTCTTCGACAGCGCGATGTCGAGCACGGTGATGCGGTCGCCGGCCTGGGCGTTGACGCGTTTCAGAAGACTGATGTCGCGCTTGGGTCCGGTGACCAGCTCGGAATCGGCCGGCTCAGCCAGGCGTAATTGGTGCAGGGCGCATATCCCGTCGGCGTCACCGTTGAAGACATCGAAAAACAAAATTCCCCCAATTTATACTTAGCCACACACAGCCATCATTCTCCATGGGCCGGTTGAGTTATTGTATGAGTTCGCTGACGCCTAACTCGCGATTTTCCGCCTGATATCAGCACAATGGCCATTAGCCAGAAGAATAAAAAGGCTAGACGGGGCTCATCTATCGGTGAGTTTACCAACCTAACCATTACAAAAGCCACAAGCGAGATGGATAATGTCAGTGCCAGCACGTCAGTGACTGCGCGTCTCAAAAGAGAGGTCATTGCTATTATCAAATTCGATGGCCGCCATGTCGTGATGCGGCATCGGTCGGTAGTACAGGCGGGATTGGGCTAGCCTGACCGCCTGGCTGCCTCGACGCTGTGACAACGTCTCCACCGAAGTGGTGCGGGTAGGCGCCAGACTGGGCTCGGTACCGCCTTCGCCTCGTACGCTCCCTGTGCCCCGTTAGACTAATCAATACCAGTAACAGCATCAGAATCCTGGGACTGTCTACAAGGCTGTTCAGTGACCCGACCACGACCAAACCCAGCAAGGCGGCCAGCGTAATTCCGGCGGCCATTTGGCTGCGCCAAGCGGAGTAGCTGGCGCGCCACAGGCCCAGGGCGATGAACCCACCCAGGGTGATCACACCGAACCAGCCCTGATCGAACAGTACCTGCACGGGCAGGCTCCAGACATGCCAGGGTTTGTCGTTGTCCACGCTGAAGAACCACCGGTCCATCCCTTTGGAAAATCCACCGTTGGCCAGCAACTCGCCGTCTACTGATAACAGCTGCGCGTTGTCCACATCCACCACGGCCTTGGTATTGGCGTTGTAGATGGACAGCTTCACCGGTCGGGCGGCGAACCAGGGGGTGTCGCCGATCTCCCCTGAAACGAGTTGGGTTTGGATGCCTTGCCATGCCCCCGCAGTTCCAATTGGGACGGTTTGGAAGACGCAGCGGGCAGAGGTGAGCAACCATTTTTCGCAGAGGGCGACGGTAAGCAGGGCGTCTCCCTGGTCTGAGCGCACATCGGCCTTGAGGATGTAGGCCTCGCCCGGCTTCACGGCCACCAACTGTTCTACGTACAAAGGACTTCCAGAACCCATACGCAGGAAGGTATTGCCCGACTCGGTCAGCAAGCGGTAGGGGGCAGTACGGACCTCGCTACTGCGCCAGTAATGAGTCTCCGGATAGCGCCCCAATCCCATGCCGAATAGCGTCGTGGCCCAGTCGGGGTCGCGCATGGCCATGGCATCGGCCCAGTGGGCCTGGCGGGTGGCCAGGTCTGCCCCGGATTGGGTCAGGCGCTCCTGGGCAAAACGGCCCGTGAAGGCCGGCAGCGCGATGGCCAGAGCCAAGCCGGCCAGGGCGGCTGTGGCTACCCCGCGCTTGAAGAGTGGGACTAGGCCGGCCCTGCCCATGTGGGTCTGGGCCAGGGCCGCCAACAGGGCCACGGTCAACGCGACGGCAAACCCGGCATAGGCGGCGCGGGAGAAGGTGACCATGACGGCGTAGGTGGTGCCCATCAGCAACCCAATACCCGCCAAGCGTGCCGCCCAGCCCGACTGTGTAAAGATCTGCCAGACCAGGAAGGGCGTTGCCAGGGTCAGGAAGGCCTCTTGGTCCGCGCCGCCGACATGCATTTGAGAAAATGGCCCCGTCACCCGGTACACGTCGGTGAAATTGAATACACCAGGGAAGGCCATACGTTCCCACAGCACCCAGGTCACAGTGCCGGCCAGCCCGATCAGCAGGCCCTGACCGAAGAGGCGCGGGACATCTGTACCAGCACGGGCAAAGCGCTGCAACAAGCCATAGAGAAGGAAGGCCCACAGCGCGCCTTTGGCGATGCGCAGACCGTTGTAGGGGCTGTAATAGCTCGTGAAGCTGTTGGCGTCCAGCCATTGCCAGGGCAGAAGGCCGTGCAAGGCGCCGATCAGGTAGGACGCGCCGAGAAGGGTGGCGAGAAGCGTGAATGGCCAATCCGGTTTGGTCTTGTAAGTGCTCGGCGCGACGCGCACCAATCCCAGAGTCAAGCTCACCAGCAGGAATAGGTCGAACTCGTCTACATAGAACCGTCCGCTCCGCGGTGCCAGATCCAAAAGGGGCAAGGCGGCAGGCACGGCAGCGATGAGCACGTGGGGGTGGAACCAGAGCAGGACCGCGTATCCGGTAATTAGCAGTCCGAGTAGGATGGGTTGGTACGGAAAGCCGGCCACGACCCAGCCCACGCCGACCATGCAGGCGGCTAAGGCTACGTAGCCCCATTTCGTCGGACTACGCAGACGGAGAGGGGCGGGAGGCGTGGATTCAGGAACGACCTCGTGTTCTGGGACTTCCACTTCGGGCCCGGTGGCCCCTGCAGAATGAACCTCATGGGACGGAGAGATCATCCTGGATGGCCCAGAGGATGGGGCCGCATGCACCGGTCGTGAGGCCAGGATGGCCAGACGCCGTACTAGTTTCACCGTGACCCAGGCTGCCAGGCCGGCGATGAATAAGTTGGTGGGATCCGGGTGGAGGCCCTCCAGGAAAAGTTTGCTGGTCTCCACGACCCCCGCAGTTAGGGTAGCTACCCACATGCCCCAGGCGGGCTGGTACCACGAGGCCCAGGCGAAGATGCCGATGGGGGCGTACATCAGCCAAACGGAGGCAAGGCTCAGAAGCGCTGCCTGCTCCGTGGTGTAGTAGTGGTAGTAGAAGGGCAGGAAATGAACTTCCTGAAGATTGAACAATGCTTCATCCAGGCTCAGCCAGCGGTGTTCGAACCAGCCTGTGATGGCCGTGAGAGCAAAAAGGTAGATAAGCCCCAGCCAGACCCCGTGCCGGCGGATGTCTGCAGCAAGACGGGGCGGTTGCAGACGGGCGCGGGCGCGCCAAACCAGGGCCCCCGCCAGCATGCCTGCCATGCGGGTGAGGACGGAAATGCCTTGGGAGACTCCGGAAACGACGAAAAACTGGGCGGCCTCAATGACCAAGCCCAATCCGGCGCCAATCATCAACGCCTGGGACGCCGGCAAGGGGCATCGATCCTGCTTGCGTCGCGCCATCATAAAACCCAGGGGAGCCACGGCCAGGGCCTCGGCAAATAACTTTGCAGCCGTGATGGCGCTGTTGCCATCGCTGATGCTCGTGGCGATCAGCCAGCCCAGGTTGTCCGAGGCAAGTTTCTTCCCCATTTCGGTGGAGGAAAGCAGAAAGTCATAGGGAAACAGGCTGAATGCAAAGTAGCCGAGGGCATAAGCCTTTAGCAGCCGATCTGCGAACCGTTCCCGGTCGCCGGCCAGGGTGTTCATCAATGCCCGGAGTCGTTCCCCCCAGCCTGCGGCGAGTAGCACTCCCAAGCCGCTACCGATCATCTCCGCGAGGATGTCGTTTAGCGAAACGGTCCGTGGGGGGAAGGCGAGTTGGGCGAACTCCACCGCCAGTGCCAAGCTGAAGGAGAAGACCAAGGCAGCACCCAGGGCCAGGGCCGACGCCCGGCGCGCTCCGGCGAACAGTTGGGCGGTGAGCAGTCCCAGGGGCAGGTACAACACGCCGTTGGCCACCCAGTCCGCACGGCTTTCTGCCCCCAGGCTCAGAAAAGGAGTGTGCTGGAATTTCTCCCAGGCCTCTGCGAAGGGCAAGGGTCGGAAATCCAGCGGGACTAGACTGCCATAGACCACGAAGCAGACGTAAAGCAGCCACCAGGGGAAGATGGACGCAGCTGGCTTGGCTTGACGGCGCTTGCGTTGCCCGCGAGGGGACCGATGATGGTGATATCTAGGTTCTTGAGACATCGCTGTTACGTCGCCTCAGATCGAACGGCATCAGGCTGCCGTATATGACAAACGCGGCGTAAACCAGGGCGGCTCCCCGAAACAACGACCGAGGGTTGCCGGGCGACCGCACGCCGTTGCTCATGGCCAAGTTGCTTCCAGTGTATGCAACAAGATCGGGGAGACATGTGCCCCGGGACGCGATGTCTCCACCCAGCCGGGATAGGTCGCCTGTTCACGCATCAGCGCATCCGGCAGGCGGGGCGTCGGCTGATCCTCCAGCAAACGCGCGGTTAGTTCAGGAAAGGCGGCATTCAACGCATCAGCCTGATAGGGCAAGCTGACATTGTGTTTGGTCTCACCGCCCTGCAAGGGCGTGGCGGCGGCCACCACATTCGCGATCACGCGCTGACGATAGGCAGTGCCCTCAGCCTGTCGCACCTGGATTCCGACTCCCGAAGCCCGCACGGTGTTGGAGAAAA
>JBFYTF010000224.1:0-8310 GCA_041300865.1 Anaerolineae bacterium
CGGTCGGCGGCAGCGTCTGCCACGGCACGCCCTCCTCCTCGGCCAGGCGCCTGGCCCGAGGGGAGAGCAGGGTCCGGCCCCGGGTGGGCTCAGCCGGGCCGGCCGGGGCCACTTTTCCATCTTCCCGGTTTGCCCCAGGGCCGTCGTCCAAGGCCTCATCGGGCGCGGCGATCAGGGCGATGGCCGTCAGCACGTGCACCTCGTCGCCCGGCCGGGCATTCACGCGGCGCAGCACCCCGGAGGCAGGTGCCTCGATGTCCAGCGTGGCCTTGTCGGTCTCGATAGCGAACAGCATCTCGCCCTGGCGCACCGGCTCGCCCTCCTCTTTGTGCCAGGCCACGAGCGTTACGGTGTCGACAGTCTGCCCCAGGGGCGGAACCAGGACCTCTGTTGGCATCTCGCCCTCCCGCTTAGAACAGCGACTTGACGGCCTGCACCACGCGATCGGCGCTGGGCACGTAGAACTGCTCCATGACGGGCGCGAATGGCGCGGGCGTGTCGGGCGCCGACACGCGCTTGACCGGGGCATCGAGCCAGAAAAACGCCTCCTCGGCCACCATGGCGGCCAGGTCCCCGGCCCAGCCCCCGGTGAGGTTATCCTCCTCCACGATCACCAGCCGCCCGGTCTTACGCACCGATTCCAGGATCAGCTCCTTGTCCAGGGGCACCAGGGTGCGCGGGTCGATGACCTCCGCCTCGATCCCTTCGCCGGCCAGCTGCTCGGCGGCGGCCAGCGCCCGGTACAGCGTCAGCAGCTTGCCCACCAGGGTCACGTCCTTGCCCTCACGGCGGATAATGCCCCGCCCGATGGGCACCACGTAGTCGTCCTCGGGCACCTCGCCGATGGGGCTCAGTGCTCCCCGCTCGGAGCGCGGCCCCTTGCTGCCGTACAGCAGCTTGTGCTCGAAGACGAGCACCGGGTTGTCGTCTCGCACCGCGCTTTTCAGCAGGCCCTTGGCGTCGTAGGCGGTCGCCGGCGCCACCACCTTCAGTCCCGGGATGTGGGTGAAGAACGCCTCCAGGCTCTGGGCGTGCTGCGCTCCGCGGCTCGTGGCGCCAACGGGCACCCGCAGCACGAGGGGCACGTGCACCGTCCCCCCCGACATATAGCACATCTTGGCCGCCTGGTTGGCCACCTGGTCCATAGCCATGAACAGAAAGTCGCCGTACTGCACGTCGGCGATGGGCCGCAGACCCGCCAGGGCGGCCCCGATGGCGACGCCGATGAACCCCTCTTCGGAGATCGGCGTGTCGAGGATGCGCTCGTGCCCGAACTCTTCCGACAGGCCCAGGGTGACGGTAAAGGCACCGCCAAAGCCACCGGGTATGCCAATGTCCTCCCCGAGACAGAACACCCGGGGGTCGCGCGCCATCTCCTCGCGGATGGCCTGCCGCAGGGCCTCGGCGATGCTCAACATGGGGCTCATGGCGCCTCCCCGGGCCAAAAGACGTGGGCCAGCGTGTCGGCCGGGTCTGGCCCCGGGCTCTCCTCGGCAAAGGTCACCGCCTCATCGATGGTGGCCATCACCTCTTCCTCGACGGCCGCCAGCGACTCGTCTGTGGCCAGCCCCAGCACCTTGAGCCGGGCTGCCAGGCCGGGGATCGGGTCGCGCTCCTGCCACACCGCCTCTTCGTCCTTGGTGCGGTAGGTGCGTGGGTCACTCCGCGAGTGGCCGCACAGGCGATAGGTGCGGGCCTCGATGAGCGCGGCGCCCTCGCGCCGCCGGGCGCGTGCGATCGCCTCCCCGGCGACCTGGTAGACCGCTGCCGCGTCGTTGCCGTCCACGACCAGGCCGGGCAGGCCATACGCCTCGGCCCGGCGAGCGAGGGGTTCGACATTGAACGACGTCGCGACCGGCGTCGAGGCGGCGTACAGGTTGTTCTCCACGACAAACACCACGGGCAGGTCCCAGATGGCGGCCAGGTTCATGGCCTCGTGCACCGCGCCCTCGTTCAGGGCGCCATCGCCCATGAAGCAGACTGTCACCCGGTCGGGATGCAGCCGCCTGGCAGCCAGCGCCGTGCCGGCAGCCAGGGGCGCGTTGCTGCCCACCGTGGCGACCGCCGGGAACATGCCCACCCGGATGTCGCCCACGTGCATCGAGCCACCTTTGCCCCGACAGCAGCCGGTGCTCTTGGCGTACAGCTCCGCCATGATGGAACGCGGCGCTACCCCCTTGGCCAGGGCATGGCCGTGGGGCCGGTGCGTGCTCCACAGGTAATCGTCCGCCCGCAGGTGAGCGCACACACCGGCCGCAACCGCCTCCTGCCCGATGTACAGGTGCAGCGTCGAGGGGATCCGGCCCTGCATATACAGCTGGTTGCAGCGCTCCTCAAAGCGGCGGATGAGGAGCATGGTGCGAAACAGCGCGGCGAGCGGCGGTGTGCCGTCTATCTCCCGGTTCTGCATCAGGGCCTGCCTTCCGCTCACAGGTTCTTCGGCGCGAACTTTGGGTGATACGCGGCGCTGTGGTACGACCACGGCGACTTTGGCCGCTCACGTATGCCCCACGTCTCGGCCGCGGCCCGGAATTCCGGATACTGCTTGGCGGCTTCCTGGAGTGTCATCCCTGCCAATACCGCGTCGATCGCCTGGCGCCAGGCCATAGCCCCCGCCTTGTAGCCCATGGGGTGCCCGAGCATGCCGCCGCCGGCCGGCACGACAAAGTCGATGCCGTGTTCCTGGATCAGAACGTCGACCAGGCCCGGATACATGCCCGCGGCGGGCATCGGCCACGCCCGTTTGATGTGGTAGAACGGCGCCCGCAGCGTCTGCGACGTACGCAGCTCTTCTTCTACAGAGCACACCTGGAGGCTGGACCACAGCGACGGCGTCAGCATCATGTCGGCCCCGCACAGCCGGGCCAGCTTGGACAGGACGGTAAAGCTCATGGTCGGCAGCATGCCGAGCATGTGCGACACGTGCCACAGGATCGGCACGTTGATCTCCGGATCGTCGGCGATCACCTTCAGACTTGAAAGGCCGGCCGGGTAGGCCAACAGCAGCCCGCTGGCGCCCGCCCGCACGGCCCGCAGTGCCTTGTCGTGCACCCGGTCCACCTCGTCGGTGATGCTGACCATGTACAGCGTCTTGTGGCCCGTCTCCTGTTCGGCTTTTTCCAGGGCGCGCAGCACGGCTTCCAGCCGGGCGTCGAACGGGCAGTTTTCGAGCTCGCTGCACATCTCGTCGTCTTTGCACAGGTCGGCGCCGCCCAGGGCGCTCTGGTAGACCTGGGCCGCCGTCTCTTCGGGGGTCATCCCCATCTTCGGCTTGATGATCTGGAGGATGAGCGGCCGGTCGTGCACGCCCAGGTGCTCCCTCAAGCCCTCGATGCCGAACTTCGGGCCGTTAAACCGGGCGGCCACGGACCGGGGGATGTATACGTCCAACATGCGTACCTTGTCGCAGAAGGCAAAGATGTTGCCCGAGATGGACAGCAGCATCATCGGCACGTTGACGTTCTTTTCCCAGGCGGCGATGGGAAACGCCAGCTGGACCACAGCCTTCTTGGTGCCCGCGGGCGCCGGGACCTCGTAGTAGCCGAGGACCTTGCTGCTCAAGCGCTCACGGAGCTCCGGCGTCTCTTCCTTCACGTCCATCCAGCTCGCCGTCGAGCCTTCGAGGGCCAGCCGCTGCACCTGTGCCAGGTGGTCGACAAAGTCCCAGTCTGGCCGGCTGTCCTCGATGTAATACGTCCCAACCACGAACCGGTCCTGATCTAGGCTTTCCCACATATAATTGAACATGTGGGCGTCGTAGAGCTCTTTCACCATCGATTCCTCCCAATTGTCATTTGTTTACGGCAACAGCGCCTGGCGGATCATCGCCGAGGCATCCATGGCGTCTCCACCGGCGATGACGCCGGCGATCTGGTCGCGGCCGATGCGGTCCAGCAGACCGTGCAGCCCCTGGATCCACTTGATGCTCTCACTGGCCGCGCGGATCCCGTTCTCGCGATACGGGAAGATGTCCAGGGCGTACCAGCCGTCGTAGCCCAGCCGGTCCAGCCAGTAGAGCAGCTCCAGCATCTCGACCGTGTGGACCGAGCCGACCGTCATGTCGTCGTCCCACAGCCGCCAATTGTCGTTAAAATGCATGTAGAAAAGCTTATCGCCAAAGTACTGGAGGAGTGCCGCTGACTCGGCGGCGTTTTCGTAGGCCATGAGCGCATGCCCCACGTCGATCATTGCTCCGACGTTGGGCTTGCTCACCTTCTCCAGTAGCAGCAGGGTCTTGCCGACCGTGCCGATGAAGCAGTGGGTGCGCGGCTCCTTGGGCTTGTACTCGATGACCAGCTTGACACTGGGCAGATGCTCGGCACACTCGATGGTGCCCTCGATGATCCGATCCCAGGCCGCGCGATAGTCGGCCTGGAACGGATAGTCGTAGCCGTCCTGGCCGAACCACAGGTCCACGACCTCGCAGTCGAGCTGCTGAGCCCACTCCATCGCCTTTTGCACCTCGTGGATCGCCTCGCGGCGGATCCCGGGATCGTTCGACGCGAACGAGCCCCAGCCCCATTTGCCCGAGGCCCAGATGTCCGGCGTCACGCACGTCACCACCAGCCCGGCATCGCCGATCTGGCGGCGCATCTGCTCGACGTTGTCGTCGTTCACGTGCCACAGGCCGACGACCTCGACGCCGCTGAGCCCCTCAACGCGCGTCGCGGCCTGGATCAGCTCCTCGCTCGTCAGCCGCTGTCCGTAGCCCGACAGGACGTACCGGTCGGCACAGGCGTTAAACGTGTTGATGTTTGCCGAAAACCTCAATTCCCCAGCCATTGTACATTCCCTCCTTTCGCGATTTTTCCTATCGCTCCCGTCGCTGCGCCCAGCGACGGTCAGATCCCGCCGTCGGCGCAGCCGCGGTGGATGGCCAGCGTGCTGGCGACCGGGTCCGGTGCGCGGCGGGGCACGTCGATGGCCAGGCGGCCCTCTGACTGCCGGAAGGGCAGCAGCTCGCCTGTCGTCAGAAGCAGGACCGCTGAAACCGAGCCCGGGTAATGGTCGACCGTGAGCTGCCCTGTTTCGGGCCAGCTCAGCACGTGCAGATAGACGGTGCCGTCCCGGGCAGTGGTCCTGGCGAACGGCAGGTCCTGTAGGGGGCCATAGGTGGTGCCGTGGATCGACTCGCCGTGGACGGCGAGCCACTGACCAATGTGTGCCAGGCGCTCTAGAGCCTCGGGCGGTAAAGTGCCCTGCGGCGTGGGCCCCACGTTTAGGAGCAGGTTGCCGCCGCGGCTGGCCACCTCGATCAGCGAGCGGATGAGCTGCTCGGCCCGTTTGTAAGCTGTGGGGTCGGGATGGTAGCCCCAGCTCTTGTTCATGGTCATGCACGTTTCCCACGGCTGGAACTCGCCGGGGCCGGGTGCCGGGGACGTGGGCATGGGGGCCAATGCCAGGCTGCCCTCGGCGTAGCGCCGCGCGGCCTTCAGGAGCTGGCCGCGGAGGCCCGGCACCTTGAGCAGGCGGAGCAGGAACCGAAAGTCGGCGTCGCGGGTGCGGTGCGGCCGGGAGCGGCGCACGGGCACACCGCCACGGGGGATGAACTGCTCCGGCGTGACGTAATCGAAAGGCTCTCCGAACCGGTCGTTGACCAGCGTCCCGGGGCTCAGCTCGGCCAGCAGGCGCCGAAAGCGGGCCGGATCGTACTTTTCGTGGCCGGCCAGGCCGTCGAACCACAAGATGCTCACCGGCCCGTAGGCGGTGAGCAGCTGGCGCAAGTGTGCCTCCATATAGTCCAGGTACGTGGCCCACTCCGGGCGTTGGGGCTCCCCCAGCCAGTTCTGCGCGGCGGGCCGGCGCGTGTCGCGATAGCCGGGATGGTGCATGTCGGGCGGCGAGTAGTAGAAGCCAAGGGGCATGCCGTGCCGGGCACAGGCCGCGGCCAGGTCGGCGCAGACGTCGCGGCCGAAGGGCGTGTTGGTGACCTTGTAGGAAGTGCCCGCCGCGTCGAACATGCAGAAGCCGTCGTGGTGTTTGGCGGTCAGGATGACATAGCGCATGCCCGCTGCCTGGGCCGCCTGCACCCAGTCTTCGGGGCAAAAGTCCACGGGGTTGAAGCGCCGAGCCAGGGCGACGTACTCGGCCTCGGAGATGGGCGGGTGCGGGCCAAAGGCCGCGGCCGACAGCTCGGGGGCCATGATCGGCCACGAGGCCTCGACGGGAGCCACCGAGTAGGGCCCCCAATGGAGGAACAGCCCGAACTTGGCCTTGTTGAACCACTCCAGCGCTTCGCGCGTGCTCACTCAGTGCTCCTTGCCCAGGTCGAGGGCGGGCGCCCGCCCTCGACCTCGTTGGCGCGTGTGCTCAATATTGCCCGTAGAGCGGGCCAAAGTTGGCGCAGGCCCGAAAGTCGGCGCCCTCCAGGTCGGCGGTGCCAAAGGCGGCCCAGGTGCTGGGCCGGAACACGGCCTCGTCCGGCACGTTGTGCATGTACACAGGGATGCGCAGCATCGAGGCCAGGCTGATCAGGTCCGCGCCGATGTGACCGTAGGAAAAGGCGCCGTGGTTCGCGCCCCAGTTGTTCATGACCGCATAGGGATCGCGGAACGCTCCCTGGCCCGTCGTCCGCGGCACAAACCAGGTGGTTGGCCAGGTCGGGTCGGTGCGCAGGGTGAGGGCAGTGTGCACCTCTTCCGGCAGCTCGACCACCGTTCCCTCGGCGAGCTGCAGGGCCGGTCCCAGACCCTTGATCAGGTTCAGGCGGCTCATGGTGATGGGCATCCCACCCCGGGTCACGAACTCGCTGGACCAGCCACCACCGCGAAAGTACTCGACGTTGCCCGCATGCCAGGAGGTGGCCGCCAGGCAGCGCTGCGCCTCTTCGGGGCTGACCTGCCACCAGGGTTTGATGCCCGGCCGGCCGTCGATCGAGATCTGGCCTGTGCCGTCCAGGGCCGCCGGGCCGGAATTGATCAGATGCAGCATGCCGCCGGCCAGCTCACCTTCCGGCTCGTAGCCCGTCACGCGCCGGATCGCCTCCGGGCTCCAGTAGGTGCGCACGTCGGCAAAGACCTGGGCTGTGCCGGTGAGCAGGTGGCCGAACAGCATGCACGCGCCGTTCAGCGCGTCGTTCTCGGTGGCCACCAGGTAGGGCTCGCGAATGCCGGTCCAGTCGAAGGACGAATTGAGGATCGCCTCCAGGAAGTCGCCGTTGGGAAAGTGGTCGGTCCACTGGCGCTGGCCCTGGAAGCCGGCCAGCAGGGCGTTGCGGCCCATGGCCTCCTCGCCGTAACCCAGCTCGGCCAGGCGCGGGTTGCCGGCCATCAGGTCGCGGGCGATGAGGGCCATCTGCACGCTGATTTCCCAGTCGCGATCCTTGCGCTCGCGGCTGTGCTGCTTGTGCGGCGGATTGCGGTCCTCTCCCTCCCGGCAGTTCTCCCTGGTCCAGGCCAGCGCCTCCTCGAACTCGGCGGGGTCATAGATCCCCTCCTCCATGCGCCGCACAAACTCGGTCAGGTCGATCGGCTCTACGCGCATGCCCAGGTACGACTCGAAGAACGATGGGTCCACGATCGAGCCGGCGATGCCCATGGACGTGCCCCCCATGGACAGGTAGGACTTGCCCCGCATGCGGGCCACGGCCAGGCCGGCCCGGGCAAAGCGCAGCAGCTTGTCCTGGACGTCCAGCGGGATCGACGTGTCGCGCGCATCTTGGACGTCATGGCCATAGATGCCAAAGGCCGGCAGCCCCTTCTGGCTGTGGGCGGCGAGGACCGCCGCCAGGTAAACCGCGCCGGGCCGCTCCGTGCCGTTGAACCCCCAGATCGCCTTGGGTGTGTACGGGTCCATGTCCATCGTCTCCGCGCCGTAACACCAGCAGGGGGTGACGGTCAGCGAGACGCCCACGCCTTCCCGGGCAAACTTGTCGGCGGCGCGGGCCGCCTCGGCCACACCGCCGATGCAGGTATCGGCGATGACGCACTCCACGGGCAGGCTGTTGTGGTGGCGCAGGTTCTCTTCGAGGAAGCGGGCCGCCGTGCGGGCCATGCCCATCGTCTGCTCTTCCAACGACTCCCGCACGCCACCCCACCGGCCGTCAATGGTGGGCCGGATCCCAATCTTGGGCATGTCACCGATGAGCCGGTTGCCTGGTTGTACCATGTGGATGTCCCTCCTTTACGAAATCAAGAGCCGAGCGCGGCTGCCCTTGCCTCAGCCTATCGACCGCTGCTTTTCGACCTGCCCTGCCACCCAGGGATAGGTGCGGGCGATGCCGTCCTTCAGATAGAAGGCCGCGCGCCATCCCGTAGAGTAGATGCGCTCGTTGGAA
Organism: Anaerolineae bacterium; assembly: GCA_041300865.1. GTDB lineage: Bacteria > Chloroflexota > Anaerolineae > JAAYZQ01 > JAAYZQ01 > JAAYZQ01. Next base: position 8,276 of record JBFYTF010000224.1, read on the forward strand.
AAGTTGCGCGAGTGGACCCCCACCGGCCCGTCGAC
>JBFYTF010000284.1:0-10628 GCA_041300865.1 Anaerolineae bacterium
ACAGCTCGGGAGGCGTCGGGCAGCGCGAAATAGGCATGCCCCAATTCTACCAGGGCGTGCGCCTCTGCAACGCGGTCTCCCCTCATACGCGCGGACTCCACGGCAGCCTCGCATTGCTCAATTGGTCTGCTGCCAGCATGGCTGCTGTGCAGCATCAAGGGATCTGGCCAATCTGTGTACTCCTTCTCTCTTGGCGCCTTTTCCACCCGTTGTAAGAGGGTGCCATGAGATCTCTTCGTGGGCCTTGGGGGCCGCCCTTGCCCCTGCTTGTCTGAAATGTCACCGAGTTTCTGGTACCAACCCGGCCGTTCCAGCTGAACTCTTTTCAGCTGAAGCGAACTCAATATTCCTGTAACGCGGTCCCCCAACTCTTTTGGGAGACGGATCGTGAGGATCTCCGGATAACTGTCGGAGAAGTACTTCATGAACACCCAGAAACGCTCGCTGTCGTCATCACAGACTTGTCTGATCTGTTGTACAATCTCCCCCAAGGCGCGCAGGGTGGCTTCTGCGAAGTTGTGGTCGCTGAATAGTATATCCAGGTCCGAATCGCCTGTCGATCCAACCTGGCAATCTGGACAAGGGCACCATGCGCCGAACTTGAGGCTGCCACAGTTGAGACATAAAGCCCACGTCATTGGATCCCCCTTGGTCTACAAGGCACACCACTGTCTTGGAGCGATTCAAAGCCTGCTATTGGCATCGGCTGGTTGGACAGCCATCTCTGAGAGTCTGCTTGGCCCGTGGCGATCACTCCCTTCCGTCGCCGCTTTGGCCCGATCTCAGCTCGTCGATCTGCTCCTGAAGGGCCTCCCAGTCCATGTAGCCCTGCCTCCTGGCAGCACGGAGTGCGACGTCGGCCGCATCAAAACGTCCGGTAGTCGCGTACGCCAGGGCCAACCAGGCAGGTGCTTTGCCACGTAAGCATGTGCTCCTCTTATTGAGTCACTCCTCGACGACCGTCCGAGTCGCAAGAGACTCACAGATGTATCCGTTCTTGATGCACACTTGGATCAGACCGGCAAAATCGCCGGATTCTATCGCGACGGCAGATAACTGCACATCAACCGCAGTCCCTGGAGGAATCTTGTGCTGAAACGTGTAACTCGTCATGTCTCCGGCTGACACGTCAAACGAGTCGACAAAAGGTGGATCCGCGCTGCGTATGACGATGCCGGCCAGATAGTCGGACGAGATGTCGATAGAATGCAATAGTTGAGATTCTGGGGCAACGTTCTCGACCTCAATGTGAATGACGAGCTCTTCGCCTTTGGTCACCTGGATGGGCGCGTCGATGTGCATGGTGACGTTCTCTGGGTCCTGCAGTGCCATTTTGACAAAGAACCCGGTTGTGACCATACCCCCGGCACACATGCCAATGCACAGGATAACAATGACGCCACAGCCGACCCCAAGTGCGAACGTCACTTTCTTGCTTTGGTTCATCCGTTCCTCTCCTCTGCGAAAGAACTGGCCGCGCTGTCGGAACCGGACACCCGAAGCAGCGGGACGGTCGCTAGCCGCAGACGGGCATCCTTTTGCTCGACCAGCGCCGCGAGTAGCCTGGTAGGCGGCACCACCACCTCGGGCGGCCTCTCTCCGCTGGTCAGAAAATACACTCCCAGGACGTTCAATGTGCTGATTAGATCATGGGGGGAGGGATGCTCACTCCGAGGCCGGCTCACCCTCTTCCTCCTCGGGCCCAAAGAACTCGCAGCCTTGTTGAGCAGCTAACTGGTTGTGGCCTTGTTCTCGCGCCGCCACAGGTCTCTTCTCCACGAAACGCCGAACGAGCGTCAACTCCGTCCTTACGTTGGACGGACTCCTGTATCAGACTCGTCTCACCTTGGTTTTCGCCACGCGCCACGATCAGTATCTCTGACTGCACCTGGCGGTCGGGCAGGCGTGCGCCACGTGGCTTTACTTCAAACTGATGGAAGCATTATACCATGTTGTGATAGAAGGTGCAAAGTACAGATGGCAATCCAGGAGGCAGGTGCCCTCCAGAATGCAAAAGTGCGCAGATGTTCGCTTTCCTGACATCACGATCAAAGAAACAGAAACAGTTCGTAGATGTCGCGTGGTGCCTCTACAGGTCAAGTCTGCCCCCGCGGCCGATACTGGATCGCCTTGCGAAGCACCCCGGAACGAAGCGAAGCGGGCCGCCAAATGTACCGTCTGGACCCTGTCCGACCCCGCCAGGCATGCCCTGAACGAAGTGTAGGGTCGGCGATCATGCGCGCCCGCTGTAGTATTCGGTGGTACGCCCGCGCTCATATTGCGCTGCTGCATGGCGGCACGGGGCAAGCTCTTGCAGGCATCGTGCAGCCGGCAAAAGTCGCGCACCCCGGCGGGCCGGCCCCACACCGGTCCCGGAACGAAGGTGAAGGGATGTCGGCGTTGGCCACGCGAAGCGGACGGCCGCCCTCGAACCGCCGTGCCTGTCGCTCCCGCGCCGCCTCGACCCGGGCGTCTGCTTCGCGTGGCCGCCGACGCCTCGCCCGCCCCGCCCCCGACAGCTTCTCATACTCGACCCGCGGCACCTCGACGCGCTCCGCGCGTCGATCCCACGGGGAGGCTGCGCTCAGGTCTGGCCTCCGCCCACTAGCCCGGCATAGCTTACGGTGTGGTGCGGTGCCCGCAAGGGGCGGTGGCGGATGAGGGGCGTGTCCTGGGGCAGCATACCGGCCACGGAATAGATCTTGTACACGGGCAGGGACTCGTCGAAGCTCATGGGCGGCAGGATAGAGGGCAGCGCCCGCGCCAACAGCGTCTTGCCCGCTCCGGGCCGGCCGCTCATCAGGACGTTGTGCGCAAAAGACCACTGCATTCTGCCTGAACGCTCGCTTGCCGTGAGCGCTCTGTCCCAGATCACCCACAGGGGCATATTGATCAGTACGAGTATGCCCCTCCAATAGTCCGATTGGACCTTATCGCGCTCTTAAGCCGCACCATGTTGCACGCATCTGGAACGAATGCCGAAGGATCGCTACAGGAATCGTGGCACCCGGACTATCACGCGCCTGTCCGTTGTGCTATCAGTTTTGCTTCTCGAGCTCCAGGGGACCGAAGAGACCTGGAAATCACATGGGATTGAGGCTGCAAACAGCGGGTGATGCTTGTGCGCGGTGCCTTGGATTAGCAACCAAAGGATCCACCTGCGCCAAGGTCGAACAGGTCGAACAAGTGGCAAGCCTCACCAGAGTCTCTGTACGGGGTAGGGATTAAACGCCGGGTCGCCACTCACAATGGACATTTGCTCCACGATGGCCTGGGCAATGACCAGCCGGTCAAACGGGTCTCGATGATGAAAGGCCAGGTTGACAACAGGTACCAGGTGCCCCATCTCGATCGGTAGAAAGTGAACACCATTGAGCATCATCTGCTCGGGAACAAGTTCCTCAAAGGGGAGCGCAAGGCGCAGTTTTCCGAGGCTGATCTTTATGGCCATTTCCCACAGGCTGGCAGCGCTCAAGAATGGGCGGTTTTCAGGGTCGTCAATCAGCTCACGGGCTTTTGCACTTAGATCATCACTTCCAGCAATGAACCACAGGAAGGCGTGTGTCCAGCAGCAGATTCAAGACATGTACTCGCTCAAGTCTTCGTGGCGCAAAGTCATCAGCCAACTCGATCAGGCCCTTGGCGCTACCGAACTGCGGGCGGCGCGTAGTTGGCTCGACGGGCACCAACTGCACCATCTGAGAACTGCTCTTGACGATAAACACCTCTTTGCCGTCAATGGCATCTTGGATCGGGTCGCGCAAACGGACCTCAGCCTCCTGGACTCCAACTGTCTTCATACCCGTTCCCTTTCCGTACGACCGGTAACCTCCACACTCACCATCATATCACTTCGCGTCGGAAATCAATCCTGCCTTAAAGCAGTCGCGGGCATGGTCCAAGCATAACCAACAAAACCGCCTCGGATCAATACTGCACCATGGTACGCCCGGGCGCTCATCCCAGTGCCTTCTGGCCGCTGTTCACTGCGCGTCGCCGTCCGCCGGCGGGCCGGAGCCAGTCCTGAAGGTAGGCGAAGGGATGCGCTTCTGGTAGCGGGTGACCATGGCCAGGGAGTAGGTGCAGTCCTTGACCGGATCCCCGTGCCAGCCGCAGGGGCAGGGGTTCTATCAAGACCGTACTTTTGCTGGCGCCTGAGGGGGCTCTGCACTCTTCAACAGCAACAGACGTGGTGGGTGACGGTGCAGTAACGAAACGGGTGGACGGAAGGACTGGTCAGTTATCTCAGTTCTGTGACCGCTCCATATCCGCAGGACAGCCCAACCGCTCAGGGGGTGACGGCCTCCTGTTCCATCTTGAACCCGCGCGCCAACATGTGCTTGATCACAGGCTGGAGATCGGCCAGGTACGGATGGCGCGTGAGGCGGGCCAGGGCTCGCTCGTCGCCGCAGGTGAGCGGTTTGGCCCACGCGACGTGGGCGTCGAGTGTGTTCTCGTCCATCAGATAGGGCATAAAGCGCGGATGCACCAGGCGCCGTAGCTGGGCCAGGATGTTCAGGCCACCGTAATCCAGGTCGGCCCACACCAACAGGGGAATGTGCTCGGGGAGGCCGGCGGCCAGGCAGGAGAGAAGGTGCCGGCAGGCAGGGGAAGGATTGCCGCCCAGGTAGAGCGCTGCCAGCCCAACCGGCCGGCGGCGAATGAGCTCGTAGAACGAGGTCAAATTCTCGACGCAGATTACCCGCTCCGCGTCGACCGTGACCTGCCGGACCGTGGTAGCCAGCCGGGCGGGGATGCCTACCGATGGTTCGAAACCGGCCAGGTCAAAGACAACACCCCGACCGTCCACCAGGCGCCACGGGCCAAAGACGGTCAGGTGATCGGGGTTGGTCACCAGTCCCAGCTCGCGCAGTACCTCGCCAGGCGCCAGCTCGCGCCAGTCGGGCCCGTGGCGCCGGGCCAGGTGCGCCACCGCTCCCTGGATCGCCTCAAACCGCTTGCTGTCGTTGTATACCCGCACGCTAAAGACGCGGAGGGGCGTTTCCTCGGTCAACTCGCCGAGCGCCACCAGGGCAACCAGCAGGTCGCGGTTGTGGTCATCGTCGGCCAACGAAAAAGGCGCAGGCGAAAGCCCCGCCTCGAGCTGGGCCAGCGTATACTGAACGGCGCGCAGCCGCCAGCCATCCAGGCGGAACCGGTCGGCGAGCAGCAGCTCGCGCAGGCGGGCGCGACGGGTGGCCATCGGATCGCGGCCCAGCAGGGTAAAAAGGTCCGCCGTGCGTTCCGGATTCAGGGTGACGGCCGCCAGGAGGTGGTTGGCCTCGCCGGGTAGCCAGGTGAGCGCCACCGCATCAGCCGCTTCCAGGCGTCGAAACTGGTCGTTGGCCACCCGTCGCGGCTCGGGATCGCGCTGGCTGCCGTAGCCGGGCAGGGCCAGCGCCTCCAGATCGCAGCGGATGGCGCGAGCACTCGGCTCGTGTCGCCGCTCGTACTGGTCGAGCAGGTTGTGCAACACGGCTGCCACGTCGGGTGAGGGACGAAACGGCAGCCGCGACGTCATGCTGGCTGGGCCTCCGCCTCGAGCTGGCGCAGCATCTCGGTTTTGTCGATCTCGATGACGAACGCGTGGTTATTCTTGCGCACCACGGTCCGCACCGAGTCGACGTGAGGCAGCAGCCCGGCGGCCTTGTCGGGCGGCGTGGCCAGCAGCACCTGTAATTGACTGTCGACCATGAACTGCAGAGCGCTGGCCGTGCGGGCGGTGTCCATCTTGCCGAATGCCTCATCAAAGAGCGCCAGCCGGATGGTATCGGCGTGGCGGGGTTGGGTCAGGCGATACGCCTGCGCGAACGACGCGGCCATGGCCACGTAGAATGGCGTCGTCGTCTCCCCACCTGATTTCTTGGCGCTGATCTGGCTCAGCAGTGCCCGGTCGCCATTCGGGTAGTGGATACGGATGTCGTACTGGAGATAGTTGCGATAGTCCTGCATCTCGCGCAGCTCCTGCCCGGCGACCTCCGGGCCGGCCCCGGCCCCCGCGCCAGCGGTCAGCCGCTCGAAAAGTAGGTCCCAGCCCTGCTGGTGCCGCTGGCGAAAATCCGAGTCGAACAGCGATGCGCCCAGTACCGCCTGGCTGTCCATGATCAAGTCGTACACCTGGCGCAGCGTCGGCTCGGGCCGGGTGATGAACTCGAACCGCTCGCCGCCAAAGCGCAGGGCCGACAGCGTGGCGTTCAGGTAGCCGAGCTGTTGGCGGGCCTCTTCGATCTGCTCGCGCAGGCGGTGGATAAAGTTTTCGACGAGCTCCTGCTCAGCCAGTGCGCGCTGCCGCGCGATCTGCTGCTCATAGCCGGGTAGCTCGGACTCGACGAACTTGTTGCGCTCGACGACATAGCGCTCCGCGTCCTCGTCGTCGTCGTGGCCAAAGTCGTAGGCCAGGCTGTACGCCTGCTTGGCCTCGCGCAGCCGGTCGCGGCTGCGGTTTTCAGCGGCCTGGTACTCCTTTTCGTAGCGCTCGGCGTTGGACAGGATCGTCTCCAGGGGCTGCCGGCCGCGGCGGCGCTCGTACTCCTTCTGTGCCTCATCCAGCATGGCCTCGGCATCCTCAAGCAGTAGACAACCCTGGGCATCCTGGAGTGCCTGGTCGGCCTTCCGCTCCAGGCCGGGCAGCATCTCGTCGGCCAGCGTGGCCGTTCGCTCTTCCAGGCGGCCGATCTCACGCTCCATGCGGCCTGCCTCGGTCTGCAGCTCGTCCACCTTTGCCTGCTGCCGGGCGACCTCGGCCCGCAGCGTCTCGGCTGATTGGGTATCGAGGCCGGCCAGCTCGGCCTGGAGGGTGGATAGATGGGCTTCGAGCCGCTGTAGGGGAGCGACGGCCGGCAGGTCACGCTCCAGCTCGAAAATTAGGCGGACCCTGTCGCGAGTCAGGGCCAGGCGGCGGGCCAGTCCGGAAAAGCGGGCCTGAAGGCCGGCCAGCTCCTGGCCGACGGCCGCCAGCCGCTCCTCGCGCTGCTCGATCTGGCGGGGGATGGCCCGCTCGCCGATGAACCAGCGGCGATAGGCGCGTGGGTCAAGGTGGCTGGTAGCATAGTTGCGCCGCACGAAACAGTCGCGGGTGATAGCCGTGCGATGGCCGCGCAGCTCTTCCAGGCTCTCGCACTCCTGATATACAGACAGCAACAAGTCGACAAACGCGCGCGCGGCGGGATGATCGGTCTCGACATGGTCGGCCACACCTGCCCCGAGGCGGTGCCGAGGGAGAGTGCCGCCCTGGGCGAAGCGCCGCTTGGCCAGCAGCCGCTCCTGGTCGAGAATGCCGACGCCGTGCAGATTGTCCTTGAGCCGGCGGCGGTGGTAGAGACGCATGGCCGCGTCGTACTGCTCGGGCGGCACCAGCAGGTGGAAACGGTTGTGGCCCAGCAGGCCCTCCACCGCGTCCTGCCACGACTCGTCGGGCACCTGTAACAAGGTACATAGATAAGGGACCTGCTCGGAGGCCAGGCCCAGCTCGGCGCGCAGCAGCCGCCGCAGTCGCGCGGCCTGCGGCGCCTCGGTCTCGGCGCTGATCTCGCGGTCGCCGGTGCGAAGCTGGGCAATCTCGCGCTGCAACGTCTCAGCCTCGCGCCGCAGTTGAGTGCCCTGCTCCTGCAGCACGGCGTTCTGGGCGGCATACTCGTTGCCCAGGCGACCCAGCTCGCTTTGCACGTCAGCGATAATCTCCAACAGCTCGCCGTCAGGCTCGCCCGACCAGCTCGCGAATCGCTCGACTGCGGGCGGCGCCGCCAGCTTGTCCTCGGTCAGCAAAGCCAGCAACTCCTGGGCTGCTGCCTGCTCGCCGGCGACGACCTGCGCCAGATCGGCCCGTCGCCGGCGAAGGTCCGTTACATCCGCCTGGACCATGCCAATCTCCTGCCTTAGCGCCCGGTCCCGGGCGGCGGCCGCGTCGGTCTGCAGTGCCACCTGGGCATCGAGCAGAGTCTGCCGGGCAAAGCCGAGTGTCTCCGCCAGACTCTCGCGTCGCAGCTCCGCCCGGCTGAGCTCCAGGCGCTTTTCGTCCAATTCCAGCCGATAGCGCTTCAGATCAGCCAGGTGCCGGTCGCCCTGTGCCCTGCGCCGAACATAGCCGTTCACGATCCGCAGCCGGCGCTGGCTCACGCGCTCCTGGTCCAACGCCTCGATGCGGCTCAACTCGTCGATCCGCCGCCGGATGTCGGCGGCGAGCGTCTCAAAGTGGCGCAGGGTATCGAGTTGCTCCTGCAACACGTGCACATCCACCAGGTTCTCGTCCAGGAGATAGCTCTGCACGAAATCGCGGATATTGGTTAGAGGGCTAAAGGCGAGCCCTTTGACGATCTTGGCCGGAAACGAGTCCTTGAGCTGGCCCAGACGGTTGAGCAGGTGAAAGCGATAGTCTTCCAGCCGTGTGAAGAGATGAGCGCGGCTGCTGACCCGAGGACCCAGGTGCTCCATGTGGCGTCGAAAGGCGCGGCTGTCGAACAGCCGGCCCGGTGACTCGAAGAACCAGTCGTCGTCGAGGGAGGCATTGTCGACCACGAAATAGGCCACGTCGGGCGAGCGGCCATCCTGGAAGGCATCGGCCACCGCGCCGTGAACAAAATAGCTACCGTTGTCCTCACGGAACTCGAGCGCCACCACGCCAGTGGCATCGTCGCGCAGGAATCGGGTACCCTCCGTGCCCAGCTCACCACGCACGTAGCTGCTCAGCGTGCGCCGGCTGCCGCTCATGGCCGCCTGGTTGAACCGCACGTCGCGCTGGCCGCCAACCAGGGCAAACTGCACTGCGTCGAGGATGGTCGATTTGCCGGCGCCGTTAATGCCGATAAAATAGGTGGTGCCCTGGCACGTGATGGTCGTGTTTTCGAACAGGTGCCAGTTGATGAGCCGGATTCGGGTTAACTGCTTCATTCGTCCTCCTCGGCCGCTCGATACTTCCTCAGCCACGCCTCCATCTCGTCCGCAGTTTGCACAGGCAGGATCATGCGCACCGAGCCGCGTAAGCGCAGGCGTGCCTCGCCGTCGCGCGCGTCGAGGGTGCGGCCGTCCAGCGGCTCGATCAGGCCCAGCCGTTTCAATTGCTTGAGGATCTCCTCGTACTGAGTGATGCCCAGGTCTCGCTCCTTGCCGGTGATGGTCCGGTATTCCTCGCGCACCTCGCCCACGGTCACCACCGGATCGGACGCCAGCGACAGGCGCTCCACCCGGTCCTCGTATAGCTTGCGTAGGACCACGATCATCAGCGTCTCGTCCAGCCGGTAGCGCTTGCGGCAGTAGCTCATGTCCGAGACGACCTGGAAGATGCGATGATATTCGTCGTGCCGCAGGGTAAAGCCGGCCAGGCCAAGCATCGCCGCCAAGACATCGCGGTGACGATAGACCAGGTAATAGTCCTCCTTGTCCTCCTCATCGGTCTGATAGAGAAAAGTCTGGCCGAGCAGCCGATTCACCACGCGCGGCACCTCGCGCCGCACCTTGTCAGGCAGGGCCGTCAGCTCAAGCACCGATTCGGTGGTCAGTTCCACTTCTCACTCCTCCTTATCGAGCGGCCAGGCTGCGGCCGGCCCGCCCAATCGCAGCCTTGACCTCCGGCCTGGGATGCGATACATCCACCGCGGACCGCTTGACCAACTGGAATGGCATGATGCGGTATGATCCCACCACCACCGGATCGCCGGGGAGCGGCTCGACGCCATACTCGACGTCGGGGTGATTGCCGTAGGCGATGGTATAGATGAGCCAGGGCAGATCGTCCAGCAGGTCAGCCGGCAGATCCCGGACATGCAAGACGCGATGCCCGTTGAGCTTGGTCTTGACGTAGCGGTTGACCTTGTCGGGCGTGATCGCCAGGCCGATCTCGTGCAGCGTCAGCTCGCGCAGCGACGCCTCGTCGGCGGGATCGATGATCGGGGTGAGCACCGGCTGTGCATCCAGTGGGGCCTGGCGCTGCGGCAGCGTATAGAAGCTGTTGGCATCGGGGTGCCGAAGAGGCTGGGCCTGCAGGGCAGGCATCTCGGCTGGCAGCCAGCGCTCGCCATCACCGAGCAGCGCCGCCAGGCCGCGCCCGAGAGCCACCAGCCGCTCGCGCAGGCTGCCTTCGGCATTGACCAACTGGTAGCGGATCTGGCGCAGCGAGGTGCGAAGGTACTGGGCGTGACGCCGATCAATCTCGTCCAGAAGCGGATCTAGGCCTTCCAGTTGGTGCATGATAAAGCGCACGACGTGGCCAATCTCCTCGGCGGCCTGGGCAGGACTGCGCCGGCCCTGCACCGCCAGCTCGTCAGCGGTGCGCTCCAACCACTCTTCGTCCATCTGCCACGCTTGTAGCCGGGCAACGATGTCGTGCCGGTAGCGAGATACGTGGTCCGACGTCTTGAGGGCGTGGTAGGCCGGCCCCAGCACCTGGGCATAGTCGTCGTATTGCAGGCGGAGCAGGGCTGGCACGTCCAGGCCGCGCGTGGCCCGCTCTGTGTAGCGGCGGATATTCTGGTGCAGCTCGTTTAGGCCGCGCACTACCTGCCGCACGTTTTCATACGCCTGCGTCAGCGCCAGGGCCGGCGAGAAATCCTCCGACTCGTTGGTCAGCAGTTGGTGGGCGGCATAGATCTGGCCGGTGAACTCTTTTGGTTTTTGCTCCTGGATGGCGCGCAGCG
>JBFYTF010000289.1:0-6323 GCA_041300865.1 Anaerolineae bacterium
GGGCGGCGGTCTCGGCCATGCGCCGGGCATTGCACGAGGGGCAGACGCCGCGCCCCTTGCAGGAGAAGGCCACCAGGAAATCGTGGCCACACTCGGGACAGCGTGCGCGGGCGAAGCCGTAAGCCAGGATGCCGAACTCCAGGTAGCGTCGCAGTTCGCGCTCCACGTAGCCGGGTACCGCGTGCCCATCCCAGTTGCCCTCGCATGCTAGCGCGAGGTAGGTCTCCAGGTGCTGCTGAACGAGGCGGTAGAGGACGGTTTGCTCGGGGCGGCAACGGGCGTAGGCCGCGGGGCGGCATCCCTGTGGGTTGGCGGACATGTCGGAAGTGCGGCTTGATCACGCGGGTAGCCTGAGGCCGAAGCTTCCCGAGGACCCACTCCCACCCTCAGCGCGGATACCGCGCTAGAGACCCCGGCCTACCCCGAATCGGGACATAAGGAAAGCGGTGGTCCACCAGACGCAGCGGTACATGCATTCGAGTCCGGCGGCCTTGGGCAGTGACTATTTGCTGCAGTTCATGATTCAGGCTCATTACTTCATGGGTAAAGGCCTCTTGTTTATCTCCCAATACTAAAACCGCAGCTGGTGATATTGCTGGACTGGCCATGAGAGTGTTGATTAAATCTGTTAATGCCTTCGGTTTTGCATCGACCAGAATAATCTCTGCAAACTCATCCTGATCTGGGTTTTGAGGGGGAGCATATGAGTGTAAATGCTGATCGGACGAAGCCACCGCTGGCCACAAGATGACCCCAGCGTCTTCTATGCGCACCTTGCAACAGGACGAGCCCGCCAAGGCGGAACTGGAGGCCGAGTAGGGTGTGTGCATCCTCGATTAGTCACTGGGCACACTGCGCCTCGATCGTGAAACCGAAATCCCGGCCACCATCGATAGGCTGGGGCGGACCGAACGTTGTGTCGCTTGTCGCATAGAGGCGTTGACCGTACATCACACCGGTGACACGAGTACTGACACCCTCCCGCACGACGGATTGATGGCTCCTGCTTTGCCATTGTTCCTCATAGCGTTTACCGTCTTCCTCACCCGTTGTTCGATAGCCGGAAACTGTCGACAGCTCGAGTGGTTCTCCACCGCGCATTGTCGCATTCTCAATGATGCGGGTATCAATCTGCGTATCTCCCTCGCGCCCTACGACCGTAAGCACCGAACCGAAACCCACGCAGACCGTGATCGGCATCCGTAACGACACGCCACGATCGAGGGTGAACTTCAGCGTGCCGCCGCCGGACCCATCCGAAAGCTCGACGACGCGATCTGTGGGGCCGCCTGACTTCGATTTGACCAGCACCTCAGTAGTCCCGCTTTCGCTACTGCTGCTGTTGCTATTGCTGACGTCGGTCGCCTTCTCGCCGCAGCCACCAGCAGTGCCAATCACAAGCGCCACGATTACGGGCTTCAGCCAGCGGCGCAACACTGCAGTTTCATTCTTCATCACAACCTCCAGGGGAACGGTTAAGACAGACAGTTCTGGTCACGTTCAGCATCATTGCCTGTGTCGCCAGAGTTTCTATTGTCTTGGCAGAGACGAGCATGGTGTTATGACCCTCGCCTGAAACAACCCGCTCCACATACAAGTGCAGCGAATCCGGGTCTTCTTCACGGGCTGCAGGATTGACGATGCAAGCCGCGAGCGATCGCTTCAGCTCGGCAAAACCTGCGCTCGGCGACCAAGTGCATCGGTACGATGCCTGCCGCAGCGAAACCGCATCGTCTTTCATGTGCGAGGCCCGGATCTCGCAATGCGACGCACCGTGCAGTGGCCGCGAGGTTTCGTAGATGTGCTCTTCGAAATCCACAAGGGCCGGCGCATCCACAGGTTTCTTGACGGAGGCCCCCGGTATGACCGACTTGTTGAGCTTTCCGCGAAGCGGAGCGAAATCTGCCACGCCCGTTACCATCACCTCTTGCAGGTCGGGGCAGGCGACCTGATGTGCAAGCGCGGAAGCACTGGCGAGCAGCGCCAGAACAGCGGGCATCAAGCTTTGACTGACAGCATGCATCTCTGTCGAGGCGTCAGTATTTGACGAAGTACCAGGACGCGCCTTTCGGCATCGTCTTAACTACGTCGGTGACGATGTGCTGGGCATGAAGCTTGCCGGTCGAGTCCTTGTGCACCGCGACAATACTGTTGCGCATCAGGTTCCAGCCTTTGTCGAATACGACTTTGTGTTCGCTGGCGTACTCATAGCCCTTGCGGCCCGCGGAGTCGGTGTACATGGTGACTTTGCAGTCCCCGGTCGCGTTCGACTTCGCGGCTACATGGACCCACTGCAGCCATGCCCCCTTCACGGCATTTTTTTCGGCGAAGCTGTTGCGCCACGCGACGACCTCGGGCGATGTTGCGCCATGCAACACGCCGAGTTCCGCGCCGTTACGTTCCACGGTCAGGCTCGTTGGCGTAAAACCAATGTTGAGAGGGCCGGCCGACATGCCGCCCGTGCCGTCACAATTCGCAAAGGTCTGGTCGACGGTCTGCTTTGACGGAGGTGGCTCGGGCATTTCCAGTACCAGAGAACCATCGGCCTCGATACGACCGAGCGCAAGGTCACCGTCGGGTCCGTACGACTTGACCACTGCGGTGCCACCTGGCCAGCCGACGACCTTCGTTGCGTCAGCATGGGCCGCGTGCGAAGCGACCAACAGAGCCATCAAAACCAGTGCGCTGTAATTCATAAGTTACCTTTTCCTGTTAGTGAAGTTTCTGCTGCGCCATCATGCCAATCGCGTTTGCGTCATCAGGTTTGCTGAGCGGCAAGGACGAAATTCCATTGACCATTCGCCAAAATGGTCTTGAGTGACTGTAGCGTTATCATTTGGGTTATCGGCATGGCAGCTATCCAGCCTTGTCCATCGTGCCATCACTGCCAACCATATCGGTTCATGCCCGCATCAAGCAAGCATGAAGTGCTGACCTTTACGGTCAATACCGCTTGTATTGCCTATATTGTGGGATATGGGATAGGAAATCCAACCGCACGGGCGACCGCACGGACCGCACGGGCGGCTGAAGCGGGGCTAACGTAGCATCGCCGGGAGGGGCGTGGCAAGCGCCGCGAGGCCCCCGCGAGGGCGCCGACGGGGATGGACGGGGGCGCGGTATAGCCCTCTCGGAGGGGGTCGAGGGGCGTGAGGGGCCCGTCGCTGGCGGGTGGCGACGACGGAAGGAGGCTACCACCGCACTTTCTGGTTGAAGACGCACTCGGCCTGCGGTTGCGCCAGGGCATCCCAGTCGGGTACGGCTTCGACGCGCGAGGTGTCCCACGCGGGGCTGATGCGTGGGGAACCGTCCGGCTCGACGATGCAGTGGAAGAATCTGTGGGGTCGGGGCGTTCCGATTGCCCCTTAGGCAAGGCGAACCTGCTCTTGCCGTCTGCTGATCTTGCTACAGTGGACGCTCGCGTGGCGCGCGCGGCTGACCGCTCTGGGTCGGCAGGAGTCACCCGGCGCACGGGAAGCGATCAGTTGCAACAGGCGTCTGGCTCGATCCCCACCGGGAGCGCCGCTGATCAGATTCGTGGCGGCTCCCACTCTGGGGTTAGGCTCCGGGCGTCTGGACTGACTTCAGAGTCTGGCGATGGACCTTTGCTTGGCGGCGCGTCGGCGTGCCGCCCCTCGGCGGCTGGCTCGGCCGCCGCGACCGGCCGCTTAGGTCTGAATTGCAGTGTTTGATCGACCAGCGGCTTATCACTTTATGAATATGTGCACATTGAGGATGAACCCTTCTTCGATGGCTTAGCGCATCGGTCCGCCAGGGCTTGCGTCGCATGGGGACATGGTCGGCGTTGCCGACTTGCGGTGGAGTGCATCTTCCGCTTATCGTCCCCCGCGGCGCAGTGTCCTTCGTCGGTAGCGGTTTTGACGACGCGAGGGTGCCCGCCGCGGCAGGCGTTGGAGCCCCCAGTGGCTCAGCGCCGATGCCGCCGAGGCCCTGCTGGCCGTCCGTCCGGACCGCAACCTGGTCCCCACGGCCATCGACCAACAGCTCGGCCTCCTGCTCCCCGCCCTGCCCAAGCTCCAGCAAGCCCTGGGGCCATTGGCCGCCGAGCGCGCCGCCGGCCAACTCGCCGCCCACGAGCGGGTCCGCGAGGCCGCCCGCACCAAGGGACGGGTCAGCATCCAGCCCGTACTTCCCGTGGACATCCTAGGGGCCTATGTTCTGATCCCAGCGCCGCCTCATCTCGCACCCGGAGCACGCCCATGAACGCCGTCGATCTCATCACGCAAGAAGTCACCGCCCTGCCCGAGGCCCTCCAGGCCGAGGTGCTGGACTTCATTGGGTATCTCAAGACCCGCCACCCTGCGCCTCCCGCGGCAGTTGCCGGCGACGCCAAGCTGGCCGAGCTGACGGCCTTTTTCGCACCCTACCAAAAGGACTTCGGCACCTATGTCTTTGATCGGGAAGAAGCCAATGCCCGGTAGCTTCCTGGACTCCAACGTGATCCTTTACAGCTTGAGCAAGGACGACCCGAAGCGACCCAGGGCATTGGAGCTGCTGGCTAGCGGTGGTCTGATCTCCACCCAGGTCCTGGGGGAGGTCTCCAACGTGATGCGCCGCAAGCTCGGCTACGACATCGATGCGATCCGCGCCGTCGTCATAGGGCACCCGGGCCCTCGGCGAACTGCGGGTTGGCGTAGAGCGGGCCCTTCAGATCCTCGGCGAGGGCTTCATCAGCAACCCCAGGAACGCCGCCCTGCGCGACGGCCTGCGCACCGGCCAGGTCACCCCCGCCGACCTGCACGGTCAACTCCTGCGCCTGGTTTACCGCCTGATCTTCCTGTTCGTGGCCGAGGACCGCACCTTCGATGGCCTGCCCCTGCTCCACCCCCGGGACGAGACGACCTGGACGACGGCACGGTGGAAGGCATACGGGAGAAGCGCACCCAGTACGAAGAGAAGGAGTGGTTCGCCGACCGCAGCCCCGAGATTGCAACCGCGCGCAATGCCGCCGACCGAAGGCAGATGATCGCCGCCCTGGAGACCGAGGACCCGCCCCTGTACGGCAAATTCGTAGAGGATCTGCGCCGGGCAGACGGCGAGACCCAATTTCTGCGCCACAGTGGACGTTATCCCCTGTGCGGCCAGGGCGACATCAATGTCTATTCCGTCTTTGCCGAGCACATCCGCGGGCTTCTTGGGCGCCGTGGACGGGCAGGATTCGTCGTCCCGAGCGGCATCGCCACGGACGACACCACCAAGGACTATATCCAGGCCATCGCTGGAAGGCAGGAATTGGTTGCCCTGTACGATTTTCAGAGCGGGCCCGGCCTGTTCGCGGACATCGGGCACGCCCGGTTCAAGTTTGCCCTCGTGACCTTGGGCAAGAACGTGGGGGTCGCCGACCTCGTCTTCTTTGCCAGAGACGTATCTGAGCTTGCGGACCCGCTGCGCCGCTTTTCCCTGTCGGCCGCGTACTTCCGGCTTCTCAATCCCAACACCGGGACCTGTCCGACCTTCCGATCCCGGGCGGATGCCGAGCTGACGAAATTGATCTACCGGAATGTCCCCGTCCTGATCCGAGAGGAGTCCCGCCCATGACCCTGGCCGAGGCCATCTACCAACACAGCCTGCGACTGCCGGAGGCGGCGGCCCGCGAGGCCCTGGATTTCATCCAATTCTTGGAGCAGCGCTACCCCGTAGCTGATACGCCTGGCCCGACCGATCCCCGGCGCGAGGCCGCCCGCCGGGAGGCCCTGGAGCACCTGGCCCAGGTGCGTATCGCCTGGGGCGGTAAGCCCATCCCAGACCGTGACGCCCTCTATGACGACGCCCGGGGCGGGGGTTGAGATGTCGGCCTTCTTGGACAGTAATGTCGTTCTCTACGCCTTGGGCGACGACGGAGCCAAGCAGGCCCGCGGCCTGGAACTGATCGCCGCAGAGCCAACGATCTCCACCCAGGTCGTCAACGAGTGCAGCCACGTCTTGCGACGCAAGGCCGGCTGGTCCCCCGCAAAGGTGGCAGTGGAATTGTCGGTGATCCTCGGTCTGACCCGGCTGGTGGACGTGCGTCTGGAGCACATCCGCACCGCCTGGCAATTGGCAGAGCGAGCGCTACCGCTTTAGCCACTACGACAGCGTCATCCTCGCCTCCGCCCTGGCCGCCGGGTGCACCCGGCTCTCTTCCGAGGACCTGCAACACGGCCAAGTCATCGAAGGGCAACTGACCCTGGTCAACCCCTTCCTAGCCCCGGGCGCGCCATGAGCGAAGCCAACCCCTGGGGTCTGTCGTTCATGCGGATGTTCGACATGGCCAACGACAGCCACCTCTTCGCCGAAGGTCCCGGCCCGGGGCGCGTCCCCCT
>JBFYTF010000323.1:0-3030 GCA_041300865.1 Anaerolineae bacterium
TGGCCCTGAAGCTGGGCAAGCCGCTGCTCCTGGAGGGCGAGGCGGGCGTGGGCAAGACCCAGGTGGCCAAGACCCTGGCCGAAGTGCTCGACGTGCCCCTCATCCGCCTGCAGTGCTACGAAGGCCTGGACGTCAACAACACCATCTACGAGTGGAACTATACCCGGCAGCTGCTCCACATCCGCATGCTGGAGGCCCAGAGCTGCGACATCGACGCCTCTGTCGAGCGCGACCTCTTTGGGGAGGAGTATCTCATCAAGCGCCCGCTGCTGCAGGCCATCGAGCAGACCGCCAACGGCCGGGCACCGGTGCTGCTCATCGACGAGCTGGACCGCGCCGACGAGGAGTTCGAAGCCTTTTTGCTGGAGCTGTTGAGCGACTTTCAGATCACGATCCCGGAGATCGGGACCATGCGGGCGGCGAGGCCGCCGGTGGTGGTCATCACCTCGAACCGCACCCGGGAGATCCACGACGCTCTTAAGCGGCGCTGCATCTACCACTGGATCGACTACCCGACTCTGGAAAAAGAGTACTGTATCGTCAACCTGAAAGTACCCAGTGCATCTGCCCTCCTGGCCGGGCAGCTCGTGCACTTTGTGCATGAGCTGCGGCGGCTCGACCTGTACAAGGTGCCGGGTGTGGCCGAGACGCTGGACTGGGCGGAGGCCCTGGTGGCCCTCGATGCGCGGCAATTGGACCTGCCCGTCGTCGGCGAGACCCTGGGGCTCCTCCTGAAGTACCAGGACGATTTCGAGGCAGTCCGCAAGGGCCAGGTTGAGCGCCTCCTGGCAAAAGCCCAGTCGAGCGCGGCGATTCAGGCGCTGGAGTCGCCGGCCGTCGCCTGCGGCTAGGCGGCATTGCGCGCACTGGAGGGTGTAGGTCAACGGTGAATCAGGACCTGGAAATGAGCTGCGACACGCCGGGGCCGTCCGGGAGCGGTGGCGTGCTCAGGGCCGGCGCTGCCCACGGCGGCTACCTGCTGGGCCATCTCTTGCGCTTTGGCCAGTTATTGCGCCTCATGGGCATCGAGGTTAGCACGCGCCAGGTGCTGGACCTCGTCGAAGCCCTCGAGCACGTGCCCGTGGACAACCGCTTCGACTTCTATCATACCTGCCGCGCCCTCCTCGTCAACCGCCGGGAGGATTTCTTGGTGTTCGAGCAGGCATTCCAGGTCTTTTGGCGGGGCGACGACGAGCAGGGAGGCTCGCCCGGTCCACCCTTGCCCAGCACCCGGGCCAGGCGGCTGCGCCTGCCGGGCAGGGCCGCGAGCGAACAGAGCGGCCCCGGCGGGGAAGGCCGGGATGGCCGGCTGATGCCCGGCGGCGAGGCCGATGAGGAAGACGAGGAGCAGGCGGGCAGCCAGCCGATGATGGTCTACAGCCCTCAGGAGGTGCTGCGCCTGGCCGGCAAGGATTTCGGCGAGATGTCGTGGGAAGAGATCCAGGCGGCCAAGCAGGCCATCGCCAACATGGACTGGAAACTGGGTGAAAGGCGCACGAGGCGGGCGCGGGCCAGCAGAAAGGGCCGGCTGCACCTGCGGCGCGTCATCCGCGACAATCTGCGTCACGGCGGAGAGCCGGTCAACCTGGCCTATCGCCAACGGGTCTACCGCCCACGATCCCTGGTCGTCCTGTGCGACATCAGCGGCTCCATGGAGCGTTACTCGCGCATGCTGCTCCACTTTGTGCACGCTTTGACCCACGGCCTGATGGATACGACCGTCGAGGCGTTTGTCTTTGGCACGCGGCTGACGCGCATCACCCGCCACCTGCGCTACAAGGATGTAGACGAGTCACTGGACGAGGTGGGCCACCTGGTGCTCGACTGGTCCGGCGGGACGCGCATCGGCGAGGCACTGCGCGAGTTCAACTTTCGCTGGGCACGGCGGGTCCTGGGCAACGGCCCGGTGGTGCTCATCATCAGCGATGGTTGGGATCGGGGCGAGCTCGACGTGCTGGCCAAGGAGATCTTTCGCTTGCAGCGGGCTTCCTACCGCTTGATGTGGCTCAACCCCCTCATCGGCGCCGGCGAGTACAAGCCGGTCCAGCGCGGCATGGCGACGGCCTTGCCCTGCATCGACGACTTTCTGCCCGTGAACAACCTGGCCAGCCTGGAGCAATTGGCCCAGGCCCTGACGGCAGTGGGCGGTCTGCGCCCGGTGCGCAAGCAGCGGACGTGCGCCCCCCTCGTCGCCGGCGAGCCCGGCGCGGCCGAGGCACTGTCCGAGCCCGCCGGGCACCGCGGTGGCGATCCCGATTGGCAAAAGGTCCTCGCGGCCCGGCTCTCGGCTGTGGGGACGAGGATGGGATAAAAGGAGGCAGCGTTGGACCTCAGCTTTCCCGCCGCGTTACAGCAGCAGTTCGAGGCAGCCATTGCCAGGGGAGACCACGCCCGGGGCTCAACTCTGGTTCCTGAGCGGCTCGCCACAGACTACCGTGCCTTGCCGGAGGACGTGGCGCGGGTCCTCGCCGCTGCCCACCGCAAGGGTTTGGTCAAGCCCCTGGCCGGCGCGGACGGGGACTACGAGGTGCTCGGGGTGACGCGGGCGGGCTTTAGCAGCGTCTTCACGCACACCGCCGAATCGGGCCTGCAGCCCCGCTCGTTGGTCCGCCAGGTCGAGATCCTGCCCGCCACGGCCGAGATGGCCGAAAAGCTCGAGGTGCCAGCGGGCAGCCCCGTCTATCGCTACGTGCGCACGCGCTATGTGAACGAAGAGGCGTTGGCCAACCAGATCAACTACATGCCCCTGGAGGTTTGCCCCGGCCTGGAGCATGACGATGTGACCCGCTACTCCTTCCAGAAGCTCCTGGAGAACAAGTACTGCACCGTCTTTGCCGGGATGAAAGAGCTCTTTACGTTGGTCGAGGCCAACGACGAGGATTGCGAGATCCTGGGCCTGCCCGCCGGGTCGACCATTTTGCTCATCGAGCGCATCGCCCTCAGCGCCACCACCCGGCCGGTGGTCTGGGCCAACATCCGCATCCGGCCGGACCGCTATTCCTACGTCGCTGCCCTGTGGCCCGAGGCCGC
>JBFYTF010000331.1:0-4809 GCA_041300865.1 Anaerolineae bacterium
CAGCGCCTCCATTTGCTGGAGCGCCTCGAGGCCGGCCGGAGACGCTGCAAATTGAGCCTCATTTCGGCCCCGGCCGGCTTTGGCAAGACGACGCTGGTGACCCAGTGGCATGCCTGGCAGCCGGCTGGAGAGCAGCCTCTGTCCTGGGTCCGGCTGGACGACGGGGACAACGACCCGGTGCGCTTCTGGCGCTATGTGCTAGCCGCCCTGCACAGGGCCTTGCCCGGCCTCTCTGACCGCGTCGGAGAGGCGCTCCATGCTCTGGCGACCGGCATCTCCTCGGCCGACGTCGAAAACAGGCCGCTGCAGGGTGTCGTCATGGCGCTGGTTAACGAGCTGCAGAGTGCTGAAGGCGATGGCAGTAGCGTCGCCGAGCGGCCGTTGGTGATCGCCCTGGACGACTTTCATGTCATCCACGCACCCGCAGTCCATCACTCGCTGGCGTATTTCCTCGAGTACCTGCCGGAAGGTGTGCACGTGGTGATCCTCACCCGCGCCGATCCCCCCCTGCCGCTGGCGCGACTCCGCGCCTGTGACCAATTGCTCGAGCTTCGCGGCGCTGATCTGCGCTTCACCTGTGGCGAGGTGGACCTCTTTTTAAATCGCCTCATGGCACTCAACCTGCCCGCCGCTGCCGTATCGACCCTCAGTGCGAGGACAGAAGGCTGGGTAGCCGGCCTGCAATTCGCGGCACTCTCCCTGCAGCGACTGGACCCACAGCAGGCACAGTCCTTTGTCGAGGCATTCGCCGGCACTCACCGCCACGTGTTGAGCTTCTTGGCGGAAGAGGTGGTCCAGCGCCAGCCGCCGGACGTGCAGGCTTTCCTGGCAGAGACGTCGATCCTGGAATATCTCACGCCGCCCCTGTGTGAAGCGGTGACAGGCCGGACGGGCAGCAGGACGATGCTGGAGCGGTTGACCATAGATAACTTGTTTGTTACGCCGTTGGACCTCGAGGGGCGATGGTACCGGTACCATCCTCTGTTCGCCGACATGCTGCGCGCGCAACTGGAGGAATCCTTTCCCGACCGGCTGCCCGTTTTGCATGGGCGGGCCAGCGCATGGCACGAGACGCACGGGACGCTATCCTGTGCGGTCCGGCACGCCCTGGCCTCCGGGGATTGTGATCGGGCGGCACGGCTGGTGGAGGACGGTTACCAGCGCCTGGCCATGAACGGCGAGCTGGCGACCCTGCACCACTGGCTGGACGCGCTTCCGGCTGCGCTGGTTGAGATGCGACCAAGGCTGCGGCGGGCCTATGCCCTGGCGCTGGCCTACTCCGGCCGCCGGCACCTGCTCGAGACCAGCCTCCAGGAAACAGAAGAGGCGCTGCTGAGTGCCGAGCCCGGAGAGGCGGATGCCACGCGCTGCGAAACGGCGGCCTTACGGGCGGTTTTTGCCTCGCTGTACTGGATAGGCCCACGCTCGCTCGATCTCGCGCGGCGGGCGCTCCGGCTGTTGCCGGCGGACCGGAGCGACGATACGCTGTGGCTGCGAGTGCTCACGGTGCAAGCCATGGGCAATTGCTACCGGCTGCAGGGGCAGCTCCGCGAGGCAGAACAAAGCTACAGCGAGTCTCTGCCCGTCGCCCAGGCCCTGCAGAGCTCGTTCCTGGTGGAAGCGGTGACCAACCGTTTGGGTCAGAACGCGTTCCTCCAAGGCCGCCTGCGCAGGGCGGCTCGGATCTTTGAAGCGGCACTGAACAAGGCGGAGGGGCGGGGGGGACTGTTGTGGTTCACAGGCGAGCTAAGCATTCACCTGGGCACGATCTACACCGAGTGGGACGACCTCGAGAAGGCAGCGCATCACGTAGAGCAGGGCATCGAGATCAGCCGCCAGGTCAAGAACGAGCTGGCCCTCCTGGAGGGCTATCTGGCGCTGGCCGAAGTCAAGAGCGCGCAGCGGCAAGCTCGCAGCGCTGCGCTGGCTCTGGACAAGGCGTGGCAGATCGGCCTGGACGCCGGCGGACTCTACCTGTTGGCCCTGGTGGCTGCCCGCCGCGCCTGGCTTGACTTGGCGGCGGAAGGCCATGGCATGTCTGGCCCTGACGTCGCGCGGTGGGCCGAAGCCTGGGCCGGCCGCCGTGCCCAAACTCCAGACCACGAGCTGCCACTGGCCCTGTGCGAGTTCCAGGACCTGGTCCTTGCCCGCTTTTGGCTGGTGAAGGGACGCCCGGACAAAGCAGTGGAACTGCTGGCCGAGATCGAGGACGCAGCCCGCCCGGCCGGCCGGATGGGCACCGCACTGCCGGCGCTGGTGTGGAGTGCGGCGGCGCTCGAGCGGCAGGGCGCCTTGGCCCAGGCCGGCGATGCCTTAATGCGCGCGCTGACTCTGGCCATGCCGGAGGGCTATGTGCGAACGTTCGTGAACGCGGGCAGCGCGGTGCAATCGATGCTGGCCGAGCTCCGGTGCTCGATGGCCGGCGCAGACGAGGCATTCCCCGAGCTCTTGACCTATCTCGATCGGGTGCTCGGCGCTTTTCCGCAGCCGGCAGCCGCCGGGGACGGAAAGCACAACGGGCTTACCTGTCGTGAGATGGAGCTTCTGACGCTCATGGCGGGTGGTGCTTCTAACCAGGAGATCGCGCACCAGTTGGTCGTGACCGTGGGAACGGTCAAAGTCCATGTCAACCACATCCTGGACAAACTGCAGGTGCACAATCGCACCGCGGCCGTGGCGCGGGCGCGGGAGCTGCGGCTGCTGTAGCCCTGCCCTCAAACATATAACCTCGAATATATCCTAAGGTAGACGACGAACCGGCCAATACAGGCTATGCTAGGGCCATGAATGCGGACGGACCGTGGCGGCCCCCATCTCTGAAACTTGGTGGACAATGCTGAGCCACTTGCGCCAGCGCGCGGCCGACACCTTGGCCACGGCGGCGACGGCCACGCTGTCCAGCCATGGTCTGGCGGGCATCCAGGTGAACGTATTCCCATGTGAAGCGCGAGAGCTGGTTCTGTACCTGCTGGTACCCAGTACCTCGGACCATCTCTTCAACCTTGAGAGCAATTCGGAGGTGGTGCTGTGGACCGAAAGCTGGCAAGCGCGTGGAATAGGCTGCCTCGTGCCAGAGATTCCTCCCGGCCTGGCCTTGCTTGAGCAGCCGGATGCCGCCTGGTGCCAGGTGGTGGCGGTTTACCCGAGCCTGCTCCAGATCGAGCGGAGCCGCGGATCGGACCATGCGGAGACGATCGACATCGATTGAACAGACGGGGGACGAGGGTTGCCCCCAAACCTAAGGAGGGTTAGAGCATGTTTCGCATTCTAGTTGCAGCCGTTTTCGTTGTTCTGCTGGCCGGGTGCTCCGGTCCAGACCTGGTTTTGGACATCGTTGGCTCTGGCAATCTGACCAGCCGCTCGTACGACCTGGACGGCTTCACAAGGATCGACGCCGACAGCGCGGCCGACGTCGAGGTCACGCGCGGCGATACGTACAGCGTCCAGGTGGAAGTGGACGAAGACCTGGCATCGCAGCTCGAGGTGTCGGTCGAGGGCGACACATTGTACGTTGCCTTGGCGAACGGCCCGCAGGTCACGTACAAGTTCCGGGCGAAGGTGACCATGCCCGAGCTGACCGGGGTGACGCTGGACGGCGCCAGCAGCCTGAGTGCCGAGCTGGCGGGGGAGGACCTGAGCGCGGATCTGAATGGGGCGAGCCAGGCCACTCTGACGGGCACCGCAGGGCGCGTGACGGTCAAAGCAGATGGTGCCAGCACCGCCAAGTTCGGCGAGCTCGATGCTAGGGACGTACAGGTGGACAATAACGGCGCCAGCATCGTCGAGATCAGCGCCGGTGGCGCAGTCACTGGCCAGGTCACCGGTGCATCCACCGTGAGGGTGTCCGGCGCGCCGACATCGGTGGATATTGACGAGAGTGGGTCGTCGCGGGTCATTACGCGCTAGGAGACCGGCTGCAAGCGGGCAGTGTCCGGACGGAACAGTCCACGACCGGCAGGGAAGGGAACGGTCCCCATGCCGGGGCTGACCGGGGTAACACTCAATGCCTCCAGCAGGGTGCGCGCCGAGCTGGCCGGCGAGGACCTGGCGCTCAAGATGAACGGCGCGAGCCTGGCCATGCTGACGGGCACCGCCGGCCACGTGAGCATCGAGAGCGACGGCGCCAGCCAGGCGATGCTGGGCGAGCTGGCTGCCCGCGTCGTGGAGGTCAAGGCCAGGAGCGCGAACAACATTCAGATCAATGCCAATGGCGCGGTCACGGGCCGGGCCGACGGCGCATCGGTGATCACTATCACCGGGTCGCCCACTACGGTGGACGTCGAGACCGACGGCGTAGCGCAGGTCGTTCGCACGTAGCCCGCTCGCGGTGCGGCCGATCGTGGAGCGGCCGCCGACCTGGGCTACGGTTCCCGGCGAGACCTTGTCCGCAGAGCGGGCGATGGATCACGATGGCCTTTGCCGTGGCACAGGAGCTGATGCCGTATCCCGAAACCATCCTGGTCAGCAAGACCTTCGCGCTGCGGTGAGGGCCGGTCCGTCGTGATATTGAGGCCGCCTTTGTTTATGCTTTTCGGAGGATATGGGAGCGACAGTAATCCGTTTCCACAGCGGTTCATGTTGATTGACAAGAGACACTGATCGCCGGCGGCGGCCAAGGTCGCCGTGGCCTAGGAGGAAAGAAGACCATGCAGCCAAAACGTGAGTCGAAGGGAGGCAACGGTGCGCACAATGGGAATGGCCACGGTTGTCTCGTTGATCTGCGCCGGGTCGTCAAGATCTATGAAAACGCTGCCGGGGGGTTCCGGGCGCTGAACGGCGTCGATCTCCGGATCGACCAGGGAGAATTCG
>JBFYTF010000333.1:0-13954 GCA_041300865.1 Anaerolineae bacterium
ATTTCTACCAAAGTAGATGTCTCAATGGGTATCAAGATGAAAACGCAGGGTTTCAGTGCCGCGAACGGCTAGTCTAGGATTTCTACCTGCAAGGAGTTTCGCGCCGACCTTGTTGTGAACATGACGTTTCAGTGCCGCGAACGGCTAGTCTAGGATTTCTACGAAGCTGCGGGGTTGCCCGAAGTCGAAGAGCACCAGCTCGTTTCAGTGCCGCGAACGGCTAGTCTCAGTAGATCCAATTTTCATGGTATAGGCACTGCCGGTGCGACGATCTGATGAACACAACCGTATTGATGCTCCACTGCCCGAACGATGAATCTCGCAAAGCGAGTTAGCGAAAATCGCCGGGTATCCAGCTGTCGACGCCCAGGTCGCGGCACTTGCGTGTAGAGCCAACGCAGATGCAACCAAACGTTCAACAGAAAGAAGCTCAGGCCGATCAGCACAAAGCGCAAAGCTGGGTTCTTGGACGTCGTCCAAGCTCGAACTTGGCCAGCGCAGCGATAGCTGGTTTCCACGCCGAACCGACGACGATACGAGCGGCGTGCTTGGCGCGGCGTCAGGTCAAGGTTGATCAGGATAAACAGCAACCAGCCAGCGCGTCGTTTCATCCGTCCTGTCCGTTTGGCCGTGGAGAAGACCCGACAGACGGCTACGTCCGCCGTGAACTGCTTCTTATCTGCTGTGTTACGGAAGGTGTGCGTCGTACGGTAGCTTTTGTTACCCCGGCACAAGGCACGAGTGCCTCCTGTACGACCACGGATCGTACAGGCGATGAGAGTGGGTGTGCCGCTCTGCTGGAGATAGGTCTGGACGTCAATACCAGCAAAGCCTTTGTCCAAGAACAGGCATTTTATGCCTATTCCAAGTCCCTTAACGCGCTCCAGCAGGGTCTTCATGACACTGACGATGCTGTCGCCAGGCAGAAAGAAGTGCAGGGCCAGGGTTACCCGCAGCCCGTGCTGGATCACGTAGGCAGTGGCAATCCGGTAGAAGTGGGTTGTCCCGTCCTTGGCTTGGCTGCGAACCCACAGCCCCTCTTCCTGGGACGTCTTGCCGTAGTAAGGCCGGTCATGAAAGTCAATGGCAATGTCCCGGGCTCGACGCCAGAGACGTTTCGGAACTTGAGCCACCAACGCCTCATTCAGGTTGCCCTCCAGCTCTGGCAGACGCTCCGCCGTCAGTTGCTCGTTCAAATACTGGCGAACGGCCTCAGCACCAGGTCCACTGCTCAACTCAGCACAGACAGATTCGATCGTGCACTGCCGGGCGGCTGCCGTCAACAGGATATTCAGCAGGTCGTCCGCTGTACATTTGTAGCCCTCTGCCTGCAACGGCAGATGAGCCTGCAGATCTTGGCGTGCGTGTTCCAACACTTGATCCGCCGTCAACATTGGTGTATCATTCATCGCGGGCTTGCTCTCCTTGAATTGTTGGTTCGCCACCTACAGTTTACAAGGATTGGGCAAGCCCATCAACTTTTATGTCCGTAGACGCATTATGCCCACAAAATTGGATCTACTGAGACTTGACCGAAAAAGGCAAGGGAGGCCGCTCGCCTTCGAACACACCGTGCGAAGGCTGCTGCCCCCTGGGGTGCGCCAGGGTCAGGCCTGGCATTCCTCGTTAGCCTTGCTGTGACCCGGCCACAGTCTCCAGATAGAGCTTCTCGTACTGGTCAAATGTGTAGCTCTCGGCATGCTCGCGCACGATGGCCAGACTTTGCTGGCCCATGCGGGCCGCCATTTCCGGGCTGCGCAGGGTCGACATCCAGGCCGCCGCCAGTGCCTCTGCGTTCCGCGGCGGCACCAGGAAGCCGTTGATGCCATCGTGCACGATTTCCGGGAGCGCCACGGCGTCGGCGGCCACCACCGGCAGTCCTGTTGCCAGGGCCTGCAAGGTAGGGATGCTCTGCACCTCATAGATGGACATCATAGTGAACAGGTCCGAGGCCCGGTAGATGGCGGGCAGGTCCTCCTCCGGCACATACCCCAAAAAGTGCACGCACTCTTGCAGGCCAAGCTCGTCCCGTAGGTCCTCCAGCGCCCGCCGCTCATCGCCGCGGCCGACCAACAGCAGATTGGCCTGCTGCCGGCCGCACAGATGCCGCATGCCCCGGATCAACACGTCGATCTCTTTGTCTTTGGCCAAGCGGCTCACGAAGAGGATGCGCGGGCGCGGCGGCAGGTTGTAGCGAACTTCTACTTCCTTCACATCCTCGTCACCCGGGTGGTAGCGCACCGTGTCACAACCGTTGGAAATGACGGTGGACGGCACTTCGAGGCCGTCGTGCATGAAATACTCCCGGTGAGCGGCCGTGGAGAAAACAACGCAGTTGAACTGGTTGTAGAGCCAGACGGAAAAGGCCAACGTGACATTTTCGACCACTTCCTGGGGCTCGTCATTCCAGCTCAGGTAGCGGGCCACGAAGCGCGGTACAAAGTAGCAGCTCGCCACCCGTGGTACACGCCGGGTGTTGTTCAGACGCGCGATTTGTACGCCGAGCGGCCCCGAGTCTTGGGAATGGATGATGTCCGGCCGGGTCTCGGCGACGATTTCCTCGAGGTCCTTCTGCACAATGAAGGGGATGGGTGCCTCCTTCCACCACGGGTTGCTGGCCCCCCGCCGGCGCAGGATGCGCACCCCCTGGTCCTCGTGCTCGTACGTTTCCTTCTGGTCACTGGCAGTGATAACTGTAACCTCGTGACCCCTTTGCACCATGGCCCGCGCTACCTTTTGCACCACCAGCGTTACGCCGCTGATGATCGGTGGATAACCGTGGCTCGCAACCAAAATGCGCATTCTTGGCCTCCTTATCCTCCCTCACTCTCCTGCCCATCGTCTCCCGGGCAGGGTACGGCAAGCCTGATAGCCCCGGGCACCACCTGTAGTTCGACGGGCGTCTGCCCGATATAGTCTCCATCGCCCTGCACCGGCAGGGATTGCTCGGGAGCGATGGACACCGTCTCCATGGCCACAAAACGCTCGAAGACAGGGCTTTGCCTGTCGCGAGCCAGGAGCGCATCCCAGAGCAGGCGGACATAGTCACCCAGCCTCCTGACGCGCAGCACGAAAACTTCGACGCGCCCGTCGTCGATGCGCACGTCAGGGTCAAGTGCAAGGTTCGGGCTGCCAAAGGCGGGACTGTTGGCCACCATCGCTTCGGAGGCCACGATCTGGTGCTCTTGGCCGTCGACCGTCACCCGAAAGCGATGGCGGTTGTGTCCGGCGAGCGTGCGCGCGCCCTTGATCAAGTAAGCCGCAAAGCCCAGGCGGCGCTTTTCGTCGGAGCTGACCTCGCGCATGGTGGCGGCGATGGGGCCCGCACTCACGTTGAGAAGAAAGAGGCGGTCGCTTGTGCGCAGAGCGTCGACGTTCAAGAGTTCGTGCCGGCCAAAAGCCACCTGAAGGGCTTGTTCTGGCTCAACAGGGATCTCGAGTGCCCGCGCCAGGACGTTGCCCGTGCCGACGGGCAGGATGGCCATTGGTAGGCCGCTGCCGGCAAGGGTGCCGGCCACCGCCGAGACTGTGCCGTCGCCGCCGCCGGCGACGAACAGCTCGAATCCAGCCGCCTTCGCGCGGTTGACTACCTCGTCCAAAGCCTCATCTTCGACCGTGTGGTGCACGTGACAATCCCAGCCATTCTGCCTGGCAACCTTGCTGATCTGCTCATCCAGCACCCCCGGCTCGCTCTGGCCGGCAACCGGATTAAGGACAACGAACGCCTTTCTCATACAATACGTCCATCTTGGCCTTTTGTCAATCCTGTGGCCCCTCATCTGGCGAGGGAAGGCGCCGTACCGCGCCGGTCACAGCCCGGCCGGCTTCAAGAATCGCGGCCGTCGTAGGACTCGCCAAAGCTCAGCTCGCGATAGAACCTCTCCAGATCGGCGAGGGGGCGGCCCTCCGCGTCGGCGATGGCGCGCCGCGCCGGCGGAGCAGCCAGGTACTCCGGGGTCCGGCCCCCCACGCGCTCCGCAAAGGTAGGAACCGAGCGATTTTCGAGGAGCACCCCCGTGCCGATCCGATCGCCCCACTCATATGCCTTTTCGATGAACTGGCGCATCTTTTCGAACACCGCGTCCTCGCCGGCACCCTCCGGCACCACCGGGTCATAGCCCTCGTCTTCTACGCTGTAGACGCGTGGGCGGTTGCCCCGATCCTTGCCCGAGTACCACTCCCGGTTGTGGATGTTGTTGTATGTGGGGCATGGCTGCAGCACGTCGAGGTAGGCAAGCCCCGGGTGGCGGATGGCCCTTTGGATCAGGTCCACCAGCTGGCGCACGCTAAAGGCATAGCCCCGCCCGATCCAGGTAAAGCCCGACGAAAGCGCCAGCATCAGCGGGTTGACCCGGCCCTGGATGTTGGGCTCTGTGAGGCTCTTGGTCTGGAGCCCCAGGGGCAGCGTCGGCGCCGCCTGGCCCTTGGTCAGGCCATAGACCTCGTTATTAAAGAGGATGTAGGCGAGGTCCACGTTCCGGCGGCCCGCGTTCACAAAGTGACCGGCGCCGATGGCCAAGCCGTCGCCGTCACCTCCGGTGGCCACGACGGTCAGCTCCGGATTCGCCAGCTTGACCCCCGTGGCGTAGGGCAGCAGCCGGCCATGAAGCGTGTGGATGCCGTAAGCGCCGACGTAGTACGGCGTCTTACCCGAGCAGCCGATACCTCCGACGATGGCCACCTGGTGGGGTGGCAGCCCCAGCTTGCTCAGTGCTTGCTGCAGGGCGTTCAAGATCCCGAAGTCGCCGCAGCTGGGGCACCAATCGCTGGGGTGGGTCACCCGGTAGTCCTTGGCCGCAACCTTTTGCTCTGTCATTCTCCCCATCCCGTCCTAGCTCATTCAAAGGGGTTGCGCAGCACGATGCGCCGCTCTGCCCCGCCGTCATGGATATCGCGCAGCGCTCGGAACACTTCGCCACAGGTCATCGGCCTGCCGTTGTACTTCAGGACCAGGTGGTCCACGTAGCGACAGGTCTGGCCGCTCAGGATCTGGGCAAACTGGCCGGACTGGTTTGACTCCACGACGACGACCGGGTCGGCGGTCTCCAAAAGGGCGCTGATCTCCTGCGTCGGAAAGGGCCACAGCAGATGCACCTGGATCAGGCGCGCCGGGATGCCCTGCGCCAGCAGCCCATCGAGAGCTTCCAGGATGGCACCCTTGTTCGATCCCCAGCTAACCATGGTCAGTGCGCTCTGCGGATCGCCGTACACCTGCAGCTTGTCTTCGAGAGGGATCTCCCGGGCGGCCAGCTCCAGCTTGCGGGCGCGCTTTTCCATCTGCTGCTCGCGAATTACTGGGTCTTCGGTCACCAGGCCCTGCTCGGTATGTTCTGACCCGGTCAGCCAGTGCATGCCACCCGGCTGGCCGACGAGGGCCCGGGGCGACACTCCCGACTCGGTCAGCGCGAAGCGCTGGTAGCCCTCAAAAGGCTCCTCCGGGCTGGCTCCGTCACCTGCGGCCGGCTGTGCCTCAGGACGATAGACCTGTCCTCGCTCGATTTTGATGCGTGACACATCAAAGGGAGCAACCGTCTGCGTCGTGCGGGCGATGGTCTGGTCCAGGAGGTGAATGACCGGCGTCTGATAGCGTTCGGCATAGTTAAAGGCCAGGGCCGCATCGTAGAACGCCTCGGTGAGGTCACCGGAAGCGATGACCAACCGCGGGAACTCGCCGTGGCCGGCGTTAATGGCAAAGAGCAGGTCGCCCTGCTCGGTGCGCGTCGGCAGCCCCGTGGAAGGGCCGCCCCTCTGGTACAGCGTGATGACGAGGGGCACTTCGTTCATCCCTGCCCACCCCATGCCCTCTACCATGAGGGAAAAGCCCGGGCCCGCCGTGGCCGTGGCGCTCCGCGCTCCGGTGAGGGCCGCGCCGCTGGCCATGGTCACGGCCGACAGCTCATCCTCCGTCTGCACCATGATGATGGCCGCCGCCTCCCCGTTCCTTTGCGGAACGCTGGCGTGGGCTTCCAGGTAGACGCTTTCGTCCGTTGCCGGGCTGATGGGGTAGTAGGTCTGAAAGCTCATGCCGGCCGCCATCTTGCCCAACGCCACGGCCTCCGCACCTCCTGCCAGGATCATCCGGTCCCCGCGCGGCTCCCCGACCGGCGGGCGGTGGTCACTTTGTGGCCCGACCAGCCAGTGCTCCAGGACCTTTACCTCCAGCTCCTCTCGCACATAGTCGTAGGCTATTTCCGCGGCCCGGACGTTGAGGTCCACGACTCCCTTTTTTTCGGCAAAGATCTCGACCAGCGACGCTTCCAGGAAACGCGGGCTGTAGCCCAGGAGGGCCGCCGACACGGCCACCGCGACGGTGTTCTTGGTGCGGTCGGCCCGGTCTCGGTAGCGCTCATCCTCCGCCAGCTTGTCGATGATGCGATCGTACGACACCGCCACGGTCTGCACGCCGCGCTGGCGCGCGTCTCGCAGGACGCCCGCCGTCGTGGCCGGGAGGTCGCGGGCCGCCAGGTACGCGGTCAGGTCCTCCCGCGCCCGCTCGTCCAGAAACGTGATCCGTTCCAGCGCTTCATCGCCGGCCGCCTCGTCATAGATCAAGGCCCCGCCGGGCACGACCGAGATGGCGTGCCTGGCCAGAGTTTCGGCCTCGAAGGTGACGAGCACCTCTACCTGGTTGCGGTGGCAGCTCATGGGCCGGCGGTCCACTCGCACGTCGTAGTAGCTGTGGCGCCCCATGATGTTGGAATAATACTCGCGCCGGCCAAAAACGTGCAGGCCGCCGGCGACACATGCGCCGGCAAAGATACGGGCCGCCGTGTCGACGCCGCTCCCCTGTGGGCCGCCGACGCGCCAGGCCAGGCTGCGATCGTGTTCGTCAGTCATTCTGGATCAACCGAGCCTGGACTTCGATCGTGAGCCCTGAGCGCAGGAGGTTCGAGACTGGGCAGTTCTTGTCGCCCTCGAGGGCCATCTCCCTGAAGGTCGCTTCATCCATTCCCGGCACACGTCCTCGCACTGTCAGTTTCATTGCCGTGATGCGGGAGCCGCCCTCTCCCGTCGTAAGGGTGCACGCGGCGTCGGTCTCGATCCGCTGCGGATCGTAGCCCTTCTTGGCCAGGACGTTGGCAAAGGCCATGCTGTAGCAGGCCGCGTGCGCGGCGGCAATCAGCTCCTCGGGGTTCGTCCCGGGCTCGTGCTCAAAACGGGTGGCGAAGCGGTAGGGCTCTTCGGCGATAGCGCCGCTCTCGCTCCTGATAGTGCCCTTGCCTCCGCGCAGGTCACCCTGCCAGACTGCTTCTCCTCGTCGTACAAACTCTGCCATCTCTATCTCCTTTGCCTTATTCTTTGCTTGATGCTGCCCTGCGCGGCGACAGGATATGGGTAGCGTCGCCCAGGAACGCCGCCGCGGCTTCTTCCGCCGTTTCCGTCAGTGTGGGATGGGGGTGGATGGACAGCGACACGTCGCTGGCGAGGGCTCCCATCTCGATGGCCAGCACTCCCTCGCCGATGAGATCTTCGGCCTCCCGGCCGACGATCCCAACCCCCAGGATCCGCTCTGTCTGCGGGTCAATGACCATCTTGGTCATGCCCTCCGGCGCACTCATGGTCAAAGCCCGCCCCGAAGCGCGCCACGGAAAGCGGGAAGCTTGGACCTCGATGCCCTTCTCCCGCGCCTCGTTCTCCATCAAGCCCGCCCACGCGATCTGGGGATCGGTATAGACGACGGCCGGAATGGCCTGCGCGTCAAAGGCAGCGGGCTTCCCGGCGACGACCTCGGCGGCCACCTTGCCCTCGTACATGGCCTTGTGCGCCAGCATCATGCCGCCCACAACGTCGCCGATGGCCAGGATCCGCTCGTCGGCGGTGCGCTGCTGCTCGTCAACCTGGACAAAGCCGCGCTCGTCGAGCTCGACCTTGGTGTGCTCGAGGCCGATGTCTCCAGAGTTCGGGCGCCGCCCGATGGCCACCAGCACCCGATCGAAGTGCTGCCGGGCCTCGGGGATGTCGCCCTCCAGAACGACCTCCACCCGGCCGTCCTGCTCCTTCATTTCGGCCACCTTGGTCTGTAAGTACACCGCTTCGAACAGCTCGGCGGTGCGTTTTTCCAGGGGCCGGACCAGGTCTCGATCGGCACCGGGCAGGATCTCGCCCTTCATCTCCACCACCGTCACGCGGCTGCCCAGCGAGGCGTACACCGAGCCCAGCTCCATGCCCACATAGCCCGCACCGATCACCAGGAGGGTCTCGGGGATGTCTGCCAGGGCCAGTGCCCCGGTGGAGCTCATCACCCGGCCCGTCTTCTCAAAGTTGTTGCCGGGCAGGGCAATGGCGCGTGAGCCCGTGGCGAGGATCGCGTGCTTGAACCTGACGTGGGTCGTGTTGTCGCCGCGAACTCGCAGCCGGTCCGAGCCTTCAAAGGTCGCCCGTCCCTGGACGAGCTGCACCTCGCGCTGTTTGCTCAGAGTCATCAGGCCGTTGACCAGCCGGTCAACGACCTGGTTCTTCCACTCGCGGATCCTTTTCAGGTCGATCTGCGGCTCGCCAAAGTCCAGGCCAAACTCTCCCGCGTTGCGGGCATCGTGTAGGAGCTCGGTCACGTGCAACAGCGCCTTGGAGGGGATGCAGCCCCGCAGCAAGCACACTCCCCCCAGCCGCTCGTCGGCCTCGATCAGGGTCACGTCCAGGCCGAGATCCGCCGCCCGAAAGGCGGCGGCGTAGCCTCCCGGCCCGCCACCGATGACCGCCAGGTCCGTATCGATCGTTGCTTCACCCATTACCATCGGTCTTGTCCTCTTTCCGGTCTCTGCCGGTTGCTAGGCCGCGATCAGGAGCCGCTCTGGGGATTCCAGGAGCTCGATGACCATCGTTACAAAGCGCGCCGCGTCGGCGCCGTCCACCACCCGGTGGTCAAAGGCCAGGATCAGCGGCAGCATCAGGCGCGGCACCACGTGGGCTTGCTGGCCCTCTCCCTGGATGACCGGTTGCCGGCGGGCTTTGGCCATGCCCAGGATGCCGACCTCGGGGTAGTTGACGATGGGCGCAAAGGCCGTACCGCCCAGCGGCCCCGGGTTCGTGATGGTAAAGGTCCCACCCTGCATCTCTTCCAGCTCGACCTTGCCGTCGCGAGTGCGCTGCACCAGCTCCTTCAGCTCCACCGCCAGTTCGGTGATGCTCTTGCGGTCCACGTCGCGGATCACAGGCACGAGAAGACCTCGTTCCGTGTCGACGGCGACGCCGATATGGTAGTACTTTTTCAAGACAATGTCCTCGGCACCGGCATCCAGGCTGGCGTTGAAACGGGGATGGGCCTTCAGGGCGGCGACGGCCGCCTTGAGGACAAAGACGGTCAGCGACAAGCTGCCGCCCTGCTCGGCCACCTCGCCTTTGTACCTGTTGCGCAGGGCCTCCAGCTCTGTCACATCGGCGACGTCCTGGTGGCTGACATGCGGAATTTGGGACCAGGCCAGCGCCATGTGCTTCGCCGTGGCGCGGCGGACCGAGCGCAGGGGCACTCGTTCCACCTCTCCCCAGCGCTGGAAGTCGGGCAGCGGCGGCACCGGCACAGCCGTGGAGCTGATGGCCGAAGGCTCCTCCCCGGCCGGGCGGCGCTCCGGCGGGCGTTCTTCTTCGGCCTTGGCCGGCTCCGGCCTGGCCCCGTCCCCGGCAAAGCCGCGCACATCCTCGGCGGTGACCCGGCCCCCAGGCCCACTGCCCGGCACTTGCCCCAGATCAACCCCCAACTCGCGGGCCAGACGCCGCGTGGACGGTGCAGCGGCCACCGGTCCCTGCCGCTGTTCGGCCGCGGGCTTGGCCTCGGCCGCCTCCGGCCGTGGTTTTTCTTCGGCGGCCGCCTTCTCGCGCGGTTTTGCCTCGGCCGCCGCCTCTTCCTGGGGTGCTTCCCCGGTCACCGCCTCCGGCCGCGGCTGGACGTCAAACGACGCCTCCACCTGTTCTGTGGTGTCTTCCTGGCTGCGGGCCGGCTCCTGGCGCTGTGCATCCGGTGCTTCCTGCTCAGGGGCCGGCTCCTCGCGTGGTTTCTCGGCCGCCGCACCTTCGCCGTCAAACACCACCAGCACATCGCCAACGGCCACCAGGTCACCCGCCTTGGCGCGAATCTCGGAGACTTTGCCCTCATAGGGCGACGGGATCTCGACCGTAGCCTTGTCCGTCTCTACCTCCAGGATGGGCTGGTCCTCCTTCACCTGGTCGCCGACGGCCACCAGGACCTTGACGATCTCTCCTTCGTGAATGCCCTCCCCAAGATCGGGCAGCTTGAACTCTCGAGCCATCTCTTCCTCCTCCCTCTCACGCGCTCAGTGCTTCGCGGGCGGCGCGCACCACCCGGTCGACGCTGGGCAGATACATCTGCTCGTAGGCAAAAAGCGGAATGATGATATCCCAGCCGGTGACGCGTTCAATCGGCGCCTCCAGGTGCCAGAACGACTTTTCCATCAGCCGGCTCACGATTTCGGCTCCGGGCCCAAAGCTGCGGGGTGCCTCGTGGACCACGACGGCGCGGCCCGTTTTTTGCACCGATGCCGTGAAGGTCTCGTAGTCGAGGGGCGAGATGGTCAGCAGGTCGATGACCTCAGCCTCCGCGCCATCCTCCTTGGACAAAACCTCCGCCGCCTCCAGCGCCGGCCGCATCATCGCTCCGTAGGCGATGAGTGTGATGTCCTGCCCCTCGCGCAAGATTTGCGCTTTCCCGATGGGCAGCGTCTCTTCTTCGTCGGGCACCTCTTCGCGGAAGGCCCGGTAGATGGACTTTGGCTCGTAAAAGACCACCGGATCCGGATCCCGGATAGCGCTCAGGAGCAGGGCCCGCGCCGTCCGCGGCCCGGAGGGGATGACCATCTTCAGCCCCGGTGTGTGGGCCCAGTAGGCTTCCCGGCTCTCGGAATGGTGTTCCAGAGCGCGAACGCCGCCGGCATAGGGCATCCGCACAACCAGGGGTACGTGGAACGCACCCTGCGAACGCCAGCGCAAGCGCGCTGCTTGCGACTCCAGCTGGTGAAAGGCCAGGTAGGAAAAGCCGGAGAACTGGATCTCGCACACCGGTTTCAGGCCGTAGACGGCCATGCCGACGGCCGTGCCGACGATGAGGGACTCGGCCAGGGGTGTGTCGATGACCCGCTCCTCGCCATACTTTTCGATGAGCCCGTCCGTCACACGGAAGACGCCGCCGTCCAGGCCAACATCCTCGCCGAGTATGAGCACGCTGTCGTCCCTTGCCATCTCCTCGTCCAGGGCATGGTTGAGTGCCTGGACCATGGTCATTCTAGCCACTGCTTTCCTCCTTCCGGGCCAGCTCCTGCGCCAGCTCCTCCCTCTGTTCCTGCAAAATGGGCGGCAGCTCGGCGTAAAGATGATCGAACATGATCATCGGCTCGTTCTCCAGCTCTTTCATCTGCGCCTCGGCGCGGTCCACTACCGCCTTCAGCTCGTTCTCCACTTCTTCCTCAACCTGCTTCGTCTGGCCTTCGTCCAGAAGCCCTTTGTCGCCGAGATATTTCTGGAACCGGGTGAGGGGGTCTTTGATCTTCCACTCCTCAACTTCTGCTTCTTTCCGATACCGGGTCGGATCGTCGGCGGTGGTGTGAACGCCAAGGCGGTAGGTGACCATCTCGATGAACGTCGGACCTTCTCCTGCCCGCGCTCGCTCGATCGCCTCTTGGCTCGCGGCGTAGGCGGCCAGGATGTCGTTGCCATCCACCTGGATCCCCGGCAGGCCATAGGCGATGGCCTTCTGGGCCAATGTCTTGGACCGCGTCTGCCGTTCGCGGGGCAACGAGATGGCCCAATGGTTGTTCTGGCAGACAAAGATGGTCGGCACCTGGAAGACCGCGGCAAAGTTGAGCCCCTCGTGAAAGTCTCCCTCCGAAGTCGCGCCGTCGCCAAAGAACACCACGGCCACCGAGTCCTCTTTGCGGTACTTGATCGCATATCCCAGGCCTGCCCCGTGCAAGATCTGCGTGCCTACGGGGATGGTCGTCGGCAGGTTGTGGCTCCCTTCCGGGACGGCTCCGCCCTGGTTAAAGCCGCCGTAGTACAGCAGGATGCTCTCCATGCTGCGCCCCCGCCACACTTCGGCCGCGGCCTCGCGGAAGGCAGGCACCAACCAGTCCGAGTCGCGCATGTTGGCCACGGGCCCCAGCTGCGAGGCCTCCTGGCCCTTGATGGGCGCAAAGGTACCGAGGCGTCCCTGCCGCTGTAGCCTCAGCATGCGCTCGTCAAAGCGGCGGGCCTGCACCATGGCCCGGTAGAGCTTGAGCAATAGCTCGTCGGGGATCGTGGGTTCCAGTTCCTTGTCCAGGTTTCCGTTCTCGTCGAGGATAGAGAGATAGTCGACGCGGTCGGGAATGTCGATGGCTGTTCTTGGCATTCTACTTCTCCTTTTGCCCGCTCATCTCACGAGCAGGATAGGTATCTCAAGCTCTTCCAGGAGCCCTTGCAGGGCCGAGTCCTCGAGGACGGCACTCTTGACCGGCAGCACCAGCGTGCCGCACTCTTCGCTCTTGATGGCTTCCGCCAGCCGGGTAACGTTGGATTCGGTCAGCGCCCTGTACCGGATGTCCAGGTCTCGCCCCTGCAGCCAGGTGTCCACCTGCTCGCGCAGCGGCGACAACCTCTCATGCCCATTTGCCAGGAGCAGAACACGCAACCGCCGGTCTGTGCCGTCGAGAAACATCTGGGCCACCTCCAGGGCCCGCTCGGCCAGGGGAGAGCCGTCAAACACGATGGTTAGAGGGCTGGACAGGCAGCTCCCGCGGGGGAGGAAGAGCGCCATGCTGGGCGAGCGGGCCACGATGGCCCGGGCAGTAGTTCCCAGGCGTCCTCGACGCAGCAGCGACCAGCCGGCACGCCCCAGCACCAGCAGGTCGGCGTCCGCCGCCGCCGTGACGACTTCCTGGGGCACGGAGCCCCGGGTGACCCGGAACGACCATTGCACCTCCGATCGCCCCGTCCTGCTCTCGAACATGCGCCGCACACGGACAGTTTGAACGCGGATCTGCCGTTCCACCTCTGGCACGTCCAGGCGGCGAACAACAGCCGAAAACTGGCCGACCTCCCGCGCGAATGGCAGCTCCGCCAGGCGCAGCAGGTTGATGTCTTCGACGTAGAGGCCCAGGAGTTCGGCGTGAAAGCGTGACGCCAGGTCGACGGCGGCCTCAAGGGCGGCAATGCTGTGCTGCGATGCGTCCACGGCCACCAAGATGCGCCGCACAAGGGGCCCTCGTCTCTCTTCAGTCACTTTTCGCCTCCTTGTCCTCCTCCCCGAACCGTTTGCTGCGCTCCGCCATCTGCTCCAGGCGCCTTGCCACCAGGTAGTTGATGGTGCCTCGCGGATAATTGCCCTCCTCGTCCTTTTCGCCGGCGGGTATACCCGTGAGGATCTCGATGCCCTTGTCGATGCTGTCCACGGAATAGACGTGGAACTGGCCTTCGCGCACGGCGTCGACGACGTCCTGGCGCAGCATCAGGTGCTGCACATTGGAAGCGGGGATGAGAACCCCCTGTTCGCCGGTAAGCCCTCGGGCTTTGCAGACGTCGAAAAAGCCCTCGATCTTCTGGTTTACTCCGCCGATGGCCTGCACCAGCCCGTGCTGGTTGACAGAGCCGGTGACGGCAAGAGACTGTTTAATCGGAACTTCCGCAATAGCTGAGAGCAGAGCATAGAGCTCGGCAGAGGAGGCGCTGTCGCCCTCAACGCCGGCGTAGGACTGTTCGAAAACCAGGCTGGCCGACAGGGCCAGGGGGGTGTCGAGGGCATAGCGCTCACCGATAAAGCCGGACAGGATCAGGACACCCTTGTTGTGGATGGGCCCTGACATCTCGACTTCGCGGTCGATGTTGATCACGTTGCCCTTGCCCAACCATACCCGGGCGGTGATGCGGCTGGGCTGCCCGAAGGAGAAGGTCCCCAGCTGGAGCACCGACAGGCCGTTGACCTGGCCCACCTTCTTTTCCCGCGTGTCGATGAGAAGGATATTGCGCGCGA
>JBFYTF010000379.1:0-6956 GCA_041300865.1 Anaerolineae bacterium
GTCGTGGACAGAGCCCCGACGATGTCCGGGTTGGCCTGGATGATGGCCGCGGCCTTGGCGATGG
This sequence comes from Anaerolineae bacterium, assembly GCA_041300865.1. GTDB lineage: Bacteria > Chloroflexota > Anaerolineae > JAAYZQ01 > JAAYZQ01 > JAAYZQ01. The sequence goes on from JBFYTF010000379.1 coordinate 65, forward strand.
CCGGCGGCGGGTCAAAGCCCTCTTCCTGGGCTTCCAGAGGTGTGAACTCCGGAAACTCGGTCCGGATCGTCTCGGCAAAGACTTCGGCGACCGTGTTCTCCACGGTGTTAAAGCTGCCTTCGGTAATGCCGATAGACCCGGACTCGATGCCGCGCCTGCGGAGCTCTTCGCCCATGGCTCGCGCTGCTGCCTCGGCGTACGGTGCAGTCTCGGTCGAGGCCCAGGCAGTCAGACCGGGATACTCCCCTTCCGGCTGGGGAAAGTGAGCGGAACAGAATGGAATTCCCGATTCCCCCAACGCTGCCACTGCCGGACCCAATGCTGGATCATGAACAAAGCTGACGACGGCGGTAGCCCCTTCGGCATCTGCTTGCTCGAGATCCTGGATGAATTTGCTGATGTCCGCTCCGTCACTGAGCAGCAGCTTGTATTCGTAGCCCAGATCCTGCGCTCCAAGGATGAACCCCAACGTCATAAGCCGGATCACAGGGTGCCCTTTCAGGAAGCCGACATTGTACATCACTTTGCCTTCAGTGGTGTACTCCTCTGTGCCTGCCGTAGCCTCAGGGGCCGCAGTAGCCTCTTCGGCGGCCGGCGTTTCGCCGGCCGGCTCCGGGGTACCGCCGCAGGCCGCCACCAACATAGTGAGCAGCACGAACAACGTCACGAAAGTCCAAAGGTTTCTGTTACGCATTTTCTTCTCCTTCTGAGTAGAATCAATGTGCAGAACGCTACCGAGCGATGGCATTTACTGCTGTGGCGATCACCCCCTTTCTCGACCGGCAAAGCACAGGCTATGGGTCAAAGCACTCCCGAGTCGCGCGTGCGGCCACGGCTCAGGCTGGCCAGGTACACGGTAATGAGGACCACCAGACCGTAGATGATGTTCTGTGCTGCGGCAGGCAGTTTGAAGATCGGCAGGAGCGCAGTCAGCACAGTCAGCACGAGGGCTCCAGCCACGGTGCCCAGGTAATGGCCGCTGCCTCCGAGCATGGAGGCGCCACCGATCACGACGGCTGCTACCGATCCGAACAGGAACGGTTCTCCCATCCCCAGGTAGGAACGCCCGAACTTGCCGGCCAGGATGATCCCCGCAATAGCCGACATGAAGGCCGACAGCACGTAGGTCATCATGCGCACACCGCGCACATTGATCCCCGAGAATAGCGCTGCTGTGGAATTGTTGCCGACCGCATACAGCCGGCGGCCAAGGGCGCTGAAGGAAAGGAGGATGGTCGCCAGGATGATGAACGCGACCCACACCCAGACGACAGCCGGGAGCCCTAGAATGGGGCTGCGGGCCAGGCTCAGAATGGCCGGCGGAGGTGCACCGCGTCCGTAGCCGATGTTCAAGCCTCCGGAGGCGATACCCGCCATGATCCCCAGCAGGATGCCGTTCATGGCCAGCGTCATGATCACGGGAGTGATCTCCAGAAAGGCGATGGCAAGGCCGTTGATCAGGCCCACCGCTGCAGCCAGCAACAGCACGACGGGGACGGCCCAAACCATCTCCGCATTCTCACCTTTGGTCAACACCGTCATCAAGATCGCAGCCGAATTCAATACCCATGGTATCGACAGGTCAATTCCACCGCCGATGATGACCAACGTCTGGCCCAGGGCCACAAGCCCAATAACCGAGGCCTCGATAGTCAGGCTCCGCAAGTGGCTGGGGCTGCCGAATCCGGGACGAAGGAGACTGACGATCACGATCATGACGACGACTGCCACATAGGCCAGGACAATCGTCCGGTTCCGCCGCGTGATTTCAAGTATACGGCTCATCCCGCTGCCCTCCGTCCCTTTAGGTAGTTGCCCAGCGATTGGATCGCAACGGCCAGGATCAGGAGCACTCCCTGGACCATGGGCGTGTAAAAGGTCGAAATCCCCAGGAAGTAGATCAGATCGTTAATCAGCAACAGGATCATGGCACCGACCAGGCTCGGGACCACCCCGCCCCGACCCCCGGCCAGGCTCATGCCGCCCATAATCACCGCTGCCGCAGAGGTGAGGATAAAGGGATCTCCAGCGGTCGGAGAGCCAGCCGAGTACTGGATGGTACGGTACAGCCCGCCCGTGGCTGCCAGCGCTCCGGACACAGCATAGGTCATGATCAGGGTGCGCCGCACCGGCGCCCCGCTGAGGTAGGCGCTGTTTCGGCTGCTGCCAACGGCATAGACGCGCGTGATGAACCGGGTTCGCTTCAGTAGCATCCAGAGTACGATGAGCAACAACAGGATGACCACCGACTTGGGCATCCCGACGATCATGCCCTTTTGCACGGCCACCTTCAGCATGCGGGGGATCGTGCCGCCTTCCTTGGGCAGGATGAACAGGGCAACCCCGCTCCAAATGGACCAGGTGGCCAGGGTCGCAATAAAAGGGGTTACCCGCATATAGGTGATGATCAGTCCGTTGACCACTCCGGCAAACAATCCTACCAGAAGGATGACAAATGTCCACACTGCAATGCTCTGCCACGTGTTGTCCATTTGTGTAGCGGCAATTGCGGTCCCCAGGCTCAGGACCCCACCAATAGACAGGTCAATGCCACCCGTCAGGATAACAAGAGCCTGAGCTGTAGTGGCGAACATGAGAGGCAGACCGTTGTTCAGCTTGGTCTCCACCACCTGAACGCTAAACAGCTTGGGATTCAGAGCAACAACTGCGATGGCGAGGACAACGAGAATCAAGTATGGTACCAGCGCGAACGGGTCGACGCGCGGCCGTGCTCGCTGTCCTAGCCCTATTTTCTGCTTCACGATCGAAGTAGTCCCTGTAGCCACTGGTTCCCTTTCCGGCCAAGAGGCCTTCAAGCTTGTGCCCTTTTTACGGCGATCAGGCCGCGTCAATTAGGACTCGGTCAGCGCCCCCTCGGTGCGCGGTTCAGTAGTATGATTGTTCTCCACAACGGACTCGCCCATGGAGGCACGGATAACGTTCTCTTCGGTCAACATCTGGCCCTGCAGCTCGGCCTCAATCTGCCCCAGGCGCATAACCAGGACCCGGTCGCACATGTTGATCAGCTCGTCCACATCGGTTGAGTAAAAGAGGACGGAGGAGCCTCGGGAGGTCAACTGCCGCAGAAGCTGAAAGATCTCGGCTTTGGTACCCACGTCCACGCCCCGGGTGCTGTCGTACATGAGCAGGATGCGGGGTTCCACGGACAAGAGCTTGCCCAGCACGACTTTTTGCTGGTTGCCGCCGCTCAGGCGCATCACTGGGTCCGCCTTGTCCCCCACCGAAATAGACAGCCGGCGAATGGCGTCAGCGACGACCGCCATCTCCTGGCGTCGCTTTACCAGCCCCCACTTCTGCAAACGCGGCAGTATAGCCATGCTGAGGTTCTCGCTCACCGACATGGGCAGCACCAGCCCCTGGGTGGCACGATCTTCCGGCACAAGGGCAAGCCCGATCCCTTGCTTCAATGCGATCCGGGGAGAGGTGAGGTGCACCGGCTTGTCGCCGATCAGGATCTGACCGGCGATGTGCTGAATGCCGAACAGGCCGCGGAACAACTCGTCCTGGCCCTGTCCTGTAAGTCCACCGACGCCCAAGATCTCGCCGCGGTGCAACTGCAGGCTTACATTCCGCAGCCGCGTGCCGCCGTGCAGTCCCTGGACCTCCATGACCACCTCGCTGCCCACTTCCCTGCTGCGGGGCGGGTAGAGGCCGGTCGCTTTTCGACCCAGAATCAGGCTCACCAGCTCATCGATGCTCACTTCCCCGACCCGGCATACTCCCACGTCTCGACCGTTGCGAAAGACTGTGATGCGATCGGAAACACTCTGGACCTCTTTCAGATCGTGCGAAATGTGAATGACCGCTTTGCCTTTGGCTGCCAGTTCTCTAACGTAGCCCAAAAGCCAGTCAGCTTCTTTGCGGCCCAGGGCCGAGGTCGCCTCGTCAAAGATCACGACCTTCGGATCGCGGGCCAACACCTTGGCGATCTCGACGAGCTGACGCTGAGCCAGGGATAGGTCTCGCACCTCGGCATCGGGATCGATCTCGTCGATCTGTAATTCGGCAAAGAGAGCGCGAGTGTTGCGCCGCACGCGGGCCCGGGATATGCCACCCAAAGGGCCCATGGCCTCGTGTCCAAAGAAGATGTTGGCGGCCACAGTTAGATCGGGGATCAGGCTGAGTTCCTGGAAGACCATGCCGATGCCTGCGGCAATGGCATCGGCCGGCTGGCGGAAGTTCAGGTTTTGACCATCCAATACAATCTCGCCTTCGTCCCGCCGCACGACGCCGCTGAGGATCTTGACCAGAGTGCTCTTCCCGGCGCCATTTTGCCCCACCAGACCGTGCACTTCTCCTGTAGTGCAGTGAAACGTCGCTTGCTCCAGGGCTACGACGCCACCGAAGCGCTTGGACATTCCATTCAACTGAAGATCGGCTTGGAGCACTCCCTTGTCTGCCAATTCCCGCTCCTTTTCGCTCTATGCGCTGTGCGGCTGCGATTTCAATCGCCGTTCTCCATAGATGTGCTCATCAGGCCTTCGACGGAGATGGCCAGGTGCTTGTGCAACTCCAGCTGGGCCTGTTCTAGGTCGCGGTCGCGAATGGCGCTCACCAGCCGCCGGTGCCACTCCACGGCGCGCTCCTGGAAGTCGCGCGGATTCCGTATGCGGTGGCTAAGCAGCAAGACTCGGGTCTGACCGCTCAAGGCTTCCCAGGCAGCGAGCGCTCGGCTGTGGCCCGAGAGACGGCAGAGGGCGCGATGAAAGGCGACGTCCAATTCCGTCGCCTCGCTCAGATTGAAGCCGTGCTCGATCTTGGCTTCCATCTCTCGCACCAGCATTTCCAACTCGTCCAGATCTTCCGGCGTCAGCCGCTTTACCAGGTACTCGAGCGCCAAGGATTCGATCGCCTGCCGCAGGCTATAGATCTCTTCGATGTCCTCAGTCGTGACCTCGGCAACAAAGGTGCCTCGATGGGCGTAACGCACCACCAGTCCCTCGTTCTCCAGGATCACCAGGGCGTCACGCACCGGTCCGCGGCTCATTCTCATGGCGTCGGCGATTTCTCGCTCCACGATGCGCTGCCCGGCCTTTAGCTGGTTCGCCATGATGAGCTCGCGCAGTTGCTGTGCCACGTGCTCGCTCAGCACCCGGCTGGGCGGAGCCAGCATTGCCAGGCCCCTGTCATCCCCCATGTTGCTCTCCGTGTCCCCTCGAACCTGTCTCAGAGCCGGCTCGACTTCACGATCTGTTGCTCCTCATCGTCGGCAAAGCTGTCCAGCGTCGCGCGCCCATGCGTCCGCAGCTCGCTTTGTGCTTGGGCCAGATCGCCCCGGCGAAGTACATCGACGAGCCGGCGGTGCCACTCCACAGCCGATGCCTGGAAGTCTCCCGGTCTTTTCTTGAAGCGTGAAAGCAGCAAGATCCGCGTCTGCGCACTCAGCGCCTCCCATGCCGCCAGAGCCCGGCCGTGCCCGGAGATCTGGCACAGGGTCCGGTGAAAAGTCATGTCGAGCTCGGTCGCTTCCCCGGCGTTATACCCCTCCGCCACCTTGTCCGCCATCCTCTGCACCAGCGCGTCCAGCTCGTCCAGGTCCGCGGGCGTTGCCCGCCGGAGGGCGTAGGTAACTGCCAGCGACTCGATAGCCATCCGCAGCGAATAGATCTCTTCCGCGTCTTTCAGGCTGAGCTCGGCCACGTAGGTGCCGCGATGGGGGTAGCGAACCACCAGGCCCTCATTCTCGAGGATCAGAAGGGCGTCGCGAACTGGGCCGTGGCTCGTCTTCATCGCGGCCGCGATCTCGCCTTCCACGATGCGCTGGCCGGCTTTGAGCTGATCGGAGACGATCGCCTCCCGCAACTGGTTGGCAACGTGCTCGCTCAGCACCCTGCTGCCCGGCTCAACCATGGCCAGCTCTGTCTTGCCTGCCACCTCCAGACTCCCCTCAATCTTCATCCTCAACCAGGCGAGCCGTTAGCTCTGCACCTTTCCGTCGACAACCATTGGGGTCCTGCCATCCGTCCCGGGCAGGGCCTTCATCACTTCAATGCAAAAGCCCACAGCACTTTCGCTGGCAAAGTTTGCCCACGTGGTACCAGGCCGGATCCCCGATCCCATTTGTGCCACGTCGATGCCATGGCCGGCCAGGTGCTCGATCACCGGCTCCAGATCCCTTACATTGAAACGGATGTGATGGATCCCTTCTCCATGATCCCGCAGAAAATCGGCCCAGATGCTGTCGCCCTCCAGTGGCTGGATGAGCTCCAGCTCGACGGACCCTAGCTCCGCAAAGGCCATCCGGGCGCCGAACTCAGCGGGCACTCCATGATAGAAGCGCTGGATGTCGGTCCGGTCGGGCGGTGGCCAGTCGATGGTCCGGAAGGGGCCGATGCCAAAGACTTTGGACAGAGCGCTGGTGGCTTTCTCTAGGTCTCGCACTATGACGCCAATCTGGACGAGATCAGAGAACATCTGCCTGACTATGTCGCCGTTGTCGGACATGTCTTTTACTCCGGCCTTCGGTTGGCGCACCTTACCTTCTCCACAGCAAGTGCAGGCGGTTGCCTGCCGTATCGGTCTGCTTCAAGAACGCCGCTTTTACACTGGTGCCGATCTTGGCCGGCTCGAGCTCGATCCCCTTGGCCTGCAGCGCAGCCACGGCGGCATCGAAGTCGGTGACTTCGATGGCTAGGTGGGCGCGATCGGTGTCCCCCTCTTTCATGACCTCGATGCGCCCCGGCCCGCTTCCCTGCACAAAAATGCTCGAGTTTCCCTCCACCACCTGGAAGCCGAACACGCTGCCGTACCACGCGGCAATCTCGTGCCCTGTGGCGCCACAGTACGGATACAGGCCGATATGCTCGATGCCGCGAAAGACGCTGCCGCCGCGCGCCTCTCGCACCCAGCTCAGGATCTCGGAGGTCTTGGC
>JBFYTF010000400.1:0-2850 GCA_041300865.1 Anaerolineae bacterium
GCGGCATGGGTGCTTTGGGAGCGGCCATGGGCCTGGGCATGGTCCTTGGCCCGGCATTGGGCGGACTGCTGGCCGGCGAGGATCTGTCCACGCCATTCTTTCTCACCGCGGCCGTTTGCCTGCTGACGCTGTTGCTGGTCCTGCTCTTCCTGCCCGAGTCGCTGCCCGCCGGCGCGCGGCGAGGTGCAGCACCCCGGCTCACCCCCGCGGCGCCACTCAAGGGCCTGTGGCAGGCCCTATCCGGTCCCCAGGGCGTGCTGCTGCTCATGGCCTTCCTGGTTAGTTTTGGCTTGACCAATTTCCAGGGCATCTTTGGCTACTATGCCCTGGAAAAGTTCGGCTACGGCACGGAAGAGGTCGGCTGGATCCTGGCCGTCGTCGGGCTCGTGGCCGTCGTCGCCCAGGGTGCCCTCGCCGGGCCACTGACCAAGCGCTGGGGTGAGGCGAGGGTTATCAAGGCTACCCTCCTGGGCAGTGCCGTGACCTTTGTCCTGATGCTTGCCGCACACAACCTGGCGACGGTGCTTATCACGACCGGGCTGTTCGCTCTACCCAACGCCCTGCTGCGTCCGGCGGTCATGTCTCTGACCTCGAAGCGTGCCGGGGAGCACCAGGGGACGGCCATGGGGCTGAACAACTCGTTCAACAGCCTGGGGCGGGTCGTGGGGCCCATCTGGGCCGGGTTCGCCTTCGACGTGAACTACAGCCTGCCCTACCTCAGCGGGGCAGCCATCATGGCCGCCGGCTTTGCCGTCAGCCTGGTCCTACTGCCCCGGGAGCAGACGGAACCCGGCCGCGAAGGGGTCTTGCCCGGGCTGGACTGAGGTTGGCCGTGTGGCGCCTGCCGGCGTGGCCCTGTCCCGTGTGCAGGCGGTGCAGGCAGTGGCGATGTGGAAGCGGTCAAGCAGTTAGCCCTGGGCGGTCTCGGGCGCCCACTCCCTGGCCCAGGTGTCCGTGACGTCCATGCTCTGCATCACCGAACGGTAGAGGGCGTTGGCGGGCGGGTCGTTGGCGGTTGCCGAGACGAGCGTGCAGCCCATCTGCTGCAGCCGCCGCATCCCCTCCGCCATAACGGCCTTGCCCAGGCCGCGACGCCAGTGTTCGGTGGCTGTGCCCACCAGGACGCAGACCGCGCTGCGGGTGGCGTCGTCATAGAAGATGGTGCAAAAGGCGGCGATTTCGCCCTGTGGCGTGGCGGCGACGATGTCCAGGTCGCGGCGGTAAAGCGGGGCGGACTGGATGTTCTGGTACCAGGACCAGTCTCCGTCATAGTTCTCGTCCGGCTCGTCGGTGTGAAAGGCGCGCCACGAAGCCCAACTGCGTGCCGGATGCTCATCCAGCGTGCCCATGGACCGGATGGTGTACTCCGGGCCAACGGGCGCATCGGGGATGGGCGCGTCCAGCTCCCGTTGCCAGTGATGGCCCCACCCCGGCTGTTGCCTCCACCCTCGCCGGGTAAGGACTTGCTGCCGCAGCGCATCGTCCGAGAAGACGGGCACGTAAAGGGTGCGCACATGCGAGTGGTGTGTCTCGGCGTGGCTGAGCATTTCGTCCTCGAGATCTGGAGAGCGGAAGTGAGGGTGCACGTGCAGCCGGATCTCGTCATGGCAGATGGGATGCAGCAGCGCGGCGAGCTGGCCATCCGCTGTTTCCCAGAGCGTGGTGACCTCCTCAACCGGGCCGCAAGATTGGCAGTTCAGGATGAGATGCCAGCGCCAGTAATCGAGGCGCGCCACGTGCCAGCTGTGTGGGTGCCGGCCATTAAGGACGAAAACCTCCCTCAAGAAACTGCGCATGCGCCAGAAGTCGTCTTCGCTGTGTACAGGCCGCTTGTCTAGTGTCACTTGGTCCTCGCTGGTGATATTGGCTTGTTGAGGAATGTGTGGCGCCTCGCCGGCCGGTAGCCGGCGCTTTCGTAGAGCTTGAGCGCGCCGCTCGCGTTCTGGGTGTCGACGCCCAGGGCGGTCTCCTCCATGCCCATCTCGCGGAACATGTCGATGCTGAGCAGCAGCAGCGCTCGTGCCAGGCCGCGGCGGCGCCACGGCCGCCGGACAAAGATGTCTTGGGTGTAGCCACGCCTGCGCCCTTCCTGTTCGTTCTGGGCGGCGTCGAGGCGATTGAGCACCATGCCCGCCACCTGATCGCCATCCCAGGCGACCTGCCACAGGTGGGGGGCAAAGAGGCGGCCCCGGAGCCAGTGCTCATAATCTTGCTCGGTGGGCGGCACGTAGCCCCAGTGGTCCTGCCGTGCTTCCCACATGGCATCCCAGACGGCGCGTACCTGTCCAGGCTGAACGGGCCGCACTTCCAGGCCTGGGGGCAGGGGCGCGGGTGGCAGGGGCAGGCGGATGGGCCGGATCATCATGATGAAGTAGCGCACGGGCTGGTAATCTGCCGCCGCGAACAGGGCCAGAGCACCCTCTTGCGGCTCCTCGGCCCAGACGCGGTAATTCTTGGCGATACTGTCTGGATGCCCACAGGCGATGGCTTGCAGGTGACGCTCATTGTAGCCCAGCATGGCCGCACCCAGACCCCGGCGCCGCCAGCCGGGGTGCACAAACCCGAGGGATTTGTACAAGCGCTCGGCTGTCCCCGCGGCTGTCTCCTCTACCCACCACACCCGGCTGAAGGCTACCGTCTCCTCCCCCACCTCGGCAAAGAGCATGTCCCGCACAGGATCGCAGTTTTTGAGGTGGGTGAACACCCAGGCCACTTCCTCGACGGTGTTAACATAGTCCAGGCGGTCGGCGGCGTTGCAGGCGTCAAGGATGGCGACCATGACGGGGTAGTCAGCCTCCCCGCGAAAGCGGCGGAAGGTCAGCCCGGGGACGGCCGGTGCGCGGGGCACGG
>JBFYTF010000416.1:0-5137 GCA_041300865.1 Anaerolineae bacterium
TCTCCAGCAGGTAGTTGGCACTGTCATCGCGGGCGAGGGCTACGAAGTAGTGGTCGTATGTTGTCCCCGACGGCCGGTCGTAGCGCTCCAGCGCCCAGGCCCGGCCCTCCACATCGTAGCGGTAGACGTCTCCGGCACGGTCCAAGACGAGGAGGGCGTTGCCGCCGGCGGCCAGATCCAGCGGTTCCAGGACGCGAACACCCTCCACGCTGTCGCCGGCGGCCAGGATGGGCTCCAGCTGGCCGGAGCCGGCAAGGTCGATGGCCAGCACCCGGCCTCCGTCGAGGAGATAGGCGGTTTCGCCCACTACCTCGAGGGCCAGCGGATGAACAAAGCTGCCGGCCGGGTATTGCCAGGTGCCAGCGTTACCCGCGGCCGACGGCTCCAGCCAAGTGAGCTGTGCCCAGGCGCCGTCCGCCTCAGCAGCGGCCACGCCGTCCGCGGCGGCCAGCAGGGCCTCAACGCCGGCCAGGTTGCGCTCGAACTCCGGGTCCTCGTGGTCTGTCAGCTCCACGGTGACGGCTGCGACCCCCTCGCCGGCCAGATAGTCGGCGAAATCGCCGGTGATGGGATAGCCGGACCAGCCTTCGGGCGGCACAGGGTACCCCGTGCCCTCGGACAGGACCTGGGCCAGGGCGGCCGAAGGCAGGTGGCGCTGACAGCTGTCGACAAAGATCGCCTCGGCGGCACTGTGGTAAAAGACGGCCAACCAGGCGTCGTCGAGAAAGTCGCGCACGGCGACGAGCTCGGGCTCGGAGAAGGGGTGCGGCCCACCGGCGCCCGGATGCAGTCCATCGCTGTCGGCGGCGTCCGGTGTCCAGTCGTTGCCGGCGCAGCCGTCCAGACTGGTGTCGCCGTTGCGGTTGAGATCCACACCGTTGGCGTTCCGGCGCTCTCCGGCCTCCAGGCCGTCGGGGTTCATCGTGGGCAGGATCCAGAGGCTGACCCCTGCCGGCACATCGCCGGCGTGGGCGTAAAAGTGGTCGGCCAGCATTCGGGCGAGCTCGTACGTGTTCGCTTCGAAGCCGCCGTGGATGTCGCCCACGAGCACGATCTTGAGGGGCCCCTGGCCAAAGCGATAAGCCGTCAGCGGCCGCCCCTGTACCGACTGGCCGATGACGACAGCGCTGTCTGCGATGTCCGGGGTCGGCGTTGGGGTGGGGGTTCCCGTGTCGTGGCCGGACGTCGCCGCTGCGGGCGGAGGGGACGAAGCCGAGATTGTGGGCGTAGTGGCAGGGCCGGCGGGTGCATCCTGGACGGAGCGTGTGGCGGTTGGGCCGGCCGTAGTCGCCTGGCCGGTGGCTGTGGCCGAGACACCAGATAGAGCTTGCTGCTCTGGGGTCGTAGCAGCCCGACCGGGCAGGACAGTCTGGCCCGCCGGTGGGATAGAAGAGGCCGGTATGACAAGCAGCCCTAGCAGTAGGCTGGTGACTAGGCCGATGTACAAGCCCCTGCGCTCTGTCAGTGTCATAGTGCTAGGGTAGGATCCTCTGGCGGAAGTACTCTTCCTGGAGCGGCATCAGGTCCGCCGTGGTGTACTCCTGTACGAGTGAGAAAAAGTCGCGCGAGCGGGCCAGCTGGAAAGCGTAGCGGCGCTGGTACTCGGCCAGGAAAGCAAAGAAGGCAGGGTCGCCCATCACCTCTCGCAGGTCGCGCATGAACTGCGCCCCGCGGCGGTAGACGGCGTCCATGTATTCGCGGTTGCTGCGAAACAGGTAGAGGATCGAATCGATCTTGCCCGCCGGAGCCCACTGGTCCACAGCATAGAACCACCACCAGTCGGTGTCGTCGGGCAGGTAGCGCTCGTAGTACAGGAAGCCGTTGTATTCGGCCGGTGCCTCGTCGAGCCAGGGCTCGACGATCTGGTCGTTGCCCACCAGGCCGTAGAACCACTGGTGGGAAACCTCGTGGGCAGTCAGGGGGATGAGGGGTGTGCGCGAAGTACCATCGTAGGCGTCGTAGAAGGGGGAGCCCAGGAAGGTGATGCCTGAAAACTCCATCCCCCCGGCGAACTCGGTTTCGGCCAGGCGATAATCGGCGTAAGGATAGGGCCCATACAACTCTGAAAAGAGCTCCAGGGCCCGCCCGGCCGTCTCCAGTGCTACCTGGGCGGCTTCTTGGTTGTTGGCAAAATAGTAGGAGTGAACCTTGACACCGCCCACGTTGGCTGTGGAGACCAGGTATTGGTCGCTGGCCGCCAGGGCGAACGAGCGGACCTGCTCCGCCTCAAAGTCCCAGCGACCGCCCACATGCTTCTCGACGCCGGTGCCGGCCAGGACCACACCCTGCGTGGTCGTAATGGACACCCGGTAATCGGCGATCTCGGTGACGTAGGGATCGCCCATCTCGAAGTACGTCTGGCCGTACCAGCCCTTGTCCTCCTGCTCGCGATAGGGCGCCAGGACCGGGTACCAGTTTCCCAGGCTAATGGCCCGCTTGGAATAGCCAAAGCTGCCGCGGATGAATTCCGCATCAGGGCTGATGCTGGGCAGTTTTAGGCTATAGTCCAGCAAGAGGGCAACATGCTCTCCGGGCTTGAGGGGCGCCGGCAGCTCCACCCTCAGGGTCACGTCGAGTGGGGCAATCTCGGGTCGTTCCCACTCACCGTCGATGTCGACGCGAATGTCGTTCAGCTTGAAGGTATTCTTGAAGTGGTTGGCGTGCACATTCAACATCAAGTTGGGCAGCGTTTGGCTCGTGACGTTGGTGTAGTCGATCCGCTGCTTGACGTCGAGGGCGTGGGCCGCGTAGTCGAGATACACGTCCATCTCGTAGGAGGTTCCGCTGAAGACCGGGAGGGGCGTCGCCGTGGGTGTGGGTGCCGGGCCGGCGGTCGGCGTGGGCTCGACGCTGTTGTTTCGGACGTATGTGGCAAACACTCCGAGGCCGAGGAGGGACACCGCGACCAAGCCCAGCAGCAGGTCTGTGGCGAGGAACGACCGGCGGGCGGCCGGCTTCTCGAATGCTGGCACTGCCTTGGAAGCTAGCACCTTGCGGCGACTGCCCCCAGTGCGCGATGCCTCGTAGACGGCGAGGGTCTCCTGGCCGTCAAGGCCCAGGAAGGCGGCATAGTTGCGCAGGAAGCCTCGGGCGTGGAGCTCGCTCGTGAATTGTCCGAGCTCCTCATTCTCGAGCGCCTGCAAGTAGTTAAGGGGCATGCGGGTCGCCTCGGCGACCTCTTCCAGCGTAAGCCCTTTCTCGTCACGGGCGGCGCGCAGCCGCTCTCCCAGTTCACCCATCTTTAGGCTAGCCATCTCTCGTTCGTGATTCTACCGCACCGGGCCCGGCCCGCAGCTCAAACAGCCAGTGCGGGGCAGTCTCTCCCGGCCTGCTCCGACGGTGCTGGGCATTATACCAGGTTTCCCCCGCCTTGACAACGATGAAGGGCGGGCAGGCGAGCGGCGAATACCTCCCGGCAGACTACTTGATCACCAGGATGGGCCGGTCGATCTGCGCGATGATCTTGCGTGCTAGGTCGTCCAGGAGCAGCCGCTGCCACAGCCTGCCCAGGTGGGCGCCGATGACGACGAGATCGTAGTCACCGCAGCGCGCCTCGTGCAAAATCTCGTCCAGGACCAGGCCGTGGCGGACGAGGGGGCGGGCCTGCACCCCGGGCCGGACGAGCATCTGCAGGTCTTGCTGCAGGAGCTCACCCTCGGGGGAGTGCTCCTCGATAAGTTCCTCGGCGGCCGCCCGCAGCTGCTTACCGGGGACGCCAGGGCCGGCGCCGATCTGAGACATGACGTGCAGCACGATGATCTCTTCCTCACCCTCCAGCAGTGCCCCGACCCGGGCAATAAAGCGCGCAAGCAAGGAGGGACCTAATCCTGAGGCGCGCAGGACAGGGTCGGCCAGGACGCTGCCTGCCCCGCTGTCACAGAGCAGGATCTTTCGGATCGGCCGGGGCTGGCCCTTCAGCACGAGCACCGAGCAGGGAGCATCCTCGACGAGGTGCAGCGTGGCGCCTCCGGGCCGAAGGCGGCCGAGGCGAGTCTCGCGCCAGGGCTCGCCGACGACGATCAGGCCGTAGCCGCCCTCCTGCGCCTCGCGCAGGATCTCGTGGACCGGGCTGCCCGACCGGGCCCTGGTCTCAACGTTCGCGACATCGCTGAGGATCTGGCGGGCACAGCCGAGAGATTCCTCCGCGCGAGAGCTTGTGCGGGCATTCCCGGCCACGGCCAGAACCGTTGTCGCCCAACCGGTCTGCTGGGCAACCTGGGCGCCAAAGTGCAGCGTCACGTCATCGTGCGGCAGTGTGTGGACCACGAGCAGTATGCGCATAGTGACTCCAACTTTCAGACTAGCAACAGAATGATAGGTACCACAAAGATGCTGGCCATGAAGATGGCCAGGTTGCGATTGCTGTCGGTCACCCAGCCAACGAACCGCAGGATTGAATGTTCATAGACCCGGTAGACGAGGGCCAGGATGATGATCGAGATGACAGCGATGCTAAACATCTCAACGAGGACGATGGTGAACGCCGGCGGGTTCTTCAGCAGGACGGCTGCCAGGAGGGTGTCGACAAAGGTCGTGATGTTGGCTCCGAGGATGTAGGGGATGACGTTCTCCCGCCGCACAAAGCCGCGGGCACTGAGGGGCACCAGGATCGTGAGGGAGACGCTGACCGACATCGAGATCATGGTTATCAGGGCACCGACGATGAACATCACCCACGGTTTGTAGACGAGGCGTGACATCCAGCCGACCTGGCTCTCCTTCAGGGTGTGCTGGGGCAGGCAGCGATCAAAGAGGTTAAAGCTGAAAAGGATGACGCCCAAGCCTACAACAAACACCGCCCACTCGGGCAAGAGGGCCACCGCGGCGTCGCTGATGGGCTCGACTACCCGTTCTGTGATGGAGCTGAGGACGGCTCCGGAACGAAGCTGCACGCTGTCGAGAAACCCGCGGTTGAGAATCCAGGCACCGATGAACAGGCCCGGCAAGTAGGTGCTGGCCGTGACGGTGAGCGAGAGCAAGCCCATGCTCAGGCTCGTCGCCCGGTTCCGCCCGCGTAGCACGTACAGAAAGCCGATGAACAGGACGATAAAGCTTGCCCCCAGGCGACTGCCGGTGATCATGGCAAAGGCGCCCAGGCGATCCATCACGCCCGCATCAAAGAAGGTCAGTGCCGCGG
>JBFYTF010000419.1:0-3162 GCA_041300865.1 Anaerolineae bacterium
GCCCGCTGCTCGTCCAGCTCCTCGGGCGACATCTGCGCCATGGCTTCGGCGACATCCTCCTCGGCGAGGATGCCCGCCGCCACCAGTGCCCGCAGGCTCGCCGGGACTTGGGCTTCAGGGACCGGCGCCTCAATCTCGGCTTCTACCGGCAGGGCAGCCACTGCCCCCTCCGCCTCATCCGGTTCCTCGCCAGGAATCCGCTCTTCGCGGAGCTCTCGCACCGCCACCCCTACGCCGATCGCCGCCAACCAGCCGGGCAGCCCCTCCCCGGCCGCTGATTCAACCTCTGCTTTTTGAGGCTCAGCCTCACCGGCAGGTACCTCGACCACTGCCGTCTCCCCGGCCTCCTCCCGTGTGCCGGCGGGTGCCTCTAACCCCAGATCCCGCAGCCAACCGGGAAGCTCCTCCGCCTCCTCCGCGGTCGAGACCCCCGGCGCTGCTTCGGCTACGGCCGCTGGCAGGTCCTCGGCCGCCTGCACGTCGCGCTCCCCATCGGGCGGAACCTCTTCCAGGGACGCGGTGCCCTCCCGCGCCTGAAGTTCCGCCAGGGGGGCAGTGGCGTCCTCTTGCTCTGCCCGCAGGTCCTGCAGCCACTCGGGGAGATCTTCCGGCTCCCCCGGCCCCGGCAGCCCTTCGTCGGCGAGGACCACATCGCGCTTGGGAACGCCGAGCTCCTGCAGCCATTCCGGCAGCTCGGCGCTATCCTCGCCCTCTGGACCCGCAGCACCTTCTGCCTCCGTGCCCGCCGGTTCCTCCCACCACGGCTCGTCCCCGGGCGCCACGGCCGCAAGCTCGCCTCGCTCAGCGCTCTCCAGCTCCTCCAACCACGGTGGCAGCGCCGGCAGTTCGGGCTGGCCTTCCCCGTCCCCTGGCGGCAATTCGGCCCCCGGCACGGGCCCGGCCTCCGCCTCCTCGCCCATCAGATCCTGCAACCAGGCAGGTATGTCCTCACCGGGTTCCTGCTCGGCCGGCCACTCGCTGGGCAGCGCCTCGCCCTCCTCCTCGCCGGCAACCACGTCCGTCTCACGCAGCCAGTCGGGAACCTCGGACCCCGAACCCCGCCCGGCGTCCGGGCCGCCTTGTTGCGCGCCCAGCCCGGCCCACTCCGTGCCCCACATGGTGACTGCCCGCTCCTGGTCCGTCGCCAGGCGCAGCGAGCGCAGATATGTGGCACTGGGCTCCAGCTCGGCGATGCGCACTTCCTCGGGCGGCAGGGGAGAATCCTTACCGAAAAGCTCCTGGGCCATCAGGTTCTCTGGATCGAGGGCCCTGGCGGCCTCCAGTTTTTCGGCAGCAGCGTCCTCGTGCCCCCCCTGGCTCCAGATCTCGCCCAGGATCAGATTGGCCTTCAGGCAGTTGGGCAGACCCTTGAGCAGGTCAAGGCAGACATCCACGGCCTCCAGGCGGCGCCCTTCGCGCCACAGGGCTTCGATGAGCGCGAGCTGGATATCGGGCAGATCCCGATCCTGCTCCAAAATGCCTCGAAACTCGCTGACGGCTTGCTCGTAAAGGCCGTTGCGGCTGTACAGCCGGCCGAGCGCACCGTGTGTCAACTGCAGCTTTGTTTTTTCGACACCATCGCGCTGAGCATAAAGCCGCTGCAGCTCCCGCCGGACCTCCGTATTGCCTGGAGCCAGCTCAAAGGCCCGCTCCACCTGCCAGATGGCTTCCAGAATCGCCCCCTGCTGGCCGAACACAATCCCCAGCCCCATACGGGCAATGAGGTTCTCTGGGTCAGCGCTCAGGGTGCGTTGAAAGAACTCGATCGCCTCGCGCACCATCTCCTTTTCGAGGCAAGCCTCTCCCAGGAGGCAGTAGGTCTCGACGTGCCGGGGGTAATGGCGCAGGATATGCTGGCAGTGGGCGATGGCTTCATCGTGCTGGCCCAGCCGGATGAGCTCCTTGATCTTGACAGCATAGTCCCGCAAGCGGATTTCCGCCATCTGTCTTCTCCTCCTTCGTCACGCTATGCAGTGGGTGACGGTGCTGCGGGCAGTCGCACTGTGAACGTGCTGCCCCGGCCCGGCGTCGAATCTACCTGAACGGTCCCCTGGTACAGCTTGACAACCTGGTTGACGATGGGCAAGCCCAACCCTGTCCCCAACGGGACCAGCTCTTTGGCCGCTTCTGTGCGATAGAATTCCTGAAAGATGCGCGTCAGATCGTCCGTCGAGAGGCCAATGCCCGAGTCGCCGACACACAGCACCGCGTCGCGCTCCTGCCTGTCAAGCTTGACGGTCACTTGGCCCTCAGCTGTGTATCGCAGCGCATTGTCGACGAGGTGGCTAACGAGAGACCTCAGGTGGCCGGGCAGGGACATTACCACCGGCTCTGCCAGCACCTCCAGCACGAGCTTGAGGCCCTTGGTCTCGGCCGTGGACCGCAAGCGCCGCACAACGTCCTGGACAATGGGCGCGACCTGCACCTCCTGCAGCTTATTGGGCGTCACCATGGCCTTCAGGTGCGCCAGCTCCAGGAGGTCGTCGAGCATGGACAGCAATTGGCTGGCCCGCAGGTCGACCTTTTCCAGGTACTCGTCCCACTCGTCATCGTCCACGTAGCCGGCGCGCATCATCTGCAAGTAGTTCTTGATGACCCCCGCCGGGTTTCTCAACTCGTGCACCAGGACCAGCATGAAGCGGCTCTCAAAGGTGTCCAGCTTGGCCTGTTCGCGGCGCGTACGCTCCAGCTGTTGGTTCTCTTCGTTACGCTGCTTCTCATTGCGCAGGGCCAGGCGCCGCACCCGCTCACTCATCCCCCGCTGGACCACGGTGAGCAGGTCATCAGAGGTGAAAGGCTTGGGCAAAAAGTCCTGGGCTCCCTGCTTCATCGTCTGCGCTGCGAGATCGACCGTGGCATAGCCGGTGATCATGATGCACACGATGTCCGGGTCGTCCTCCTGGATGCTGCGCAGGACCTCCATGCCACTCATGCCCGGCATCATGGCATCGAGGAGGACCAGGTCAAACGGCTCTTCCCGCAGCTTGCGCAGGCCATCCACGCCGTGCTCGGCCGTCGCCACTCGGAACCCGTGCGAAACCAGCGCTCGGCGGCATCCCTCTCGCATACCGACTTCGTCGTCTATGATGAGTATTCTGCCTGGACCTTCCATGCTTTCCTCTCGGTGGACGACTCAACCACTGCCATTATACCACAGGCTTC
>JBFYTF010000641.1:0-2780 GCA_041300865.1 Anaerolineae bacterium
CAGGGAACGAGGAGGTCAAAGTGGGCCATGTGCGGCGCGACGTTGAGGGCCACGCCGTGGCGGGTGACCCCCTCCCGTACCGCCAGCCCGATCGCCGCTATCTTGTTTCCGGCCAGCCACACTCCAGGATGTGCCTCGTCCCGGTCCGCCCGCAGGCCATAGCCCTCCAGGACGCGGATGACGGTTTCTTCCAGGCGCCAGAGGTAGGCGTGTAGGTCCTGGGCGGGCAGCTTGAAGATGGGGTAGGCCACCAGTTGGCCGGGGCCATGATAGGTCGCCCGCCCGCCGCGGTCAGTGGACACCAGGGCAACCCCCTCCCGGCGAAGGAGGGCGGCCGGCGCCAGGACGTCATGCCAGCCGCCCCCTCGCCCGACGGTGATTACCGGCGGGTGCTGGACCAGGAGCAGCGTGTCGCCAATGGCCTCTCGCACCCGCGCGGCCGCCACCTCCTCCTGGAGGCGACAGGCGGCCGTGTATTCCACCGTGCCCAGTTGATAGACCGAGACGACCTTATCCAGGCTGCTCCTCCGGTTCAACTCTCACCGTTGCCAGAGCCGGCCATCAGTTGGCCATGTGCAGCGAGCGCTTTTCGACGTCCATAGCCGCGTCCACCAGTGCCTCGCCCAGCGAAGGGTGGCGCGGGATGAAGCGCATCAGCTCACCCACGGTCGCCTCCGCCAGCATGGCCACGGCGACGCCGTTGATCAGGTCGATGGCGCCCGGGGCCACCAGGTGCGCACCCAGGATTTTGCCATATTTCTTGCCGGCGATGACCTTGATCTCACCCGCCGTCTCGTCCAGGATCATGGCGTAGGGGTTGAGGGCGACCGGCACCTTGCCCACCTGGTACTCGATGCCCTGGCCTTCGACCTGCTCCTCCGTCAGTCCCACCCAGGCCACCTGCGGCCAGGTGTAGGCGCAGATGGGCAGGAGGTCGCGGCGCATGTGGCTCGTCTGGCCCATGGCGTTCTCGGCGGCGACGACGCCCTCGGCGTTGGCCTTGTGCGACCACATCGGCCCGCGGGTCACGTCGCCGATGGCAAAGACATGGGGCACGCTCGTCGCCATGTGCTCATCGACCACCACCGCAGCGCCCTCCATCTGGACGCCCAGCTCGCGCAGGCCCAGGCCGGCCGAGTTGGACAGGCGCCGGGCAGCCAGGACCTTGTCGGCAACGACTTCACCCTTGCCCCCCGCCAGGACGACGACGAGAGCGCCGGCCTCCCCCTGCCGGATTGCCTCGACGGCCGTCCGGCGCATGATGGCCATGCCCCCGTCGTGGAGCACCTTGGCCAACCGCTGCGCAACGTCGCGATCGGCTTCCGGCAGCACCTGATCGCCGCTGCAGATGAATGTCACTTCGCTGCCCATGAGCCGGTAGTATTGGGCCAGCTCGACGTCCCACGCCTGGCTGCCGATGACGGCCAGACGACCCGGAACCTCCCGTAGCTCTATGGCCTCCTCGGTGCCGATGACACCAGGCAGGTCGGCGCCCTCAATGGGCAAGCCGGCCGGCACAGAGCCGGTGGCCAGGACGATGTTCCGTGCCTTGATCTGGGTGCCCCCCACGTCCACCGTATCCCGGGCGACGAGCCTGCCCCGGCCCTCCACCAGGGTGATGCCCACCTCCGCCATCAGTTGTTCCGTCCCCATCCGCAGGCCTTCGACGATGAGGTCCTTGCGGTCATGGAGGACAGCTAGGTCCACCTCGGGCTCCGGGACACGAAGGCCGAACCGGCCGGCCTTGTGCACGCAGGCCACCATCTGTGCGGCCGTCATGAGCTGCGTGAGGGGAATGCACGCCTTGTTCATGCAGTTGCCGCCATAGTGCGTGCTCTCGACGACGGTGACCTTGCCGCCCAACTGGGAGGCACGCATGGCCGCGGCAAAGCCCCCAGCTCCGCCGCCAACGACCACCAGGTCCTGGATCTCGGCCATGGTCTATCCCTCCTTGCCGGCAAAGATGAGCGCCGGATGCTCCAGCAGCTTGACCAGCGTCTGCAAGAACTGGGCACCGGGTGCGCCGTCGACAATTCTGTGGTCGATCGTCAGGCTGAGAGTCATGACGTCCCGGGTCATGACCTGGCCTTCGATCATGGCCAGGTGCTGCACGATGCGGCCGACCCCCAGGATGGCCACTTCGGGCGGATTGATGATGGGCGTGAAGCCGTCGATGCCAAACATGCCCAGATTGGTGATGGTCATGGTCCCACCGGTGACCTCTTCGACGGCGAGCGCATTCTGGCGGGCGCGCTCCGCCAGGTCCTTCAACCTGTCGCCGACCGCCAGCAGGGTCAGTTGGTCGGCGTTGCGCACCACGGGCACGATGAGCCCATCCTCCAGCGCCACGGCTACGCCGATGTTGTACTCTGTGGGCATGACGATCTCGTCCCCCTCGAGCCTGGCGCCCAGAAGCGGGTGCTCCTTGAGGGCGACGACCACGGCTTTGACCAGCAGGTCCGTGTAGGAGGGTTTGCGCCCCCAACGCGCGCCGAGGGCCTCGCGGGTCGACTTGAGCTCGGTCACGTCGGCCGTGGTGTTCATCGATATCTGGGCCATCGTCGACAGGCTGTTGAGCATCTGATCGGCGATAGCCTCGCGCATGCCGGCGAAGGGCATGCGTGCGGGCGGAGCGGCGGCCGGTAGCCCTCGTTCCTGCAAAGCGTGCAGGACGTCCTCCTCGGTGACGCGCCCGCCGGGCCCGGTGCCCGGGATCGCCGCCAGGTCCAGGCCCTCTTCCTCTGCCATGCGGCGGGCCAGGGGCGAGGCTACGATGCGCG
>JBFYTF010000453.1:0-2798 GCA_041300865.1 Anaerolineae bacterium
CGGGCGTGGCGGAAGTACCGGAAAGGGGACATCGCTATCGCCCTGCATTGGGTCAACGGCGAGCCGGCCATGGTGCTGTTTCCGGCGCACATGACGCAGAGCCGGGTGCAGCGGATTACGCCGTATGTCATCCCTCTGAGTGTGGGCCATGAGTATGTGGCCTCGGACGGGCATCCTAATCTGCTGAGGGCGCTGCAAGGGGCGACGGAGGCGGCGTTGTGCCTGGGCATGACGCCAGAGATGAGCACGGTACACCGCATCATCGACGCCATTGTCGAGACGATTCCGGACCTGGTGTGTATGCCGCCGGAGCCGGTGGCCATGCAGCGAGTGGACCGGGGGCCGACGGTCGGGGAGCTGTCTATCCAGGTGGATGGGCAGGTGGTGAAGGAGGTCGAGGTGACGGACCCGGCCGCCGACAAGCAATGGGAGGGACGGGCATGATTCGGGATGATGGCATCAGCCAAAGCGTGGGGACATCGCCCTTCGATGATCCGACGGGGCGAGGGGGCGTGGTGGCGGTGCCTCCGCCAGTGAAGACGCGAAAAAGCGATTTGGATAGTCCAGCCAATCGTAAGCGGGTGACCAAACTGCGCGATTGGCTGGAGCAAGAGACCCAGCGCCAGGCGGCTAACCGCTATCAGATGGCCCTGGACGCGGACTACTACGACTCGCTGCAATGGAGCGAGGAGGAGGCCCAGGTGCTGCTGGATCGCGGTCAGGCGCCGGTGGTGTACAACGAGATTGCGCCGACCATCAACTGGATGCTGGGCACAGAGAGGAGGACCCGCATCGACTACAAGGTGTTGCCACGACGCAAGGAGGAGGGGGACCTGGCCGAGGTCAAGACCAAGCTACTCAAGTATTTGAGCGACGTGAACGGGGAACCCATGGCCCGTAGTCGCGCCTTTGCCAGCGCCGTCAAGTCCGGGGTGGGCTGGCTGGAGATCGGGGTGCGGGGCGACGAGAGCGACGAGCCCATATTCTACCGGGCGGAGGACTGGCGCTATGTGCTGTACGACAGCCAGAGCGTGGAGCCTGACCTGGCCGATGCGCGGTATCTGTTCCGAACGAAATGGCTGGACGCCGACGTGGCGGAGGCCCTGTTTCCGGAGCGGGTGGGGCTGGTGCGGCAATCGGTGGTGGATGCCTCTAGCCTGGAGGAAGAGGACGCCGACGATCCCTGGTATATGGGGGCGCGGGTGACCGAGCCGGGGTCTGATTATCAGCGCCTGGGCAAGTACCGGCCCTACGATGCGGGCGCCCTCGGCGAGATCAAGCGGGATCGCGTCAAGCTGATCGAGGCCTGGTATCGGGAACCCGGACGGCGGGATGTGTTTCGCTCGGGACCCCAGGCGGGGGAGGCCCTGGACCCGGGCAACCCGGCCCATCAAGCGGCGGTGGAACAAGGGGCTTCGACTCATGACGGCCTGGTGATGGAGGTGCGGATAGCGATCTACTGTGACGCCGGCCTGCTGTTTGAAGGCCCCAGTCCCTATCGGCATGGCCGCTTCCCCTTCGTGCCGGTGTGGGCCTATCGCCGGCAACGGGATAACGCCGCCTACTCGCCGATTCGCGTCATGCGCGATTCCCAGGATTCGCTCAACAAGCGCGGCAGCAAGGCGTTATGGATTCTGTCGAGCAACCGGGTTATTGCCGAAGAGGGGGCGGTGGACGATTGGGAGCGACTGCGCGAGGAGGTGGCGCGGCCGGATGCTTTGATCATCAAGAACCGCGGCAAAGAGCTGACGATTGACCGCGACGTGGGACTCGCCGACCAGCATTTACGCCTGATGGACCGAGATACCCTGGCGATTCGCAATGGCGGCGGGGTGACGGCGGAGAATCTAGGGCGGGAGACCAACGCCAGTAGCGGCAAAGCCATCATCGCCCGGCAGGACCAGGGGACGGTGGTTACCTCCGAGCTGTACGACAACTTGCGCTGGGCGGTGCAGTGGGCGGGAGAGATCGAACTTAGCCTGATCGAGCAATTCTTCACGGGCGAGAAGGTGGTGCGCCTGGTCGGGGATCGGGGTACGGCGAGTTTCGTCGAGATCAACACGCAGGACCCGATGACCGGGCAGGTGGTCAACGACGTGACCGCCAGCAAGGCTGATTTCGTGGTGGCCCAGCAGGATTACCGGGATTCGCTGCGGCTGGCCATGTTCGAGTCGCTGTTTGAGATCGTCGGGCGGTTGGCGCAGATGAATCCAGATGTAGCCCTTAACATGCTCGATCTGGTGGTGGAGATGGCGGACGTACCCAACCGCGACGAACTGGTGGCGCGTATCAGGCAACTGAATGGGCAGCGTGACCCGGACAGCGAGCCGACGCCGGAGGAGCAACAGCAAATGGCCCAACAGGCGGCCATGGAGCAGGCGCAGCAGCAGTTGGCGATGGCGCAGATGGAGGCGACGGTAGCCAAGCTGCAAGCGGAAGTGGACAAGGTGAAGGCTGATCAGGAGAAGGCCCAGGCCGAGAGCATCAACAAGCGGCTGGAGGCCATGTATTCGGCCCTGCAATCGGCGCAGATCGTGGCGCAGGCGCCAGGGGCGGCGGTGATGGCGGACGAGATCATGAAGGGCGCCGGGTTCGATGACCCGGTGTTACGCCAGGAGCAAGCGATGATCCAGGAGGCCGCGGCGCAACAGCAAGTGGCCATGCAGCAGCAGTCGGCCATGCAGCAGCAGGCACAGCAGCAGGCCATGGCGGAGCAACAGGCGGCGGCCCAGGCCGAACAGCAGGCCCTCGCGGGTATGCAGTCCATGCCAGGCCCGGGTAACCCGATGGCGGGGGCC
>JBFYTF010000457.1:0-39521 GCA_041300865.1 Anaerolineae bacterium
CTGTGACCTTTAACCCGGATGGCACCGGCAACGTCCTGAACCCCCTCATCCAGTGGCAGGAGGGTGAGCTGCAGTTGGTCTGGCCTGAGGAACAGGCTTCCGCAGAGCTTGCCTATCCGGCACCACCGTTTGAGGAGCGGTAGGCAGAGACGAGATGAAGGATCGGCGTGTGGCGGCGCAACGCCCGGCTTGCTGGCGCCGTACCGGCCAGCCGTCGCCACACGCCCGGTTCGCATGCGTCGCCGTGTCCGTTGGCGCGGCACGGCAGCAGTCGCCCGCGGAGGCGATGGATGAGTAGTCGAGGAGCAAAGGACATCTTGCACAACCAGGAACGCCTGGGACCGCTGCCCATGGAGCGCATCGCGCGGGTGGACAGGCCGACCACGCTCTTGACCGGCACCATCGGCCGGATCGACATGCGCGATACGGCCTATGGCCTCGCCGGACGCGGTGAGTACGGGCCGGCCGTCCAGAAGGGCGTGCAGAAAAGCCTGCCCGGCAAATATCCCCTGTCCGCGGCGCAGAAGGACGTGATCGATCACCTGGCGACGCTGCCTGGCAACCTGGCAGGCAGCCAGGTCGCCCCCATCCCTCAGGACCCTGAGGTCCTGACCCGCCACCTCAAGGCGCTGGCCTATTTCCTGAAGGCCGACGTCGTGGGCACTTGTCAGGTGCCCACGTCGGCCTACTACAGCCACGACAAGGAGGGTAAGCCGGTCGACGCGCGCTACAAGAACGCCATTGTGTTCATCATGCGCAAGCACGCCAAGGCCATGCGCGCTTCCACCGGCTCCGACTGGATGGGCGATCCGCTCAGCTTTCAGGCCTACCAACACCTGGGCTTGGTGGCCGAAACCCTCGCCAACTATGTCCGGCGCCTGGGCTGGGATGCTTCGCCACAGTACGGGCCATCCTTTGTCAACCGCTATGCCGTCCTGATGCCTCCCCTGCTGCTCCTGGCAGGCATCGGCGAGGTGAGCCGGGCTGGCATCATCCTGAACCCTTACCTTGGCCTGGGATTCAAGGCCGCCGCCGTGCTGACGGACATGCCGTTGCTGCCCGACAAGCCGGTTGACTTTGGCCTGCAGAGCTTTTGCCAGTCGTGCCGGATCTGCGCCGACAACTGTCCCAGCAAGGCCATCGCTACCGGCGACAAGGCGCTGTACAACGGCTACGAGACCTGGAAGCTGGACACTAGGCGCTGTGCCAGCTTTAACTTTACCAACCAGAACGGCACCATGTGCAACCGCTGCGTCAAGAGCTGCCCATGGACCAATGCGCCCACGCGCTCGCACAACCTTGTGCGCACCCTCGTCGGCCACTCGCGGCTGGCGCAAGAGATTGCCATCCGGGCCGCGGCGCTTCTGGAGTCGGGCCAAGGCCACCCCGAGGACCAATGGTGGTTCGACATGGAATATGTCGACGGCGCTATCAGATCCGTGTGACAAGGATTTATTTCGAGGCTCTATCTCTGCGAGGACATGGCCGGGGGCATGCGGTTTTTGGAGCGGCTGCCCTGGCCCTGGAAACATCTATTTCGGCAACGCAGTCCACGCGGGTACCGGCGGCGGCTCGTCCACCGAGGCACGGCCGGCAAGGAATGGCGAATCGAGGCTGAAAGGGTAGGGTTGGCTGGTAGATGGATAAGGATCAAACGATCTACAACGTGCGCGCGGTAGAACGGGCCATGCAGATTTTGAGCTCTTTTGACGGCCAGAGCGCGGAGCTGGGCGTCTCGGAGATCGCCCAGGTCACGGGGCTGCACAAGGCCACGGCCCACCGCCTGCTCATGACCCTGCTCAATGCCGGCTTCCTGGACCGGACGAGCGATGGCGAGCGGTTCCGCTTGGGGCTGCGGCTCATGGAGATGGGCCTGGGTGCGCTGCGTGGTCTCGACTTCCGGCGGGCTGCCTTCCCCTACATGCAGCAGCTGGTGGATCGCTTCCAGGAAACCTGCACCCTGTCGGTCTTTGACCGCGGCCGGATGCTCTACGTCGAGGTGGTGCACAGCCAGCATTCCCTGACCATCGCCGCCCGGGTGGGGCGGCACCTGCCGGTGCACTGCACCGCCAGCGGCAAGGTGATGTTGGCTTTTCTCCCGCCAGCCGTCGCCGAGCCCGTCGTCAACGCGCCCCTGGCGCTCCACACGGAGAAAACCATCACATCTCCCGACCAGCTTCGCGAGGAGCTGAAACTCGTCCGGCAGCGCGGTTATGCCATCGCGGATGAGGAATTCGAGATGGGCATTTGGGCCATTGCTGCTCCCATTCGCGATTTTTCCGGGGCGGTGGTGGCGGCCATGAGCATCGCCTTTCCCACGAGCCGGCTCAACGCCGAGCGCACGCCCGAGATCGCGCAGGTACTCGTGGAGGCGGCCAACGCCGCCTCGACGCAGGGCTAGCCGCTGGCCGGCTGAGACCTGAGCTGAAATCACTCTGTACGAGAAGGAGGAAATAAGCATGGACAAGCTGCCGTTTGTTTTGGCCGCAGATGTGGAGGGGGAGGAAAGAATACCCAAGCGTGTCTCCAAGCTGCTGTTGGCACCCAAGACGGTGGGCACCCGCAACGTGTCCATGGGGTTGAATGTGACAGCGGTGGGGAGCATGATCCCGAACCACGTCCACGAGGATTCGGAAGAGGTCATGTTCATCATCAGCGGGCGCGCCAAGCTGGTAATCGAAGGCGAGGGGGAGTGGGAGATCGGCCCCGACACCGCCATCTATTCTCCCCTGGGCAAGGTGCACCGGCTGGAGAACATCGGGGACGAGCCGCTGAAGCTGGTGTGGGTCTATGGCCCACCGCTGCCACAACACTACGAGTGACAAACTGCTGTGCAGTGAATACAAGTCAAGAGGAGTGAACATCGAAATGTTCGAGGAAACGAGAAAGTACGTCAAGACGCTGGGCCTGCCGGAAGGAGATCTCAACGATCTGCCGACGTCCGAAGCCAGGTTCCCGGATGGGGCCGCCTATCGCATCGAAGTGCCAACAGTCAACACGGCCGAGGCTGTGGGTGCCCTGCTGGAGACCGCGGAGAAGTGCGGGGTAACAATCAACCGTGTGACCGAGACTTATGGCATGTTTCGGCACACCAGGCAGGAACTGAAAGAGTACTGCAAGCTTTGCCACGACTATGGCGCAGAGCTCACGCTTTCCGTGGGGCCGCGGGCAACGTATGACACCGGCGCGACGGTGCTTTCGCCCCAGGGCGTCCGCATTAGCTACCGCCTGCGCGGCATGGAGCAGGTGCTGCGGGCGGTGGAGGACATCAAGCGCGGTATCGACCTGGGCTGCCGGGGTTTCTTGATCTATGACGAAGGCTTGCTGTGGCTGGTGAACAAGATGCGCCAGGACGGCGAGCTGCCCGGCGACATTTTCTTCAAGTGTTCGGCCCACCTGGGACACTGCAATCCCGTCTCAGTCAAGGTCCTGGAATCGCTGGGCGCGGACAGCATCAATCCCGTGCGCGACTTGCAGTTGCCCATGATCGCCGCCCTGCGCGCCGCCATCACCACGCCCCTGGACGTGCACACCGACAACCCGCCCGGGTCCGGCGGCTTTATCCGCGTTTACGAGGCGCCCGAGATCGTGCGCGTCGCCGCGCCGGTGCACTGCAAGACGGGCAACTCGGTGGTGAGTGGTCATGGACAGCTCACCAGTGCGAAAGATGGGAAGCTCATGGCCGACCAGGCTTCCATCGTCGTCGAGATGCTAAGTACGTACTATCCGCAGGCCAAACAGACAGAGAGATTTGCCGCGGACCTGCACATCCCGCTGGTCTAGCCCGTGGGGGCGAGGCGCAGCGCAGCAGTTGCGCGTTGGTCTCGATCCATGGCAGCAGACTCTGCCATGGATCGAGCGGCACAGGAAGGAGATGGCATGAGCAAGTGGAAGCTGCCGCCCCCAGGCGGCCACATGGACAAGCCCTCGGGCATCTACTACCAGACGATGACCAAGGCCGAGATCGAGGAGCGGCTCAAGATCAACGACGTCATCGTCATTCCCGTTGGCAGCACGGAAAACCACGGTGCCGCCCAGCCCTTTGGCGAGGACACTTTCCTCGTCACGCGCATGGCCGAGGCAGTGGCCGAAGCGACCGGCTGCACCGTGGCCGAGCCAGTGTGGTACGGCTCGCACCCGTACAATCACCTGGGCATGCCCGGGACCGTCGTCGTTCCCGAGGACACGTTCCTGGCCTACCTGCGGGCCATCATCGCCGGCTTCTGGAACACAGGCTTTCGGAAGCAGATCCTGCTCAACGGGCACGGCCAGGAAGAGGTCATCCCCCTGGCGCTGCACCAGTTCGCCAAAAAGTACCAGGTGCCGTGCATGCTGGTCTCGCTCCACTGGCCGACGGTGATCCACGATTACCTGAAGGATAAGGAGCACGGCGGCCCGTTTGATACGCCGTTCCGCCACGCCGACGAGGCCGAGTGCTCCTATTCCCTGGCGCTCTTTCCGGAGATGATCAAGCTGGACAAGGCCGAGGACACGGTGCCCCATGGCTTCATGCCCCCGGGGCACGTCGACAAGGGCGGCGACGTGTACCACGCCCCTATCAAGGGGCACGAGCAAGTCGGTTTTGGCAGCATTGAGGTCATCTCGACGCCCCAGGGAGTCGTGGGCACACCCTCCCTGGCCGACGCGGCCAAGGCCGTGGCGGGCCTGGACGCTCTCTTTGACTACATGTGCCGCCTGATCGGCGACATCCTGGAGCGGTTCCCGGCCGGCCAGTTGCCTCCGGCCGACAAGGTCACGATGCGCAGCCCGGCCGAGATCGAGGCCCTGCTGAAAGGTCCGCTCCAGGGCGGCAGGCATCTCTATACGGTGGCCTACCCGCCTTAAGGAGCAAAGCGAATCGCGCAATGAAGGCCTTGCAGCTTGTGAAACCCAGGCACTTTCAGATAGTGGAAGTCGCAGTCCCTCAGACCGGTGACGACCAGATCCTCGTGCGCCTGCAAAAGGTGGTCCTGTGCGGCAGCGACATCCCAAAGTTCGCGGGGATGTGGCGCGGCTTGCAGTATCCGCTGCCGGTAGGGATGCCCATTCACGAATGCGTGGGCACCGTCGTCGACAGCCGGTCTGCCCGCTTTGCGGCCGGGGACCGGGTGGTGGCCATACCGCGCGGGGACCAGGGGCTGGCAGAGTACTACCTCGCGTCTGCCGCCAAGGCGGTGCCCATTCCGGCGCCGCTCGTCGACCGCGAGGTGAACCTGCTGATCCAGCCCCTCTCCACCGTCGTCTACGGGCTGGACAGGCTGGGCGACGTCGCCGGCCGCACGGCCGTGGTCGTGGGACTGGGGCCCATCGGCCTGCTCACGACCTGGCTCCTCGTCCGCTACGGGGCACAGGTAACGGGCGTCGATCCCATCGCCTGGCGCTGCGCCGCGGCGCGCCGCCTGGGCGCGACCCGCACCCTGGATGTCCACAGCGAGCGGGCGTTGCCCCTCGCCCAGCGGGACGAAACCTGGGAGCCGGCCGACATCTGCGTCGAAGCGGTGGGCCAGCAGACGCGCACCATCAACGACTGCTTGAACCTCGTCAAGCACCGCGGTCAGATCCTGGCGCTCGGCGTGCCGCTGGAGCCGGTCTACCCCTTTGACTACATGCGCTTTTTCCGGCAGAACCTGGACCTCATCGCTTCTGTGACGCCACCCGACGAAACCTACATGGAGCGGGCTGCCGAGCTGATCCTCGGCCATGAGCAGGAGTTGGCCTTTCTGATCACACATCGCTTCGCGCCGCGCGACGCGGCCGAGGCCTTCAGGCTGTACGAGATGCGGGCGCCCGGCGAGCCGCTCAAGGTCGTCATCGACGGCACGAGCTGGCCCGCAACGGGTTGAAGGAGTCAACAATGGGCCAAGGGCCAAGTGGAAATCCCATGACACAGGCTGAAGTCAAGCCGACGGTCTGTTTCTGGTGCAAGGCAGAGTGCGGTTTGCTGGCGCACGTGAAGGATGGCCGCCTGAGTAAGCTCGAAGAAGACCCGGACTGGCCGATCAAGTGCTATCCCCCCACGGCCGGCTGTGTGCGGCGCAAGGCTGCTGCCGAGTACCTCTACCATCCTGGGCGCGTCAACTATCCCCTGAAGAGGGTCGGCGAGCGAGGCGAGGGCAAGTGGCAGCAGATCGAGTGGCAGGATGCCCTCGACGAAATCGCCGGCAAGCTCGACGAGCTCCGGGCTCGCTACGGCGCCGAGACGCTCGGGGCCTCGGGCGGCACGGCCCGCACCCACGACGAGTACCGCGCCCGCTTCTTCAACCTGTTCGGCTCTCCGAACCTCCTTGGGCAGGAGAGGATCTGCTTTGGCCCGCGCTCCATTGTGGCCGATGCCATCGTCGGCATGTTCCCCAACTATGCGCTGAGCAAAGACTCCAGGTGCCTGCTGCTTCTCGGCGCTGAGCCGATGACGGCCCGGCCCATGGTCGCCAAGGCCATTCTGGAGGCGAAGAAGCGCGGCGCAAAGCTGATCGTCGTCGACCCGGCTCAGACCAAGTCGGCTTCCATGGCCGACGTGTGGCTGCCTTTGCGCCCTGGTACGGACTCGGCCTTGCTCCTGGGCATGATCCGCGTAGTGGTGGATGAAGAGCTCTACGATAAGGACTTTGTCGACCGGTGGTGCTACGGCTTCGATGAGTTGCTGGCAAGGCTGAAAGACTACCCCCTATCGAGGGTAGCCGAGATCACAGGGTTGTCGACCGAGCTGATCCAGGATGCCGCGCGCCTCTATGCCAACAACAGGCCGGCGTGCGCCATGGAGGGCGAGGGACTGGAGCATTCCTACTCTTCGACACAGGCCATCCACGCGCGCTGGATCCTTGCCGCCATCTGCGGGAACATTGACGTCAAGGGCGGCGAGATCCAGATGGGACCGCCGGGCATTGTGCCCACGCGTGACATGGAGCTGTGGGACAGGCTGCCCGAGTCCCAGTGGAAAAAGATGATCGGGGCGGACAGATTCCGCCTTTCCAGCTATGACACGCAGATGATGCTCATGCGGAACATCACTCGTGTCTGGGGCGCGCCGGTCAATGAGATGTTCCACCAGTGCCAGGCCCACACTCCGAGCGCCTACCGCACGATCATCACCGGCCGGCCTTACCCCCTCACGGCTCTCTTCACCACGCACAGCAATCCCATGGTCACCGAGATCGCGACCAAGTCGGTCTACGAGGCGCTAAAGAGCCCGAACCTGAAGTTGTACGTCGTCAACGAGTTCTTTATGACGCCCAGCGCCGAGCTGGCGGATTTCGTGCTGCCGGCGGCCACGTGGTTGGAGCGGCCCGATGTCTGGGCCTTTAGCGACTATGGCAGCTACCTCTGGGCCCGCGAAGCCGTCGTGCCTCACATCGTTCCCGGCTGCTACGAGCACTTGAGGGACTATGACATTTGGCGGGAACTGGGGCTCAGGCTTGGCCAGGAAGCAGACTGGCCCTGGCAAACGTTGGAACAAGCCTTGGACTACCGGCTGGCTCCGCTGGGCTACACCCTCAAAACCTTTCCGCGGGTCATCCTTCGTCCGGTCAGGGAGAAGAAATACGAAAAGCAGGGGTTTGCCACAACGACTGGAAAAGTGGAGCTGCGCTCCACCGTGCTCGAAGCCCTGGGCTACGATCCGCTGCCCAAGTACATGATCCCCCCCGAGAGCCCGCAGGGCGACCCCGAGCTTGCCAGCGAGTATCCGTACACTCTGATTACCGGTCGTAGGATCCTGAACTACTACCATGCGGAGTGGCGCCAGGTGGAGTCGGTCCGCAACCACTATCCCGACCCCATTGTTCGCGTCCACCCTGAAACGGCACGCGCCGAGGGGATCGCCGATGGGGACTGGATCTGGATCGAGACCAAGCGCGGGCGGGTGCGCCAGAAAGTCCAGCTCTTTGACAAGATGGACTCGCGGATCGTCAGTGCCGAGCACGGCTGGTGGTACCCGGAGATGCCGGGAGCGGAGCCATCGCTTCACGGTGCCTTCGAGTCCAACATCAATGTGTGCATGAGCGACGACCCGGATCACTGTAACCCTGAGCTCGGTTCATACCCGCTCCGAACGGCTCTGTGCCGCATATCAAAGGCAGAGCCTGTGGGTACCTAGCGATGGGTTGCTGTCCTTGCCCTGCGGGAGAACCGTTGCATCCGGCCGTCCTGGAGAGCTTTCGGGGAGAGCCTTCACGCGGCAAGGTAGACGACGACTGATTTTGGCCAATTGGTTGCAGGAGTGAATTGAGAAATGCTTAGAGTTGATATGGATCGTTTGCAGGTCAGACGGGAGCCTGTCCCGCCCGAGTACGAGCGCCTGGGCGGCCGGGCCCTCATCGCCGCCGTTCTACTGGCTGAAGTCGCGCCCCAGTGCGATCCCCTGGGGCCTAGAAACAAGCTGATCGTTGCCCCGGGGTTGTTGGGCGGCACAGGCCTGTCCAGTTCTGGCCGCCTGTCGGTCGGCGGCAAGAGCCCGTTGACAGGCGGGGTCAAGGAGGCCAACTGCGGCGGGAACGCCGGTGGCGACCTCGGGCGGCTGGGCATCAAGGCAGTGGTCGTCGAGGGCCGGCCGGCGGCGGGCGAGCTCTACCTGCTTCACATCTCGGGCGCCGAGGCCCAACTGCTGCCCGCGGACGACTGGCGCGGGCTGGGCACCTATGCCACGGCCGCCCGGGCGAAGGAGAAGTGGGGCGATGACTCCACGGTCATCTCCATCGGGCAGGCCGGCGAGCTGCAGGTGGGGGCGGCGGGCATCTGCTGCACCGGCACCAAGGAGCAGGACAGCCGTGTGGCAGCCCGCGGCGGCCTCGGCGCCGTCATGGGCAGCAAGGGCCTGAAGGCCATCGTCCTCGACACCTCGGGAGCCGAGCCCATTCCCTTGGCCGACCCGGAGCTATTTCGCACCTCGGCGCGTCGTTTCGCCCAGGAGCTGATCGACAGCCCCAAGACGGGACGCAAGGGCGCCATGCACCTGTACGGCACGGCGGCCATCGTCGCTGCCGTCAACGAGATGGGTGCCTTCCCGACGCGCAACTTTAGCGACGGCCGGTTCGAGGCCGCCGACAACTTGACCGGCCAGAAAATGCGCGAGATCACGCTGGAGCGTGGCGGCCGGGTAGGGACGACGTGCATGCCCGGCTGCGTCATCGCCTGCTGCAACACCTTTGTCGATCCCGAGGGCAAGCCCGTCGTGTCGACGCTGCAGTACGAGACCATTGGCCTGCTGGGCTCCAACCTGGGCCTGGGCAGCCTGGACGCAGTGGCGCGCCTGAACCGCCTGTGCAACGACTACGGGCTCGACTCTATCGAGGCTGGCGCCGCCCTCGGCGTGGCGGCCGAGGCCGGCCTGGCCCGGTTCGGCGACGAGGCCGGCTTTGCCGCGCTCCTCGACGAAATCGCCGCCGGCAGCGTGCTGGGCCGGGTGTTGGGCCAGGGAGCGGCCGTCGCCGGCCGGGTGTTGGGCGTCTCGCGCGTGCCCGCGACCCGCGGGCAGGCCATGCCCGCCTATGACCCGCGCGCCCTCAAAGGCAATGGCGTGACCTATGCCACCTCGCCCATGGGTGCCGACCACACGGCGGGCAACGCCTTCGGCAACCGGGCGGAGGTCAATCCGCTCGGCATCGAAGGCCAGCGCGAGCTGTCACTCAAGCTCCAGTTGGGCGCGGCCATGCTCGACAGCACCGGCCTGTGCCTGTTCGCGCGGCCGCCGGTGTTCGGCGATCCGCAGCTGGCGGTGGACCTGATCAACGGCCGTTTCGGCTGGGGCTGGTCGGTGGCCGACCTGGAAGAGATGCAAAAGGCAGTCCTCCGCATGGAGTTGGCCTTCAACCAGCAGGCCGGCCACACCGCGGCGGATGCCCGGTTGCCGGAATACATGACCCGCGAGCCGTTGCCGCCGCACAACGTCGTCTTTGACGTGCCGGATGGCGAGTTGGACGCCATCTTTGAGGGCTTGTAGCCGGCGCATGCTCGAAGTTCGGCTCTTCAACGCCCAGTGGGAGCACCTGCCGCCCCGCCTGGAGATAAACCTGGAGGCGCGGGAGGTTGCTGTGCTGGACTTGCTAACCAGGCTGGACCTGGACCCGGCGGAGGTCGGCATCGTGACTGTGGACGGGCGGCAAAGCAAGCTGGATGAGACGGTGCCGGCAGGCAGCCGAGTGTGCATCTTCCCGCCCATGTTTGGAGGTTAGATTGAATACGGAAACGGACGAGATGCGGACCATCCCGGTCGAGACCCTCCAGGACTTTGTGGAGCAGGCCTTTGTGGCCTTGGGCACGCCTCCGGACGATGCTCGCATCTGCGCCGAGGTGCTCCTCGCCTCCGACCGCCAAGGGATCGAGTCCCACGGCGTGGGCCGGCTCAAGGTCTACTACGAACGGATCCGGGCCGGCGTCCAGCAGGTCCGAACCGAGATCGAGATCGTCAAGGAGACCGAAACCACCGCCCTGGTGGACGGCCACCACGGCATGGGCGCGGTCATTGCCCACCGGTCCATGCGCCTGGCCATGGACAAGGCCCGGCAGTACGGCCTGGGGGCTGTCGCGGTGCGCAACAGCACCCACTTTGGCGTCGCTGGCTACTATAGCCGGATGGCGGCCGCAGAAGGCATGATCAGCCTGGCCCTGACCAATGCCCGTCCGGTCATCCCGCCTACCTTCGGCGCCGAGCCGATGCTGGGCACCAACCCCATCGCCTTTGCCGCGCCCTCGGACAATGCCTACCCCTTCTCCTTTGATGCGGCGACGTCTACCGTCTCCCGCGGCAAGATCGAGGTGCTGGCCCGCGCTGAGAAGCCGGCGCCTGAGGGCTGGGTAGTGGACGCTGCGGGTGCCCCTCTCACAGACGCGCCAGAGATCCTGGGCTGCCTGGAGAACGGCAGCGCCATGCTCCTGCCCCTGGGTGGTGCCGGCGAGACCACGGGCGGCTACAAGGGCTATGACCTGGCGGCCATGGTCGAGATCCTGTGTGCCACGCTGTGCGGTGGGGCCTACATGAAGGAACTGTTGGGCAAGGCGCCCGATGGCTCTCGCCGGCCCTACATGCTGGGCCACTTTTTCCTGGTCATCGACATCGCCCACTTCTTGCCGGTCGCCGTCTCCGGCCAAATTACGGGGCAAATCATGCGCGACTTGCAGAACGCGCGCCGCGCCCCTGGCCAGGACCGCATCTATGTTGCCGGCGAGAAGGAGTACGAAAGGGAAGAGATCGTCCGTGAGCGGGGCGTTCCGCTCAATCGCAGCCTGCGGCGTGACCTGGGAACCGTGCGTGACGGCCTGGGCATCCGCGGCTATGAAGCGTATTTCTAAAGGGGGCGATGAGGAGCCATGGCTCGGCAGAATCGAAGGGCCACAGGCCATGGCGGCCGGGCACCCTCGTCCCGCCCCCACCATGCGCCAGGTCTTGAAGAGAAAGGAGGTGGTGCCCAGAGACAGCAAACAAGGCGACGCTCCCTGGCTGCGAAAACCCAGGGTGAGTGGCGGGGCGTCAGCGTTAGATTGCTCAATTGTCACATCCACGATTCCAAAAAGGAGATCAAAATGAAAACTCACAGATGGCTAGTCTTGGTTATAGCCGTGGTTCTGCTGGTCGGTCCGTTGTCAACTGTTCTTGCAGCGCCTCAGGGAGCGCAGGCCCAGGGCCCCGATCCCCTGTTGTTTGTCCGGAAAAACTTTGAAGTCTTCACAACGCTGAACATCACATTGGACGGAGAGCCGTTGGGCATAACCAAGGTTCTGGTTACTTACGTGGCGAATCCCGTCGAGATGGCCAACGCGGTTGACCCCTATGCATGGGAAAAAATGTATATCTATGTTCCTGACACCGCAGTTCATGATCAGGATACGGCTATCATCCTGCAAGTGAATAACGGCGGCTGGAGGAACAGTCCGGTAAGAGACATCATGGCGGAGGGCGCCGCGTTCGTCAGTGATTCGGATACCGACGCCATCGGCGCCGCCTTAAAGGCTGGCTATGTCATCGTCTCAGCCGGCACGCGCAGCCGCGGACTCGTTGCTGCCGACGGCACATATCCCGGCCATGCCCCGGCGGTCGTTGTAGACGCAAAAGCGGCGATACGTTACCTGAAATTCAACGACAAGAGAATGCCCGGATCCGCGGACAAGATCGTTATCACCGGAACAAGCGGCGGCGGAGGCCTCTCGACGGCGGTAGCGGCCAGCGGCAACAGCCGCGACTACTATCCGTATCTGAAAGAGATCGGAGCGGCTGGCTTCGACAAGCACGGCAAGAGCACGCTCACGGACGACGTGTTCGCGACGATCGCTTACTGCCCAATCACCGATCTCGACCACGCGGATATCGCTTACGAGTGGCAATACTCCGAAACCAGGCGTCTCGACCCCGCCTATACTGATGGCCCGTTTGACGCCCAAGTATCGGCAGACCTTGCGGCGCTATATCCCGCATATCTCAACAGCCTCGGGCTTGTGCTGGAGGACGGCACACCGCTTACCGCCGCTACCATGCCGGGGGCGATCGTAGATCTGGTGGAAGCCGGAACCGAAAAGGCGATGGCAGGCGGCGAAACCGTACCTGATTTGGGCGAAGACTGGGCATTTCTCCAGAGGGACGGAAGTGTACTGGTCGTGACGAATGACTGGCTCGACGTCGATAATGACGCCGATACCGT
Organism: Anaerolineae bacterium; assembly: GCA_041300865.1. GTDB lineage: Bacteria > Chloroflexota > Anaerolineae > JAAYZQ01 > JAAYZQ01 > JAAYZQ01. Next base: position 12,627 of record JBFYTF010000457.1, read on the forward strand.
TGTGAGCATCGACTATGGCAAATACCTTGAATTTGTCGTCAAGACGGCCAAGCTCAAGACGGCTCCCGCGTTCGAAAACTATGGTACGCCACTCCAGTACCGGATGAACGAGTCCGACCTCTCCGGCGATGAAACAACCGAGTACAACCACTGGCTTGGGTGGTCCTGGGAAAACGACATTATCCCCGATAACGGCGTCGGTCTCGACGACACCGGACTAACCTTTGATCAGTTCCTGCAAACCAAAGCTGGTAGGGCTGTGGTGCGTCAGATGGAGATGATCAACCCGATGCCGTACCTGCTGAGCCACGAAGGGGATAGCGCGCCCTACTGGTATGTCCGTCACGGTATCCGCGACCGCGATACGTCATTTGCAGTCGAAGCAGCGTTGTTCTATGCGATCGAGGCCGATTCGACCGTTAAGGATGCCAATTACGCGCTGGCCTACATGCAACCGCACGGCGGCAACTATGACGTCCAGGAGGCTTACGGCTGGCTTGCCGAAGTCTTGGCGGCAGCGGAATAGGAGAAGCAGGAGCCTGCAGAGGGGCTGACGAGCCAATGGGGAGCGGTCCCTCACGTGGTGGCGGCCAGTCACTAGCCGCCACCGCGCTCGCCTATGGACCCAGACACGGTTGCCCAACCTGCATCCTCCATGAGGGGATCGGATGCCAGGTCTGGCGATCGGAGCACGCCCGTAGAGGAGAAACCCGAAGGCTGCCTCCCTGACTCTGTGCAGGGGCGATCAGCTGTGGCGCAAGACGAGTCAGAGAGACATGGACACAGTAAGGCGCGACAGTTTGAGACTGCGGGAACAGGGCGCAGGAGCTCTGTTCCCGCCCACACCTGTGGTAAACAGCCAGCGATCCTGGCCGAACAAAAGGAGAAGAAGAGTGAACAAGATTTGGAGCCCTCTAGCAGTTGTTCTGATCGCGGCGATGCTGCTGGCAGCCTGCGGCGGCAGCCCAACAGTAGTGCCGGCAGCGACGCAGCCACCGGCAGCGCAAGCAGAAAAAGAGACCATTGGCGTGGCGCTGCCGGCTCTGGACAATCCGTTGATGTTGGCTCTGAGAGATGCCATCGCCAACACCTTTGGCGAGGAGTACAACGTCGAGGTCGCCAGCGCCGACGGTAACCCCAACACGCAGGCTACCCAGATCGAGAACTTTACGGCCATGGACGCCAAGCTCCTGTTCGTCATGGCCGTGGAGGCCAGCAGCCTGCTGCCCAGGCTGGAAGCGGCCCGCGACGCGGGCGTCAAGGTCATGGTCGTCGGCGGAGAGCCTGGGGAAACCGGACGCGACGCTGTCATGAAGCTCGACCAATTCCTGTCCGGGGAATACGCAGCCTTGATGGCCAAGAAATGGGTCGACGAAACCTACCCAGATGCACCCGAAGGGTCCATCGAGACCGCAGTGTTTCTCTCCTCCCTCAACCCGGAGGCCATCGACCGCTCCAACGGGCTGCTGATGATCAGCGAGCCGTACCTGAAGAATTCGGCCGGGGAGTACATCGATGCCACCGGCACACCCATCTCGGATGCCGACGGGAACTTTGTGTCCGGCAAATCCGAGAGCGACCGGGTACCAAACCCGGCGTATAGCCCGGCCGTCAAGATCGTGCAGACGCCCAGCGCCGAGATGTTCCAGGCCGGCCAGACGGCCATGCAGAACGTCCTCACCACGAACCCCAACGTCAAGCTCGTCCTGGCCTATGCCTCCGATGGCGGGAACGGTGCTTCCAAGGCGATCATGGATGAATACGCCAAGGGGGCGAGCAGCGCCATCAAGAACCTGGACGAGGTCGCGGTCTTTGGCGTGGGCATGTTTGGCCCCGAGGCCGATGCGATCCTGGAGTCTGCCCAGGGCAAAGGTGTCTTCCGGGGTGCCGTAGCCTTTGGCGGCGGAGACCTGCCTGGCAGCACGGTGGCGATCATCATTAAGATTCTCGGCGGCGAGGAGTATCCCGAGGTTACCTGGGATCCGCTGGCGCTTGCGACGGTGGTGAACGGTGAACTGTCTGTTGTGCCGATGGCCAATTCCGGGGTTCTCAGCGACACGCCGCAGTAGGGCCGCCTGAGCGGGCAGGCTCAACAACACGGAGTCGCTTGACGGCAAAGGGCTCCGGCAAAGGGCGCCAGGGCTGGGTTCTCGAACCCAACGGTTCCCCCCAGCCCTGATCTTGTACCTGGAACGATGCAGCCAGGGGTTCGATACTGGATTGGGAATATGGGCAAGAGCGAGTACGTGGTCGAGATGAAGGGCATATCCAAGAGCTTCGGCGGCATCCGCGCCCTCAAGAGCGTGGACCTGGAGCTGCGCCGCGGCGAGATCATGGGCATCGTCGGCGACAACGGCGCGGGCAAGTCGACGTTGATGAAAGTCCTTTCGGGGGCGCACCTGGCCGACGATGGCGAGATCTATATCGACGGCCAACGAGCGCAGATCCGGAGTCCCCACGACGCGTTCAACCTGGGGATCGGCATGATCTACCAGGATCTGGCCCTGTTCAACAACCTGGACGTCGCCCAGAACATCTTTGTCGGGCGGGAATGCCGGCGCGGTCCCTTTGACCTGCTGTTGGACAAGAGGGGCATGTACACCAAGGCCGCAGAGCTGATCAAGGAGCTGCGTGTCGACATCAGCTCGGCAAAGCTCAGCGTTGCCCGGATGTCCGGCGGCCAGCGCCAAATGGTGGCCTGCGCCCGCGCCATCGCGTTTGAATCCAAGATCTTGATCATGGACGAGCCCACGGCCGCCCTGGGCGTTACTGAAGCCGGCAAGCTCCTCAACCTCATCCGGACGCTGAAGGGCATGGGCATCTCGATCCTGCTCATTACCCAACGCATTCCGGACATCCTGGCCATCGCCGACCGCGTGTTCGTCCTCAAAGGTGGGCAGAGGCAAGGCATCCTGGACGTCAGCCAGGTGACCCTCGACGACGTCGTGACCATGATCGTCAGGGGTAGGGACCGCAACGACGTGCAGGTCCCGTCCCCGGACTACCAATCTTTCGGATGAAACCCGTGTTGAAAGTCAACCTGGCTGGCCTGAAAAAGTACACAGTGATGTTCGTCCTTGTGGCCTTGATGGGGCTATTCTCGCTCGTCAGCCCGTACTTTCTGACGCTGCGCAACATCACCAACATCATCAACCAGAATACCTACTTTATCATCGTGGCCATCGGCCTATCTTTCGTGATGATCGGCGGCGGGATCGACCTCTCGGTTGGCTACCAGATGTCCCTGGTCGGCGTCGTGACGGCCATGGCTATGGTCGTTTACGCCCTGCCCGTGTGGCTCGCCGTCACCCTGGGAATCGTACTCGGCACGCTTCTGGGCCTGATCAACGGCCTGATTGTCACTCGCATCAAGATCTTTCCCCTGATTGCGACCCTGGCGACGGCGGTCATTTTCCAGGGCATCTCGTACATGATCTCCCAGGCCAAAACGTACCGCAACTATCCAGCCGAGTTCCTGTGGATCACCAACGGCAAGATCCTGGGACTGCCCGTCGACGTCTGGCTCACGTTGCTGATCATCATCGTCGCAACCTTTGTCTACGGTGAGACCATATTCGGCCTGCGGGTGATGGCCCTGGGCGGGAATGAAGAGGCCTCCAGGCTGGCCGGGATCAATACCCGGTCGAAAAAGGTCGCTCTCTATGCCCTTTGCGGCTTCCTGGTGGCCGTGGGCACCATGGTCATGATCTCCAAGGCGAACACAACCCACTCCTCGTTCGGGCCGGGGATCGAGTTCACCGTCTTGACGGCGGCCATTGTGGGGGGCATCAGCTTCATGGGCGGCGAGGGCAGTGTGCCTGCCCTCGTCGCGGGCGTGTTTGTCCTGGCGGTCCTGGGGAACGGCATGCAGCTCGCCGGCTGGGGGACCTATCCCCAATACATCGTCAGGGGCGTCATTCTCCTGGGGGCCGTGGCATTTGACGAATACCAGAGGAATGCCCGCGGCAGGCAGAAAAGCTCGTCAGGCGCCGGTGAAGGTGGGGAGCAAGGGCCGGGTACCAGGTTCAGCCGTAGAGTGAAAACCGGGTGATTGGCCAATCGCGAGTGTCTGGACGGAACCAAAACCAAGGAGAACAGAAATGGACAAGTGAGCGTTCGGATGTTAGAATCGCGTCGCAAAGAACAAAATCGCCCAGCGATCCTGGGACAACAAGGAGAGCCAAGTGAACAAGAGGATGTACAGCGTCGTCGTACTTGTGATGCTCGCCGCGGTGCTGTTGGCAGCGTGCGGCGGTCAAGCCGCGACCGCCGAGCCGACCAGTGCGCCTGCCCAAGTCGCCACCGAGCCCTCGGCGGCCAACCCCCTGGAAGGCAAGAAGGTGGGCTATGCCATCCCGGATGCCTCCAACTCGTTTCTTTCGGCCCTGTCCACCCGCGTGACCGAGCTCTTCGCGGAGGACGGTGTCGAAGTGCTCGTCGCCAGTGGTGATGGCGACGCTGCCAAGCAGTACAACCAGATCGAGAACTTTGTCTCCCAGGGCGTTGACGTCATGATCGTCATGTCCGTGGACCCGGTCGGGGTGCTCTCGGCGGTCGAGGAGGCAAAGGCAGCCGGCATCAAGACTTTGGGTGTGCCCGTGGACAATCAGGGGCCCTACGATGCCTACATGCATACCGACCAGTACGAGATCGGCACGCTGGCCGCCAAGATGGGTTGCGACTTTATCGCCGCAACCTATCCCGACGCGGCTGAGGGCAGCATCGAGGTGGCCATCATGAGCACCGAGGGCGCGCCGGAGATGGCAAAGCGCACCGATGGGTTCCGGACTATCGCGGAGACCTGCCCTCAGGCTCAAGTCGTCACCTTCGTCGACGTTCCCAACGCGACGATTAGCCAGGGCGTGACCACGGCGGAAAACATCCTGACCGCCTATCCGGACACCAAGGTCTTCCTGGTCATCGGCGATTCGGGCGCGATGGGCGTCTCTCAAGCGCTCCAGGCCTATGCCCCGGACGCACTGGACCAGTACGGCGTCTTCTCGGGCGACGTCAATCCCGAGAACATCCCGCTCATCGAGGGCTGCGAGGATCCCTATCGTGGGGCTGTGGCCATCGGCGGCGGGCCGGAGGATCTGGCCCTGCGCACCTATGAGTTGGTCAAGCTGATGCTGCTAGGTGAGGAGTTCCCGGCCGAGACCCTCGATCCCCTGGTGACGATCACCTGCAAGAAGTAATCGCTCTGCTGCCGGATCGACTGTAGGACCGGCAGGCCAAGGCCAACGATGGGGGGCTTGTCGGCCCCCCATCGACCCTGGAAGAGGTACGGCGCATGACGGCTGCCAAGGTTATCCTGTCACTGAAAGACATCACCAAGCGATACCCCGGCGTTCTGGCGCTGGACAGATTCTCCCTCGATTTTGTCGAGGGGGAGGTCCACGCGCTCCTGGGCGAAAATGGCGCAGGAAAGTCGACCCTGATCAAGATCGTAGCCGGAGCGATCGCGCCCGACGGTGGCAGCATCGTCGTCCACGGGCAGGCATTCGGGCACATGACCCCCCATCTTTCCCGCAGCCTGGGGATAGAGGTTATCTACCAGGAGTTCAACCTGGTCCCCCCCCTGTCCGTGGCGGAGAATGTCTTTCTGGGGGACAAAATCGGTGGCCGGTTCCTGGTGGATCCCAAAACCATGAAGGATCGGACACGGCAGATCTTCAGGCAGTTCAACGTCGAGATCGATCCGGATAAGCTCGTACGCGAGCTGCCGCCGGCGGATAGGCAGCTGGTCGAGATCGCGAAAGCAGTGTCCAAGAACGTGCGCATCTTGATCATGGACGAGCCCAGCGCCCCACTGTCCGTCGCCGAAGTGGAGTGCATGTTTGAGATTATCAAACACTTGAAGGAGAGTGGGGTCACGGTCATCTATATCTCCCACCGGCTGGAGGAGGTCTTTGCCATTTCGGACCGGGTGACTGTGATGCGCGATGGACGCTATGTGGACACCAAGCTTACGGCCAACACCAACCGGCAGGAGCTGATCAGACTGATGGTCGGGCGGGAGCTCAAGGAGGTCTATCCACAGCGGTCGATTGAGCCGACCGAGGTTGCGTTGGAGATTGAGCACCTGTCGGGGAACGGAGACCAGGACATTTCCTTCTCGGTGAGAAAAGGCGAGATCCTGGGACTTGCGGGCCTGGTCGGAGCTGGCAGGACCGAGCTGGCCATGGTGCTCTTTGGCGCGGTTCCGGCAGAAGGGGGCGAGATCCGGGTTGGCGGCAAACCCGTGCGAATCAAAGCACCGGCCGACGCCATCCGGCACGGAATCGGCTTGTTGCCCGAGGATCGGAAGGGGCAAGGGCTGTTCCTGGAGATGGGCGTCAAGTGGAATATCTGCTTCCCCATCGTGCGGAGGCTATCAAGGTACGGAGTCGTGGCCACCAAGAAAGAAGACGAGATCGCCACGCAGTACCGTGAACGGTTGGACATCAAGACGCCCAGCCTGCTGCAGCAGATCAAGAACCTGAGCGGTGGCAACCAGCAAAAGGTGGTCCTGGCAAGATCCCTTGCGGCAGAATCGGCCGTCCTGATTTTCGACGAGCCGACCAGGGGAATCGACGTGGGCGCCAAGCAAGAGATCTACAAGCTGATGTGCGAGCTGGCAAACAATGGGATTGCGATCATCATGATCTCATCGGATATGGAGGAACTGCTGGGGATGTCAGACAGGATCATCGTGCTTTCCGAAGGCAAGCTCGCCGGAGTTGTACCGAGAGAGCAGTTCAGTCAAGACTTTATCCTCGACCTGGCGTCTGGGGGACACTAATGCAGAATGCTGTGAAGAGCAGGCCCGATTTGATGAGCAACCTGTCGGCGAGGGGCGGTTCGCTAATGCGCAGGTATGCGCCCTTGCTGATCCTGATAAGCCTGGTCGTCCTTTTTTCCTTCATCTCGCCCAACTTTTTGACGTTCAACAACCTCAGGCTCATGCTGCGCCAGGTGTCTTTTGCCACCATCAGCGCCGTAGGGATCATGTTTGTCATGATTTCGGGCGCCATCGATCTGTCCATCGGCTCCCAAATCGTGTTTACGAACATCGTCATGGCCATATTGATGGTCCGCTTCGGGGTCCATCCTGCGCTGGCGATCCTGGTTTGCCTTGCCATGGGAACCCTTTTGGGTACGGCGAACGGCCTCCTGAGCATCAAGCTTCAGGTTCATCCTCTGATCATCACCCTTGGCACGGCCACGATCTACAAGGGCCTGGGATACATTGTCGCCGACGGAAAGAATATCACTGGGCTGCCTGAAGGCTTCAAGGTGTTCGGCCAGGGCTACATAGGACCTATCCCTATCCCTGTCGCCATCATGATCGTCGTTGCCCTTATCGCCAACTTTGTATTGACCAGGACATACTTCGGGAGGTATGTGTTTGCCATGGGCGGCAACTCCGAAGCCGCCCGGCTGGCGGGCGTGAATATCAACGGCATGCGGATCATTACCTTCGCCATCTGCGGTTTTGCGTCGGCCATCACCTCCGTCCTGCTGCTGTCGAGGGTATTCTCGGGCCAGGTCTTTACGGGTCAGGGCATCGAGTTTGACTGCCTGACGGCGGCCCTCCTGGGCGGGGTCAGTTTCATCGGCGGCGAGGGGACGATCTTTGGGTTGATCACAGGTGTCCTGATTATCGGCGTCCTGAACAACGCCATGCAGCTCGCCGGGCTGCCCGACTTTTACCAGAACGTGGTCAAGGGCGCCGTCCTGCTCATTGCCGTTGGGTTCGACACGTACCAGAAAAGAAGGCGGGCCAAAGAGACTGTCGCCAAAGTGGCCGTGAGCAACTAATAAGACCAAACGATGCGAGGGTTAGAACCATGCAAGATCAAAACAGACCGGGCCCGGGCCCCCACCATGCCATCGTGGACCTCCCGCTGCGGGCCAACACCGACCACATCAAGCGCAAATTCCTCGATATCCCCTATGCAGCCCTGTCAGACTCGCAGAGACTGGACGTCTACCTGCCGGACTCGGGCGATGGCCCGTTTCCCGTGATTGTCTCGATCCACGGCGGAGCCTTCATGGGCTGCGACAAGTCGGACGTGCAGGTCCTGCCCATGCTGGAGGGGCTTCAGAGGGGCTACGCGGTCGTCGCCATCAACTATCGCCTGAGCTGGGAGGCCAAGTTCCCGGCCCTGATCCACGATGGCAAAGCTGCGGTGCGCTGGGTCCGGGCCAACGCACCGCGCTATGGGTTCGATCCAGGCAGGATCGCGGCCTGGGGCGGCTCGGCCGGCGCCTACCTGGCTTTGATGCTGGGCGTCACTGCCGGGGTGCCGGAGATGGAGGACCTCAGCCTTGGAAACGCAGGGCAGCCCAGCCACGTACAGGCCGTCGTCTCCTGGTTTTCGCCAACCGACTTTCTGAAGATGGACGAGCAGCTGGCAGAGAGCGGATTCGTGTTCCCACCGGGCATGGAACACAGCGGGCCCAATTCGCCTGAATCACTGCTGTTAGGAGAGCAGATCACGGCCATTCCAGAGCGAGTGAGACTTGCTAACCCGGAAACGTACATAACTCGCAATGCTCCGCCCACTCTTCTGCAGCACGGCACGCTGGACGACACCGTCCCGGCGCAGGGGTCCGTCAACTTTGCGGCCAAGCTGGAGCAAGCGCTGGGCAAGGACCGGGTCCGGCTGGAGCTCCTGGCAGGCGCCGCACACGGCGACCCCATATTCGAGGCTCCGGACAACGTGGCCAAGGTGCTGGACTTTATCGACAGGCACCTCAAATAGGCCAGAGGTAACGCGGGCGGACAAGCGCTTTTTCTCCAGACAGAGATCCCTCGCCACCAGCGGCGACAGGATTTCTGTCACCGCCATGCTCAAAGAGGGGGAACGCATGGGCAAAAACCTTGTCGTCATCGGAGCACACTCGGCTGATTTTGTCTGGCGTGCCGCTGGGGTCATTGCCCTTGTCACCTCACAAGGAGGCAGCGCCACCGTGCTCGCGCTGTCCTATGGGGAGCGTGGGGAATCGGGTGAGCTGTGGAAAGAGCCGAACCAAACGGTGGAAAACGTCAAGCGCATCCGGCACGAGCAGGCCGGTCAGGCAGCCGGGATTGTTGGGGCTGCCTTTCGTTGCCTGGATCTGGGCGACTATCCCCTGAACATTACCGCTGCCCCTCTGGAAGCGCTGGTGGATATCTTCCGAGATTTGCGGCCGGACATCCTCATAACCCACACTCCCAAGGATCCATTCAATCCCGATCATCCTGTTGCCTGCCAGGCCGTGCAAAAGGCGCGCCTGTTGGCATCCGGGGCAGGCGTGGACAGTGCCTTCCAGCGCATCACGCCGCCCGATCTGTACTTCTTTGAGCCGCACCAACCGGAGCTGTGCGAGTTCGAGCCCAACACCTTTGTGGACATCACCCCCGTGATGGAACAAAAACGACAGGCGATGGCCGTGATGACGGCGCAGAGTTACCTGCAAAGCTATTATGCTGAACTCGCCTCCCGGCGCGGCAACCATGCGCGCCGCATTTCTGGAATGGCGGAGGTCAAGTTTGCGGAAGCGCTGCAGCGCACACTTCCCTGGGTGGTGCAGAGCTTATGATGCACGATGAACTCGTCCGGTTGCGTGAGCTTGGCGTAGCCACAGTCTACGAGGCCTCCGGACGGCAGGGTCTGATTGATACGCCCCTGATCCAGCTCCTGCCTGGCAGCCGTGTGGCCGGCCCTGCCCGGATCGTCTTGTGCGGGCAGGATGATAACCTGATGGTGCATGCCGTCATCGAACACATCCAGCCGGGTGAAGTCCTGGTCCTGAGCATGCCGGAACCACGCCCGGTCGCCCTGATCGGTGAGTTGCTGGTCACGCAGATCACGGTCCGCGGCGCAGCGGGCATTCTGGTAGATGCCGCAGTCCGTGACGTCGAGGATCTGGTTAAACTCGGTCTGCCCATCTGGACCCGCTTTGTCCGAGTCAGAGGCGCCACCAAGGCCGCGCTTGGCCAGCTCAACACAACTGTGTCTGTCGGCGGCACGCAAGTCTCCCCCTCTGATATTCTCATCCTGGACGCTGACGGCGCCGTATGCGTGAAGCGAGCTGATGTTGCCCAAGTACTGCGGGCTTCTGAGGCTCGCCTCGAGAAGGAAGCGCACTTGCGCCAGAAACTGCTAGCCGGCGAGCTGTCCTATGACGTGCACGGGTTGCGAGAGGTCGTGGACCAGAAACGGAGGGAACCGTGAATCCTGAACGGATCTTCGATGTGGCCCACTTGGGTCATGTGGAATTGCTGACTCCCAAGCTTGACGAGAGCACGCGCTTCTTCGTCGATGTGATGGGTATGACAGAGAGTGACCGGGCCGGTGACTCTGTCTACCTGCGCGGGTGGGACGATTACGAACATCACTCACTGCAATTGACCGCCTCCCGCCAACCAGGCCTGGGGCACTGCGCCTTCCGCACTTCCAGCCCGCAGGCTCTGCATCGAAGAGTAACCGCCCTGGAAGAGGCCGGTTACGGCAAGAGCTGGAAGGAAGACAACGTTGGGCACGGACCGGCCTACTGTTTCACCGGCCCCGATGACCACAGGTTGGAAATCTACTATGAAACCGAGTGGTACAAGCCGCCGCAACACCTCCGCCCTGCCCTAAAGAACCAGGCTTCGCGCTACCCAGACCATGCCATTGGTTTGCGCCGCATTGACCACATCAACCTGCTCGCGGTCGACGTGCGTGCTACACGGATCTTTATGGAAGAACTTCTTGGCATGCGCTTGACGGAGCAGGTCATCTTTGATGACGGGTCCGAAAAAGCCTCCTGGCTGACTGCTACCAACAAATCGTACGATGTGGCGATCAGTGAAGACTGGACCGGGACGAAAGGGCGCCTGCACCACGTCACGTATGCCGTCGACAACCGGGAGGCAATCCTCCGTGCGGCCGATATCTGCCTGGAACACGGCGTGTTCATGGAAACGGGCCCGCACAAACATGCCATTCAACAGACGTTCTTTCTGTATGTCTACGAGCCCGGCGGCAACCGGTTCGAGATCGCCAACGCTGGCGCGCGCCTGATCTTGGCCCCTGACTGGCAGCCGATCATCTGGACCGAGGCAGAACGCAAAAAGGGCCAGGCCTGGGGCCTGCCGACGATACCATCCTTCCATGAACATGGCACACCGCCCGTGGAGTAATCCCATGCCACACCTGACTCTGGAATACACCGCCAACCTCGACTTTGATGTCCAGCTGCTGCTCAAGCGCATGCACTCGGAGTTGGTGGCCACCGGCGCCATCAACCTGAAAGGACTCAAGAGCCGTGCCGTCCGGCACAGCGAATACCGGATCGCGGACGGCAATCCGGGCTATGCCTTTGCGCACGTCAACCTCCTGATCCGCGAGGGTCGCCCACCCGAAGTCCGGAAGGAACTCGCCCGGCGAGTGATGGCCGTGCTCAAGGAGACGTTCGGCGACCGCTTCGAGGACGGCCGCTTATCCCTTTCGGTGGACCTCAAGCAAATGCGCGAAGGGACGTCGTTGACCTATCACAATATCCCTGAAGTGGGCCAATAGCCGGCAGACGCTTCCGTGACAGAAGCCAAGTTGCCAACCCGGAACCGGCCATAACTCCCAACGCTGCTAATTGGCAGGCACCTGAAATAAGGCAGGGGTTGTGGTGTACGCGGAGCGGCTGGCTTGCGCAGACGTACAACCGGACAGGTTGTCCCACAAAGGCCGGTTGGCGCAGGGGGAGCGGCTGGCTTGCCCGCCGTTACTGGCGCAGCACGTGCGCCGAGATGGCGTCGGCCGCTTCCAGGAGAGCCGCGGTGATTTCGGGCAGGCGCTCGGGCGGCATGCGGTTGACAGGCCCCGGCATACTCAGAGCGGCGACAACTTCGCCCTCAACGTTACGGACAGGGACGGAGACAGCCCGGATCCCTGCCTCGAACTCCTCGTCGTCGATGGCGTAGCCTCGCTTCCGGGTGGCCTCCAGCTCCTCGCGCAGCCGGGCGACGGACGTGATGGTCTGTCCCGTGCATGGGTTCAGCGGCCCGCTCAGAATGGGCTCTACAACCTCGGGCGGAAGGAAGGCCAGAAACACCCGGCCGCTGGCTGTGCAATAAGCAGGCAGGCGACGGCCGATCCGGGCGGCAATGGTCAAGGAATGCTCGCTGTGCACCACCTCGATGTATAGGACCCACCCCCGGTCAAAGATGCCCAGGTCGCACGTCTCCTGAAAGCGCTCTACCAGTTGCTCCATGTAGGGAAAGGCGGCGCGCCGCACGTCGAGACGGCGCAGCGCGCCCAGGCCCAGCTCAACCACCCGCATTCCAAGGCGGAACTTTTCGCCGTCGCCCGCCCGGTCCAGATAGCCGCCGTGGAGCAGGGTCATCATGAGGCGATGCACGGTCGCTTTGTGCAGGCCTGTGGCCTGGGCGACCTCGGATACCCCCCGCTCTTCGTGTTCGCTGTCAAAGCCCGCGAGGATCTCCATGGCCCGTTCCACGGCCCGCACGTTGTAGCTTTCGGGATCCCTCCCCACAAACGGTCCCCTAGAGCTTGAAGTAGTTGTGCTTGCGCAGGGCCAGGTAGCGCGCTGCCAGGAAGGTCAGCGGCTTTTCGGCCAGGATAAAGTGCTCGGACAGCGTGTTCAGCACGGCCTCAAAGCCTTCGCGCCGGGCCTGGGGATGCTTTGCCGCCAACCGGTAAAAGGCACGGCCGTAGCCCTCATAGTCCTCCAGGCTATGGAACAGAGAGGCCTTCAGACGGAGGCGCGGTTGCCTGCTCTGCGGATACGTCTGCTGGGCACTGATGTGCTCCGGGAAGATGCCCGTCAGGAACAGGCTGGCGTCGCCGATGCGGCGGTAGGCCCAGAAGCGCTGCTCCTCGTCCAGGAGCTCGGCGTAGCGGATGAGGCTGTCGACGTCCAGGTCGCTGACCCGCACTCGCTGCCACACTCCTCGCCGGACGCGGATGGGGATCGTCGTGCTGTTGGTGCGGGTAAACGAGGCGAGCATGGAAGCCAGGTAGTCGGTCACTTCCGGGATGGCCAACAGGTCGACGACGCGGTTCGCGTCAAAGAGCACCACCTTCTGCTGCTGGCGTCGCTCGATGGTATAGATCTCTTTTTGCAGGTCTCGCCGCGCGCGCAGGAGGAGAACACGAAAGAAGAACAGGGGCGAGACAGAGACGAGCCCCTCCTCGTCGTCCATCAACTGCTGGAACAGACGGTCATCCTGCAGCATGGCGTCGAGGAGGCTCCCGTCGTCGCGCAGCAGGTCCACCACGTGCTCTGCGTCCCCACGGTCGGGAATCAGAGTCTCGACCACGAAGCGCAGGTCGCGCTGCGACCACAACGCCATCGTCTTGTTCATGGCTTCCCCTTTCCAGCTTGGACCCCTCCCCCCGGTCCTGAATACCGCCGCTCGCCCACCCGAGATCATGGGCGGACAGCCCTTCATGTCCCCGGGGGCGGATCTCTAACCGGCTTCATTCTACCGCAAAAGCCGAAATTGATCAAGTGGCCCGGCTACAGCTTGCGTGCCCTCCCCCCGACCATCAGTCCGGGCTGGCACTGCCGGCAGAAATCAGTGTCGCGCCGGTCGCGCGTCACCTGGCTGATGGTCGTCCCGCAGCGCGGGCAGGGTTGGCCGGCCTTGCCGTGCACGGCCAAGAAGTCACGCATCTCCACGTCGATCGCGTCGCCCATCCGCTCCCTCAGCGTCTGGATTGCCTCCAGCAGCACCACCCGCATGCTCTCGTACAACTGCGCCGGCTCCCCGGCTTCCAGGCTGGGACGGCGCCGGAAGGGGTAGAGGCGGGCATGCCACAGGATCTCGTCGGCGTAGGCGTTGCCGATGCCGGCCACGAAAGCCTGGTTGGTCAGGATGCCCTTGATCTCGCCCGGGTGGCGGCGCAGCCTATTCAGAAATACCTCCAGCGTGAGCTCGGGGCCGGTGGCCTCGGGGCCAAGCTCGCCAAGTGTGGGCACCTGCCCCAGCTCCGAGACCAGGTAGATCTTGCCCATGTCCTTGGCATCGTGGTAGCGCAGCTCCTGGCCGCCTTCCAGACGGAGGACCAGGGCATCGCGGCTGCGGTGACGGCCCAGGGGTAGGCCGAGGCGAACGCGCCCCAGGAGCATGGGGTTGATGGCCACCGTCGGCCCGTCCTCGAAGGGCAGCAGCAGAAACTTGCCGCGGCGCCCGGCCCCCACGAAGCGACGGCCCGCCAGCTGCGCCGCCGGCTCACCGCCCAACAAGTTGCGCACCACCAGAGGCCGGCGTACCTCGGCTGCCTCCACGCCCACGCCCGCCAGGCGCGGATCCAGGTACTCGCGGATCACCTCCAGGTCGGGCAGCTCGGGCATGGCAGCTACAAGGGGAGAAGGTCCGCAACCCAGCCGATGTCCAGCTCTTGCAGCCGGGCTGTGCGCGGCACGCCGCTGGCCGGATCCCAGCCCATCATCTCGTAGTAAAGGGGTAGAGCGGCCTCGATCGCGGCCGGATCGATGGGTGCTCCGGGGCCCAGTGGCTCGCTCATGCGCCACGGCAGGCGGTCGTCGTCCGGGGTTAAGCCGTGGCGCACGTTAAAGGCGCGGGCCATGGTCAGCAGGCGCTCGGCTGCCTTCCACAGCTCCCACGTGCCGGTGCGCCAGCCGGTGACGGCCTCGACGATCTCGACCACCTGCTCGTGGCTGTAGGGCAGGAAATTGCACAGTCCCAGGCAGTTGTCCAGGTGCGGAGGCAAGCTGCCGTAGAGGATGGCCCGCACTTTGGCCGGTCCCAGCCAGGTGGCGGGCATCGTTTCCAGCACACCCAGGCTCTTCACGCTCTCCAGGCCCGGCTCTTCCTCCCAGTTGCGGTCGAAGGCGCTGTGGCAGTGGTCCGCGCCAGTGTACGACACGGCATAGCCCAGGCCCAGGCCATGCTGGATGCGCGGGTCATGGTAGGGCAGCTCCTGGCCCTTGACCTCCACCGCCAGGCGCTCCGCGCCCTTGCCGATGTGCGCCGCGAGCCGGCGCGTACCCTCGGCCAGCAGGTCGCCAAACCCGTCGCGCGCCGCAATCTTCTCGATGAGCTCCAGCACCAGTTCCGCGTCGCCAAAGCGCAGGGCCAGGCCGCCCGTGTCCTCCGTGGTCAGCAGCCCCTGCTCAAAGCACTCCATGGCAAAGGCGATTGTGCCGCCGGTGCTGATGCTGTCCAGGCCCAGGGCGTTCAGCCGCTCGCTGGCCTTACAGACGGCATAGACGTCGGCCACGCCGCAGTTCGAGCCGATGGCGGCCGCCGTCTCGTACTCGGGACCGCCGTAGGCCGGGTCCACGCGGTAGGGCTCGGCCAGGTCAACCACCTTCTTGCAGCGCACGGCGCAGGCCCAACAACCCTCCATGCGCGCCACTGCGCTCTCGGCCAGGCCCTCGCGCCCGATGGCCTCCGCACCCTCCAGGTGGCCGTCGCGAAAGTTGTGGACCGGCAGGGCGCCCATGGCGTTGTAGGGGATGACGCTGACGCCGGTGCCCATCTCCGCGAATTTGCCCATCAGCTCGCGGTAGTGCTCGCTCAGCCAGCGGGCGATAGCCCCCACGGCCTTCGGGTCGGCCACAGGCGTGCGCCCGTGGCCGCGCACCGCCACGGCCTTCAGGTTCTTGGCGCCCATCACCGCGCCCAGACCGCAGCGGCCCGCTGCGTGCTTCAGGTCGGCGACAATGTTCGCATAGCACACTCGCTTTTCACCCGCCGGCCCGCACAGGGCAACGCGCGCCCGGGCCTCGCCCAGCTCCTGGCGAATGGCGGCGTGGGCCTCCTTGTTCCACAGGCCCCACAGGTGCCCGGCTGGCCGCAGTTCTGCCTCGCCGTCGTGCACCCACAGATAGACAGGCGAGGCTGCCTGGCCGGAGACCACGATGGCGTCGAACCCGGCTGCCTTGAGCTCGGCACCCCAGAAGCCCCCCACCTCGGCCTCACCCAACGCCCCGGTGAGGGGTGATAAGGCCCCGATAGCGTTGCGCCCGCTGCCCGCCAGGGGTGCCCCGGTGACCGGCCCGCAGGCAAACACCAGGCGGTTGTCAGGCCCCAGGGGATCGGTGCCGGGGGGCACTTCCTTGAGCAGGTAGTAGGCCACGAATCCCGCCCCTCCCAGGTAGCGCCGGTAAAACGCCTCGTCCGGCGTCTCGATGCTGACCTCACCCGGCGTCAGGTCAACGTGCAGTATCTTGCCGTTGGTGCCATTCGGCATGGCTGCGCTCCTTTCCGCAGGCTCCGCTCCGAGGCTCAGCTTTCGGGCTGGACAAGCACGATCATGCGAAACGCCTCGGCGTGGGCCAAGCCCTTGTCCTTGCCCACCTCTGCGCTCCACTCCTTGATGCGCTCCGTGGGGTCCCAGTCGCCCATCTGGCTGGCGTGCTGCTTCAGCGCTGCGATCTTGAGCTCGATGGTCCCGGTGATGTCGATCCAGACGTTGGGCTCGCTGTTGCCATAGATGTACACCCGGTGCACGCGGTGCGGCTCGCCCTCCTCGGGCCAGAGCAACGGCATGGCGCTGGCCGGCGCCACGGCGTCGAGGGCCGCCTGGCCGGCGGCGCGGTGGTCCGGATGGTTGATATAGTGGTCGCCGGAGAAAAAACGGGTGGGATCGCTGGTGAGCACTACCTCTGGCTTTTGCTCGCGGATGGTGCGCACCAGGTCGCGGCGCAGCTCCAGCGTGGGCTGCAGTTGGCCGTCATCGTAGCTCAGGAACAACACCTGGGCCACGCCCAGGGTGGCGCAAGCGGACCTCTGTTCGGCCTGGCGGATCTCGGCCAGGCGCTGGCGGGTCATGCCGGGCTCGTGAGAGCCCGCGTTGCCGTCGGTGCAGACTACGTAGGTGACGCGGCAGCCGGCCTGCGTCCAGAATGCCACCGTTCCCGCCATGGTAAACTCGGCGTCGTCCGGATGGGCCACAATGACCATGGCTGATTGGGGTATGCTGTTTTGTTCCACGATAGTACCTCGTCTGAGAAGGGTGGTTCGGTCCCCGTCTTACCACAGCTGGACCGGGCGCGGCAAGGGCGACGGGCCGGCTTGCCGGGCCTGGCTCTATTCCACCGGCCGCACCGTGAGCCCACCCATCGGCTGATTGACGGTCAGCTCCACCCGGTTCTCGGCGTCGTCGAAACCGGGCGACGTGAAGACGTTGCCATCCTGCTCGTAATCGTCGGGCATGTTGCGGAAGGCCAGGGCCGTGTTGGCCTCAATGCGCACCGCCATGCCGTCGGGGACGACGATCTCGGTCACGCCAATCCCGCTCTCGACCGACCCCTCAAAGCTCCCCGAGGTGGGCAGCGTCACCTGGGTGCCGCCCAGGCCGATGCTCACCTTCAGCCGCTCCAGCTGCAGGCCGGTCAGGTCCAGGTGCACCTCGCCGAGGGCCACATCCGCTTCCAGGTCAAGCGCTGCTCCTGGGGTCAACCCCAGCTCCCACAGGCGGCTGAGGCCTGACGTGCCAAAGGGCACCCAGTTTCCTCCTTCGGACCGCAGGCTGTAGGAGGCGCGCGTCCCGTCCTCGAAGGTTTCCTGTACCTCCTCGTTCTGGTTGTGATAGATGGTCCCCTCGACCAGGTTGGCCGCCTCGGGCAAGGCCTCGATCGCCAGGCGGCCGATTGCCGGTGACAGCTGGACCTCGGCGCTGGTCGCTTCTCCGAGCGGCTGTTGGATCTCCTGGGCCACCTGCCCCGCGCCTCCCGGTACCTGGTCTGATGCGGCCAGCCACAGCGCGCCGGCCAGGACGCCGATGACCAGGACGGAGGCCAGGATTGAGCCCCAGATGGAGCGGCGGCCGAGGAGCAGGTCCAGGCCGGCGGCGATGAGCAGCACCGGCCAGAGCTGGATGATGGTCAGCCACACGCTCCACTCGAGGACGCCCATGGTGTTGAGCAATAGGACGACGCCGATGGCGATGAGCAGGACCGGTCCGAGGATGTTGACCCTTTCCCTGGGCTTGTTGGATTCGCTCACGTTGTTCTCCCCTCCCAAGTATTGTTGTTATTCTACACCATGAGGGCCGAATGTCAAGGCGGAACCGGTACCTGCCGCAGTTTTCTCTCCGGTCTGCACGACAGCGGATTACCCCCGTCCTTGAGAGGCGATCGGTCCTGTTTGACGCCCGTGCGGCAGCGTGCTAGAATGCTCGCCATGGGCACTGTACGCAGGCATAAGGCGCTGGCCTGGGGTGGGCTGGCCGCGGCGTTGCTCGCCGTGGTCGTCGCCGCCTTGGCCCTGCTGCTGCCCGGCCTCGGCCCGCTGCGCCTTGTGGCGCAAGAGCCCGCGCCGGGAGAGGTGGACGTGCCCATGACCCAGCCCCTTCGTCTCCGCTGGACCGGGCCCGTGGACGCCGCGAGCATGGAGGGCCACCTGCACCTGGAGCCGGAGGTCGAGGGACGGCTCGACGTCGACGGCCGCGACGTCCTCTTCTGGCCGCACACAGCCTGGAGCCCGGGGACGACGTATACCGTCACGGTTGAGGCGGGCGTCAGCGGCGAGGGAGCGCGGCCTGCCCGAGACGAGGAGACCTGGCAGTTCCAGGTGCGGCTGCCCCGGTTGCTCTACCTGGGGCGCACCGCGCCGGGCGACGGCCCTCGCCAGCTCTTTGTCGCCGATCCGGGCGGCGGTTCTCCGCGCCAGCTGACGGCCCAGCCGCTGGGCCTGTGGGACTATGCCGTGCATCCCCTCGGGAAGGCGATCATCTATGCCGCCGTGCGGGAGGACGGTGGCAGCGACCTATGGATTGTGCAGGCCGGCGGCTCGGGCGATGAGCTGCTGCTGGCCTGCCCCGATGAGGCGTGCCTGAACCCCACCTGGTGCCTGACCGCTGCGGGCGAAGCGGGGTTGGTGGCCTACGAGCGCCGGGCGCTGTGGGCCTCCGCACCCAACCTCGATCCCCAGGCGGGTCGCCTGTGGCTTCTAGACCCGGAGGCTGCCGAAACCTGGCCGCTGTTCGACTATGACGTGCCCCTGCACTCGCCTGCCTGGGCACCTCCCGCCCGCCCCGAGCGCGAGGAACCGGAGGCGGAGGGCGGGGAGCGCCTGGCCTATGCCAGCCCGACACTGCCCGGCATCGAGGTCTATGACCTTGCCACCGAGGAGCTGTTCCAGGTTGGGAATGAGTGGGGCACAGCGCCTGCCTGGTCCCCCGACGGCGGCAGCCTGGCCCTGTCCGAGCTGCTGCTGGCCGGCGAGTCGATGGTCGTCCACCTGTTTCGCGTGGAGGTGGGCTCCGGTGAGCTTCTCGACCTGAGTGGCGACGACAGCCTGGTGCAGGACGTGGGCCCGGCGTGGTCGCCGGGAGGCGGTTGGATCGCCGTCGGCCGGCAATGGCTGGATGAGGAACGCTGGACACCTGGCAGGCAGATCTGGCTGGTCCGGCCCGACGGCCGTGAGGCCTATCCCCTGTTGGAGGAGCCTATGGCCCACCACTTGGCCCTGGCCTGGCGCCCCGACGGCGCGGCCCTGGCCTACGCCCGCAGCGACCTCTCACAGGGTAACCTGCCCCTGCCCGACGTGTCGGTGTGGGTCTATGACCTCGTCACCCGCCGCCCTGTTCTTGTCGCCGAGCAGGCTGTCCTGCCGCGCTGGCTGCCGTGAGACCTATCCCCCTGCCGAGGCGGCCGCTGCCTTACGGGTACTGCAGCACCACGGGCAGGTAATAGATCCAGGCCTTAGGCTCCATGGCCAGCTTGACCAGGAAGGCATCGTGGGGCCCCCCGTGTAAGTCCGCGTCAAGACCTCCCGGCGTGGTAGGAAAGTCGGAGGACGCGGTCTCACCGGTGATGTAGACCACCCCGCCCTCGTCGACGGTGATGTCCGGGCCAAAATCGTCGCCGCTGCCACCGAGGAAGGTGGCACAGTCCAGGCGCGAACCGGTCGTGTTGAGCAGGGCAGCGAAGGCGTCGAGACCGCCGCCGAGCTCCGTGTCGAAACCATTCGGCGTCGCGGGAAAGTCGGAGGACGCGGTCTCGCCGGTGACGGTTGCCGCTCCCGTACTGCCAACGGCGATTCCACTGCCCACCTCGCCGAGGCTCCCGCCCAGAAAAGTGGCATAGTCGAGGGCGGAGCCGGCCGCGTCCAGCTTGGCCACAAACGCGTCGCCGTAGAACTGCGTGCCGCCAAAGGCCGTGTCAAAAGCACCGGGTGTGGTGGGAAAATCGGACGAGTAGGTAAAGCCGGTGGCATACGCCGCCCCGCTCCCGTCCACCGCAATGCCAGAGCCACTGTCATCGTCACTCCCGCCCAGGAACGTGGCATAGTCGAGGGCCGATCCGGCCGCGTTTAGCTTGGCCACGAAGGCGTCGCCATTGTGCTCACCGCCGCCGTAGCTGGTGTCAAAAGCGTCCGGGGTGGCCGGAAAGTTGGTGGAGGTCGTCTCACCGGTGACGTACGCTGCCCCACTCCCATCCAGGGCGATGCCGGTGCTCCACTCATCGGCACTCCCACCCAGGAAGGTCGCGTATTCCAGGTCTGAACCGGCCGCGTTCAGCTTGGCCACAAAGGCGTCGGTGCCGCCGTTATATTCCGTGTCAAAGGCGCCCGGGGTAGTGCTAAAGTCGGACGAACCGGTAACCCCCATGATGTAGGCCGCGCCGCTGCCGTCCACAGTGATGCCAAAGCCCCCTTCCTGGATACTCCCACCCAGGAAGGTGGCGTATTCCAGGAGCATGCCGTCCGGGTTAAGCTTGACCACAAAGGCGTCTCCGCCCCACGGGTTAGAGTTGCACGTTGTGTCGTAGGCGCCGGGAGTGGAGGGGAAGCCGTAGCAGTCGGTGTGGCCCGTCACGTAGGCTGCCCCGCTCTCGTCCACGGCGAGGCCGTGGACCGAGTCACCGTCGCTACCGCCAAGGAAGGTGGCATAGACCAGCGCCGTGCCGGCCGCGTCCAGCTTCAGCACAGTCGCGTCGTGTTCGCCATTGAAGGCAGTGTCAAAGGCGCCGGCTGTCACGGGAAAGTCGGTGGACTGGGTCGCGCCGCCGACGTAAGTCGCTCCGCTCTTGTCCACAGCGATGCTCTCGCCCCAATCACCGCTGCTCCCGCCCAAGTACGTGCCGTACAGCAGCTGGGAGGCGTCGCCGGCGAGCGACGGCGCGCTGGCCTGGTCAAGATCGGCCGGCGCGAAGGGCTCGGCTACTTCGAACGCCAACGCGCCGCGACGTCGCACGGCCACGCCCGCTGCCGGGCCTTCCGCGTGCAGCAGTGGGACGGTGGCCTCGCCGGCCGCGGTGCCCAGGCGCAGGGTGCTACCCGCCACCGCCACGGTTTCCGCGCCGTCCACCTGCAGCCGCACCCTACGGAGGTCGCCGGCGGAGCGGACCACCAGCCGTGGCACCAACTCTGCCCCCTCGCCCGTCAGCACAAGATCGATGCCGGGATACAGGCCCACGTAACGCACGCCACCCCAGGCCGGCACATTGGCCCGCCAACGCGCGGGGTCGTCGCCGTTAAAGTAAGAGACGTGCGTCTCCAGGCGGTTGAAAGGTTCGAGATGCGGGTGGGGGTTCGCGCCGGGGAAAGTCAGCTTGATGTGCACACCCTTCCCCAAATACGCAGGCGCCGCGGCACCGCTGCCCCGGCTCCTGACAGTCAGGGAGTGCGCGGCGGTCGCCTCGATCAGGGTTAGCCAGATGGCGTCCTCGGCCAGCCACACACTGGCGCCGCCGCCCCACACTTGGAAGCGGGCGCCGGGAACAAACTGCCCGGCATTCTCGACAAAGATCAGGGAAGACGGGTTCGACGCGGCAGGCGCGTCTGTTCCTGCCGTCGCCTGGGCCAGGGTCACGGCCGGCAGAAGGGCCAAAATGATGCACACACGCACCACTGCGAGCAGCCAGGGCTTTATTGGTTCCTCCGCTGGATCACAGCATTGTCCTCAATGGCCACGTCCGTGGCCTCGACCAACGACTGCCCGGGGGCGGCCCGGCACGGACGAGCATGAGGCCGGCTGAGCCCCTGGATTGCCCAGGGGCTCCATTGTCCGCACGTTGCTCAGGTGAAAAGTCCGGCCGGCGGCTCAGTCGTTTAGCAGCACCAGGGGCAGATATATCTTGGGCAGCGCCACTTCGACTGCCACAAAGTCCTGGTCCATGGCATCGGGTGGGAGCACCACGGAGCGCGTGTCCGGGTTGAAGGTGGACCCGCCCAACGACGCGGTGAGGGTATACGTCCCGGCCGGGACGTTGGCGATTGCATAGTTGCCACTCGAGTCGGTAATGCCCGAGCCACCCACTCCTGCCGAGACCGTGATGTGGGGCAGCGCGCCACCGCCACTGTCTGTCACGGTGCCCATGATGCAGTACGTGGAGCGGCTCGCGCGCAGGAGCTTGAGGACAAAGCCGTCGCCCCCGCCGTTGTAGCTCGTGTCGAAGGCACCCGGTGTCGTCGAAAAGTCGGCGGCTGCGGTCTGCCCGGCGACGTATACCGCCCCACTGCCGTCCAGGGCGACTCCATCGCCCCATTCATAGTCTGAGCCTCCGAGGAAGGTACTGTAGTCGAGGGCCGTACCGGCTGCGTTCACCACGGTCATGAAGGCGTCGTGGTCGCCAACATGCTCGTAGCTCGTGTCAAACGCTCCCTCCGTTGTGGGAAAGTCGGCCGACCAGGTCGCGCCCGTGACGTATGCCATCCCGTTCCCGTCGACGGCAATATCCTCGCCCTCTTCCCGGCCGGCACCTCCCAGGAAGGTGGCGTAGAGAAGGTCCGTGCCGGCGGCGTTTAGCTTGGCCACAAAGGCGTCGCGGCAATGCTCGCAGTCGCCAAAGACGGTGTCGTAGGCACCGTCCGTGACGGGAAAGTCTATGGACCAGGTATCACCCGTGATGTAGGCCGCCCCGCTGCCGTCTACGGCAATGCCGTTGCCCAGGTCCTCGACACTCCCTCCCAGGAACGTGGCGTACACCAGGCCCGTGCCGGCCGCGTTCATCTTGGCCACAAAGGCTTCGCCGCCGTCGAGAGCGGTGTCAAAGGCACCGGCCGTGACGGGGAAGTTGGGCGATATGCTGTAGCCTGTAACGTAGGCTGCCCCACTGCCGTCGACGGCGATAGCCGTGGCATAGTCGTTGGCTTCCCCACCGAGGTAGGTGGAATAGGTCAGCGCCGAGCCGGCCGGGTTTAGCTTGGCTACGAAGGCGTCGTTGTCGCCAACGCTAAAGCTCGTGTCAAAGGCGCCGGGGGTAGTGGGAAAATTGGAGGAGTCGGTGTTGCCTGTCACGTATGCCGACCCACCGGCGTCGACGGCGATGCTTCTGCCGGGCTCATTACCCCACCCCCCGAGGAACGTGCCATAGACCAGGCCCGAGCCGGCCTGGTTCAGCTTGACCACAAAGGCATCATTGCCGCCACCGTTGTAGCTCGTGTCAAAGGCACCCAGGGTGGTAGGAAAGTTCGACGACAGCGTATCACCGGTGATGTAGGCATATCCGCTTCCGTCGACGGCGATGTCGTAGCCGCGAGCCCCGCTGCGCCCGCCCATGAAGGTCGCGTATTCCAGCGACGAGCCGCACACGTTCACCTTGGCCACGAAGGCGTCGGGATAGCCCACGTAGTAGCCCTCCTCGAAGGCGCCCGGCGTGACGGGAAAGTCCGGGGACCAGGTCGCACCGGTGATGTAGGCCGCCCCACTGGTGTCGACGGCGATGCTGTAGGCGCGGTCCTCAGCGCTCCCGCCCACGAAGGTGCTGTACGCCAGATCGGTAGGGTCATCGTTTGGCGCCAATGCATCGCCCGGCGCCTGGTCCTCCGCGGCAAAAGGCGCAGCGACCTCGAACGCAAGCGGGCCTCCAGGCCGCACGGCCGGCTGAGCGGTCACGCCTACGGCCCGGAGCAGCGGCAGGGTCGCTTCACCCACAGCCGTGGTCAGACTCAGGGCACCGCCGGTAAGGGCAACGGCCTGGGCGCCTTCCACCTGCAGCCGTACGGCGCTCAGGTCGGCACCGGGCCGGGCGACGACCCGGGGCACCAGGCCTCCCCGCTCACCGGTGAGCTCCAGGTCGATGCCGGGGTACAGGTCAAGGTAGCGCACGCCGCTCCACGCCGGGACATCCGCCTGCCAGCCGGCGGGGTCGCTCCCGGACAAGTACGAGACGCGCGTCGCCAGGCGGCTGAAGGGCTCCAGGCGGGGATGCGGGTTCGCGCCGGGGAAAGTCAGCTTGACGTTCACACCGCCTCTGGCCAGCGCCGTTGGGGACTGGTCGCTTCCCTGGTCAAACACCGCCAGCCAGAGGGCATCTTCGGCCAGCCACAGGACGAGATCACGGCCCCGTACCTGGAAGCGGGCACCGTCGGGGAACTGGCCGGCGTTCTCGATAAAGAGGAGGCCGGATGCCTGTGGGGCGGCGGGTGCCGCCGCGCCGGTGGGCGCCTGGGCCGTGGCGGGCGGCAGCTCGCTCAGTGCCAGGCTAGAAAGCAGGGCTAGAACGAAACACACGCGTACAAAAGCAAGCAGTCGGAACGTCATAGTCTCTTCCTCCTTGGGATCCGCGCGCACGGACGGTGGGCGGCGCTCTGTGGTTGGGTCTGGCGACCCTTTGTCACGATGCTCGTACGGTACTGCCCTGTTGTGGCAGTCACATTATAGTGTATCCTGCACGAGTTGTCAATAGTCATGCTGGCGCGTGCAGCCCTTTTCAATCCGGCAGGCGGCTGTGGATGTTGCTCAATTGCCCGCAATTGACAGGCCGGGCGAATGCCGCTATACTACCCCCGGAATTACCTTTTCCGTCACCTGATGGCGCAATGCGACTGAAGCACCTGGAGCTGCAAGGCTACAAAACCTTTGCCACCCGCACCGAGTTCGCCTTCGATGCGGGCATCACCGCCATTGTCGGGCCCAACGGCAGCGGCAAGAGCAACGTCGCCGACGCCATTCGCTGGGTGTTGGGCGAGCAGACCTACCGCCTCCTGCGCGCCAAGCGTACCGAAGACATGATCTTTGCCGGAAGCGACCTGCGACCCCGTGTGGGCATGGCTTCGGCGTCGCTGATCCTGGACAACGCCGACGGCTGGCTGCCCGTCGATTTTAACGAGGTGGCCATCACCCGGCGCGCCTATCGCTCCGGGGAGAACGAGTATCTGCTCAACGGGAGCCGGGTGCGGCTCCGGGACATCACGGAGCTACTGGCCAAGTCTGGGTTGGCGCAGCGGACCTACACCGTGATAGGTCAGGGCTTGGTCGACGCCGTTCTCAGCCAACGACCCGAAGACCGGCGCTTGCTCTTTGAAGAGGCATCGGGCATTACCCTTTACCAGTCGAAGCGTGCCGAGGCAGTGTCGCGCCTGGACGAGACACGCTCCAACCTGCTGCGGGTGAACGACATTGTCAACGAGATCGCACCCCGGCTACAGCGCCTGGAGCGTGAGGCGGAGCGCGCCGAGCGCCACTCGCTTCTTGACCGCCAGCTGGACGGCCTGCTGCGCACCTGGTATGGCTATCGCTGGCGCCAGGATCAGATCGGGCTGCAACGGACGGGCGATGCCCTCAACCGTCGCGAGATCAGCCTCTCTCGCCGCCGCCAGGCCCTGGACGACCTGGACAAAAAGGTTGCGGGCTTGCGCGCGCGACAGGCCCAGGTGCGCGAGGAGCTGATCCAGTGGCACCGGGAAAGCGCCGGCCTGCACCGCAGCATGGAAGAGGTGCAGCGGGACCTGGCCGTCTGGCAGGAACGCGCCCGGCTGTTGGCCCACCGCGGCGACGAGCTATTGGCTGAAAAGGCGGAGCTGGCGGGTCGCCTGCAGGCCGCCGGCGAGGCCGTGCTCGCCGCCGAGGAGGACCTGGCCGACTGCCACGCCGCGTGGCAGGAGCGAGAAGCGCTGGTCACCGACGCACAGGCCGGCCTCGACGCCCATGAAAAGGTCCGGCACGATCTGTCGGCCCAGCTGGCCCGCGCACAGGCACGCAGCCTCGATCTGCAGGCCCAGATCGCGGACCGGCGCAACCGCCTGGCACAGCTCGCGGAGCAGCGCGGCACCCACGAGAAGGACCGGGCGGATCACCAGGCGGTTGTCACCGCCAACGAAGTACGTGCAGGCGAGCTCGCGGCTGCCCACCGCCGGCTACAGGAGCAGCAGGCCGGCCTCAGGGCTGAGGCCGAGCGGCTGGCGTCAGAAGCGGGCCGGGTTGACGCCTCGCTGGCGATGGCGCAGGCACGCCGGGCAGAGCTGGAAGCGGAGCTGGGCGCCGCGCGGCAGGACGCGGATCGAGTGCGCTCGCGCTACGAGCTCCTCGGCCGCCTGCGTGCTGAGGGCGAGGGCCTGCACGCCGGCGTCCGGGCCGTTCTCCAGGCGGCGAGCGACGGGCGGCAGGCCGCGGGAGCCGGACGAGCTCGGCGCGAGGCCCGGCCCCAGAGTGTCGGACCCCGGCTAGTGGGCGTCCTGGGCACCGTAGCACAGCACATCAACGTGCCGCCCGACTACGAGGTCGCCGTCGAGGTCGCCCTGGGCGGTCATTTGCAGGACTTGGTGGTCGAGTCCTGGCCCGACGCCGAGGCGGCGATCGCCTACCTGCGCCAGGGCCAGCGCGGCCGGGCAACCTTCTTGCCCCTGGATACGGTGCGCCCGCGCTCGCGGCTCGAGCTGCCCGCCGATGGAGGAGTGATAGGCCTCGCTTCGGAGCTGGTCCAGTCGGAGGCTCGCCTGGCTCCTGTCGTCGACATGCTGCTCGGCCGGACGGCCGTTGTGCGCGACCTGAAGGCGGCACGGCGCGCTTTTGACCGGCTGCGGGGTGGCTTCCAGATCGTCACCCTTGCCGGTGAAGTGCTGCACTCCAGCGGTACGGTTACGGGGGGTGAAGGCAAGGGGCAGGCACAGGGCCAGTTGTTGGCCCGCGAGCGCGAATGGCGCGACCTTCCGGCGCTTATCGATCAGGCCACGGCCCGCACCACCGAGACTCAGCACTCTCTCGAGGCGCTCAGGGAGACCGAAAG
>JBFYTF010000642.1:0-5257 GCA_041300865.1 Anaerolineae bacterium
GGCAGGCGAGGCTGTGGTCTCAGGTCGTGCTGCTCTCCTCCGCGTTGTGCTGGTTGTAGAGCGGGCAGCCGCCACCGCACAGCACGTGGTCGGGACAGTTGTAGCACTTTTCCATCCGGAAGTCTCGGTTGCGCAAATAGCGGGCCAGTTCGTGCTCCCAGATGCCCTCCCACGGCGTCGTGAGGATGTTGCCCAGCGAGACAAAGTAGCTCTGGCAGGGCAAGACGTCGCCGTTGGGCTCGACGGCCATGTTATAACGCGCTGCGGTGCAGCCCTTGATACCCAGCTCCAGGCCGGTGGGGTCGAACTCGCAGTACTGCGTCGGCGTGTACCAGATGAGGCGCATCTGGTGTGCCTGGGTAGCGTCTTTCACCCGCTCCAGGATCGGCCCCAGCTCGTCCTCCGGGATGCCGCTGCCGACGCACACCCCGGCGCCCGAGTAGATGAGGCTGTTACAGCCAAAGGTCGGCACACCTAATGACGCGGCAAAGGCGATGGTCTCCTCGATGCCGCCGACGTTCTCGGTGGTGATCGTGGTGTTGGTCATCATGTAGACGTCGGCATTGACCGTGGCCCGAATGCCGTCCACGGTCTCTTGCCAGGCGCCATCCGCGCCCACCATCCGGTCATGGACCGCCGGGTCGTGGCTCTCCAGCGTGATCTGGACGTGGTCCAGGCCGGCGAGGAGCAGCTGATCCAGGTAGGCCGCGTCCTGTAGCCGCCGGCCGTTGGTCTGCAGCCCGGTCACCAGCCCGACGCTCTCGGCATACGTCACGAGCTCGACCAGGTCCCGGCGCAGGGTGGCCTCGCCGCCGGTGAAGGTCAGGTGGGGGATGCCCTGCTCCCAGCAGGCGTCGATGACCCGCTTCCAGTCCTCGGTCTCCATTTCTGGAAAGTCCTTGGGCCGGCCGACGTAGCAGTGGGGACAGTCGTTCTGGCAGCGGTAGGTGAGGGCCAGGTCCATGCGGTACGGCGCCGAGAGCTCGGCGCTCATGGGGTCGATGCGCTCCACCTGCAGGTAGCTGACGGGGCAGACCTCCTCGCCACCCTCGGCGATGGTGACGATGGCCTCCTGCAGTGTGGCAAAGTCCGCCCTGGCCGTGTTGGCGGGCACGTCGTAGCGCCTGGCGATCTCGTGGGCCGCTTCATCCTGCGTCTTGTGCTCGATGAGCAGCCGAGCATGCTCGGTGGCCGTCTGGTTCAGGTGCAGCACCCGGGCGGCGTTAATGAGCAGCACGCCGTGGCCGTCCTTTTCGACGCGCAGATGCAGCCGGTACTGGTGCGCCGCGTCGGGCGGCGTCTGGTAGTGATAGATGCCCGGCGACAGGGGCCGGTGGGGCTCGAACCAGCTCTTGATGCGATCGACAAGTGTCATACTGTCCCCTCCTGTGCCTTGTTCCACTCCCGGAGCATACCCTCGCCGCCCCGGCGCAGCACCTTTTCGTAGGCCAGGCCCTCGCCCGGTTCCAGGTCCGCGGGCATCTAGCGGCCTCCACCCGCGCAGGCGCACGCGCAGCCGGCACAGGCGCAGGCACAGGCACAGCTGTAGCCCCCGCCGCGGCTGCTGCCGCCCGATCTGGACGGCGGGGGCGGCGGGTTGGTGGTCTCGGTGATCTTGCCCGTGAAGCCCTCCACGCTGCTGACCACGGTATTGGCCGCGTTCTCGATGCCCGTGACGACCGTGTTGGCAAAGTCGCCTCCGGGCAGCGTCGGCAGCGTCACGGGCGTGCCCCCGCCGCCGGCCGGCGACGGGGCCGGGCCCGTGGGCCGCGGCACGCCCGCGGTGCCGGCCCAAGGCCGGTAGAGCCACCACCAGCCGGGCAGAACCACCGGCCGGTCGCGAAAGACCTCGCGGGTGCGGTCGTCCCAGTTGTCCTGGAGCATCGTCCACTCCAGGCCTTCGCTCCAGCGCTCGCCCAACACCTCCGGGGTGTCGGCCGCCTCTACCTGCTGCCAGGCGCGGGCGGCAATATCCTTGTAGTAGGCCTTGGTGTCCTCGCGGTCAAAGCCTGTCAGCTTCTTGTTCACGTCGCCGATGAGGTCGATGATCATGTCGCGCAGCGCCGGCTCGTCCAGCTTGCCGCTCGGCTCGACGGCCTGCACAAAGCGCCGTTCATAGTACCACAGCTTAAGCTCAGGGGACTCTTCGCGCAGGACTCGCAGCTTGAGGGGTTTTTCCGAATCCACGGCGACGACTCCCTTCTTGACCAGGCCAAAGAGGATCATGGTCACCACCCGGTTCAGAGGCGCCTCCAGTAGCACGGCCGCCTCAACCGCCGTCAACCCCCGCTTGATGCCCGTACCCTCCACAGCCACGGAGGGGGGCATGTACCGCATCTTGCGCCTCTTCTGCGTGAGGCTCCCCAGGCCGCCGAGGAGGGCCCAGCCGCCGACAAAGAGCACAATCCAGAAGATCGGGCTGGAGCAGCAGGCAGAAAAGTCGATGGAAAACGCCGGGGCCGACTGGATCACGCCCTCGGCCACAGCAGCTTTGGGGAATGAGGCGCCATACCTGTACTCGCGGCTGGCGTCCGCGTCCTCCCGGACCCAGGTATAGACCACCTGACCATCCTCCACGCGGGCCTCGGTGAATTCCTCCTCGTGGTAGCGCGGCTCCTCGGACGTCACGCCGGGCGGAAAGTGAAAGTTGACCTCCAGGCGCGTGTCACCCTCGACAAAGTCGCCGTCAAAATAGGTCGGGGCGAACTGAAAGCTGGCATACTCCGGATCGTCACTGTCCTGGTAGAGCATGTCGCGCAGCGTGGCTTCCACGTGCAGCGTGCCGGTGTCTCCCGGCTGGATGCTCTGTGAGCCAAGCTCGATCGCGACGCCGTGCTCGACGTAGGGCGAGCGCGTAGGGGGCGGCAGCTCGACGCCGTCGACGGAGGCCCGGACGTTGCTGTAGGAGTCGTTGGGCAGGCCGATGTCCACGACGTAAAGGGGATCCGAGCCCGGCAGCGGCGTAAAGGTGATGTCGTACGTGATGTTCGCCGTGCCGTCCGGGTTGACGTACACGTGCACGATGTTCTCGGGCACCTCGAGGCGATAGTCCTGGGCGACCACCGCGGGCACCGGCACGGCGGCCACGATGAGCACGGCCAGTAAAGACAGAGCCAGCGCCCTGGCCATTTTCCCTTGCACCATCCTCCTCCCTCCTCCCCGCAGCAACCTCACCATTTGGGCTCTTCGACGATTTGGTAGTTGGCCCCGCAGTAAGAGCAAGAGACCATCACCGCCCCTTCGACCACCGTGATGTCCTCCTTGCCCAACTGGGAGCCGCAGTTGCGGCACTTGAGCTCTTCGACACTCACGTCCCCGCCGATTTCGATCTCCTGGCGGATCGTGACCTGCTGCTCAGGCTTGGGCTCGCGGAGGCGGACGGCGATGATAATGCCCAAGCCGATGACGACCAGGACGCCTCCGACGAGCAGGCGGCCGCCCGGGCTGGGAGTGTTGGCGCTAAAGGCAGACAGGAGCCAAAGCACGCCAAAAAAGAGCAGGATGCCTGCCACGATGTAGCCAATGATTTTGCCGGTGCTCATCGTTTTTCCTCCTCCTGGGGATGGATCACTTCCAGGTCAAGATGCGTATCGGCGTCTCAGGGCTGACCATCTCGCCGATCCGGGTTCCACTCTCGGCCGTGCCCGTCTGGCGCATGATGACCACGTGCCAGAAGAACTGCTGGGGCTCCTGCAGCCCCTCGAGGTAGTAGCTGGCAGGCAGCCGCCACGACGTCGCCTTGGTCCACACGGCCGGCAACTGCTGGGCAATAGGACCCGCGCGGCGCACGCGGAGCACGTACCATTCGTCCTGTGCCAGAATGCCTATGGAGGTCCAATTCATCAAGATGCTTGCCTCTGCCTCCTCAAAGGCCGCGCCGTCCGGTGGAGCCAGCAGCGCAGGAGCCGGCCGGGCGGGCCCCGGGGTAGGCGTCGGTGTGATGGTCGGCGTCTCTGTCGGGACAGGCGTGGCGGTTCCCACAGGGATGCGAAGGTCCTGGCCCACGGCCAGGCTGTCACTCGTCAGGTTGTTGGTTTGCTTGATGGTGCCGACGCTCACTTTGTAGTCGGCGGCGATAGTAAACAGCGTATCGCCCTGCTGCACCTCGTAGACTTCGTAGGCCATGGTCGCCGAGTAGTCGGGTGGCTGGACAATATTCAGCTTGGTACCAATGTGCAAGTTGGTCGCATCGGCGATTCCGTTGGCCTGCATGAGCGCTTCGACGGTCGTCTTATAGCGTTTGGCGATCTCGCTGAGGGTGTCGCCGCTCTTGACCGTGTACACGAATGGGGTCGGCGAGGGCGTGGGGCTCACCGTCGGAGTGGAGGTCTTGGCCAGCGGCAGGGGGATGGCCAGCTCCTGGCCGATCTTCAAGATAGAGTTGCCCGTCAGGCCGTTGGCCTGAAGGATGGCGCTGATCGTGGCACCGTACTTCTTGGCAATAGTGCTCACCGTTTCGCCCGACTCGACGGTGTGGCGCGTCTGGTTCGGGGGAAGCGTGGCCGTCGGCGGCGGCGTGGGCGAAACGAGTGGCGTGGCCGTGGGCGCCGAGATGTAGGTGGCCGTAGGCCGCGTTGTGGGCGTCCCCGTGGCGACCACCGTGGCGGGAGCCATGGCCTGAGGCTCGTCCGATTGCCAGGGTTTCCACAGCCACAGGACGGCGATGCCGAGGATGATCAACATCGGCCATGTGAGGTCGCTCTGTGAGAGCCGGGGAGCCCGGCTCTTCTGCTCCTTGAGATAGGCCCCGCACATCAGGCAGTTCTCCGCCCGTTGTGCCACGGGTGTCCCACACTGGGGGCACCGGCGCTGGGGTGTCGATTCCATGCTTTGTTCAAGCTCCATTTCCCGGTGAGCTGAGCCCATTATATCAGGTCTTGCGCCGTTTGCCAACCGCCATCAGCGCCAGCACCAGGAGCAGGCTGGCAATTGTCACGCCCTTGGCCACCAGCCGCTGCGGCGTATCACCCCAGCGCAGCAGGACGCGATGCTCCCCGGCGGGCACGTCTACCGTGAGCAGGCCGTGTTCCGTCTCGGCCCTCAGGGCCGAGTCCGGCAGGCGCTCGCCGTCGATTGTGACACGCCAGCCGGGAAAGTAGTAGGTATAGAAGCGCACGGCTGTGCCCACAGGCGAGCGCACCCACAGCTCGTCAGAGGCACCGCCCGCCCGGATCATCTCGATCTCGGCGCCGGGTGCCAGCGCCTCGGCCGTCACCAGCGGCCCGCCCGCCAGGTACTGCTCCACCAGGGGCGAGGT
>JBFYTF010000644.1:0-2529 GCA_041300865.1 Anaerolineae bacterium
AGCCGCGCCCTCACGACGACGGTGACAAAAGAGATGCTGAAGGCCACGTGGGCGATGATGACTGTGCCCAGGCTCAGCGTCATCCGTACCAGCACGAAAAAGAGCAGGAGCATAACGGCCATGGCGATCTCGGGGATAATGATGGGCAGATAGAGGAGGGCGTCCATGGCCAGCTTGCCCCCAAAGTTGTGACGCTCCATCACCAGGGCGGCCATGGTGCCGATCAGCGTCGAGACGATGGTCGAGATCACGGCGACGATGAGGCTGTTCTTCAGGGCGGCCATCAGGGCCGCGTCGCGAAAGAGCTCGCCGTACCATCGGAAGGAAAAGCTCTCCCAGTCGGTCACAAAGCGCGAGGAGTTGAAGGAAAAGATGACCAAGATGACGATGGGGGCATAGAGGAAAATAAAGCCCAAGATCCCGCTGGCGCCGATGCCCAGGCGCACCAGCCGGCCCAGGACAGTCCCCCGGCGCGCCACTCGCTCGGTCCTGCCAGTTTTGACAGCCACGGTGGTCATGCTCGCCTCCTCATGCCGTCCGCGCGCCCGCACGGAAGTAGATGAGAGTTGCCAGAAGCATCATGGCCATCAGCACGAAGGAAAAGGCCGAGCCAAAAGGATAGTCGCGCACGCTGAGAAACTGGCTTTGGATGACGTTGCCGATCATTACCGACCGCGCCCCGCCCAACAGGTCCGGCGTGATATACGCTCCCAGCGACGGCACAAAGACCAGCATCGAGCCGGCAATGATGCCCGGCAAGGTGAGGGGGAACGTGACCCGCGCAAAAGCCTTGACCTCGTTGGCGTACAGATCCTCGGCCGCTTCCAGGAGTGAGAAATCCAGGCGCTCAATGGCCGCGTAGCAGGGCAGCACCATGTCGGGGAACCAGCCGTAGACCAGGCCGATGACGATAGCCAGGTCGTTGCCGAACAGGGGGAGCGGCTCAGAGATGAGTCCCAGGCTCATGAGACCCTGATTGATCAAACCTGTGTCGCGCAAGATCAGGATCCAGGCATAGGTCCGCACCAGGAAGTTGGTCCAAAAGGGGATCATGACCAGCAGCAGCATGGTGTTGCGCCATTTAGGCGGGCGTGTGGCCATCCAATAGGCCATGGGATAGCCCAAGAGGAAGCAGAAAATGGTGGTCAGCCCGGCAATCTTGAAGGACCGCGCAAAGATCTTCAGGTAAAGCGGGTCGAAGAAGCGGGCATAGTTGTTGGGGTTGAACTCCCAGACGATTTGGCCGTAGGGCCCGCGCGACAAGAAGCTGTAGACAAAGACGATGAGCAACGGCACGGCAAAAAAGACGAGCAACCAGAACAGGCTGGGGGCAATGAGCACCAGTACCTGCAAGCGCGGCCTGCGCCGCAGCGTCTCCAGCAAGCTCCTTTTCTCCTTGCGTGTCGCAACAGCCATTCGCTTTCGCCCTTCTCCCCCTCCGGGGCTCAGGCCTCACCCCTGGCCCGATGTCAACCGGCCTCTCGTCCGATCCGACCTTTCCCCGACCGGACCCCGCTCTCTAGCCGTCTCCTGCGCCAACAAGTGGCGGCTCGCGGAGGAAGGCCGGTCGTGGCCGGGCTCTCAATCCTGCAGAATGCGGCACGCGTCGTCCAGCCAGACGGCAAAGGCCGACGCCTCGCCCGTGGGATAATAGGTCGCGGCGTTGGGATCGGAGACGACGTTCTGCTCCCGTACCGCAAGCGACACGTGGTCCGACAGGCGGATGCGGAAGCGCGTATCCGTTCCCACATATACGACCTGCTCTATGCGCCCCAAGAAGCTGTTGTGGCTGCCGCGCAGGGGTTCGGGTAGGAGCCGGATCTTTTCCGGGCGCACCGCTACTGTTACCTGGGTCCCCTGCGGCAGCTGCCCCTCGGTCTGCACCCGCACGGGCAGGCAATCATCCACCAGCACGGTCGTCGTGCCACCGTTTTGCTCCTGCACGACGCCCTCCATAAAGTTCGTGTCGCCGATAAAGTCCGCGACAAAACGGCAGCTTGGCCGCTCATAGATCTCGGTGGGCGAGCCAACATGGAGCACCGTGCCATGGTGCATGACGGCGATACGATCTGACATGGTGAGCGCTTCTTCCTGGTCGTGGGTGACGTACACGAAGGTGATGCCCACCTCTTTTTGGAGGTTCTTGAGCTCGATCTGCATCTCCTTTCGCAGCTTGAGATCGAGAGCGCCCAACGGCTCATCCAGGAGCAGGACCTCTGGCCGGTTAACAAGCGCCCGCGCGAGGGCGATGCGCTGCTGTTGGCCGCCCGAGAGCTGGTTGGGCTTGCGTGGCCCGAAATCGGCGAGGCGCACCATGGCCAAGGCCTCTCGCACTCGGCGCCGGGCCTCATCCTTCGGGATCTTTTTCATCTCAAGTCCAAAGGCCACATTGCGCTCGATGGTCATGTGCGGAAATAGGGCATAGCTCTGGAAAACCATGTTGGTGTTACGTTGGTAGGCCGGCGTCAATCCCATCGGCCGGCCGTGGATCAAGATCTCGCCGCTCGTGGGGTGCTCAAAGCCGGCGAT
>JBFYTF010000507.1:0-5765 GCA_041300865.1 Anaerolineae bacterium
AAAGAGGTCTCCGGCCTTAAAGTCGCGGCCGACCTGGTCCATGCCGGCGATGAGTCCGCCCTGCAGGACCTCGACGGGTTTCAGGCCCTGGTCCAGAGCCTTTTGCACCAGCCCGGCCACCACCTCATCCTCGCCCTCGTACAGGTTCGACGCGATCTGCTGTAGAATGTCCGCCATTGTCATTCCTCCGCTATCATGGATTTGGAAAGTCTTGGTCCTTCCGGCAATCCGCCTGACGGCGGCGCCGCACCCATTGTACACCATCTGCACCGAATCGAGCAAACCATCGAGGCTCCCGGTTACCCACCGGCACGCAGAGAGCTGCGCTATGCGGTGGCATCTTCAGGCAACAGGCACGGCTCCGCGACCCTACCCTGCCCGCGCCAAGACCTCCTGGATGCCGCGCACCTGGTCCGCGTTGAGGGGCTCCGCACGGTGCTCTTTCAGGATTTCCTGGACCCGGGCGTTCAGGCGCCGGTCCAGCGGGAGCCCGCCAGCGGCCAGCCACTGCTCGCGGCGCTTGCGGTCTAGCACTCCCGGAAACCAGAAGTCGCGGAAGCGTCTCAGTGTCTGCTTGCTGTCCATGAAGTGCCCACCCGGCCCCGTGCGGTGCAGCTCGTCGAGCATCATCGTCTCCTCATCGACCTCGATGCCCTTCATGACGTGGTCGGTCATGGCGATGAGCTCGTCGCTCAGGACAATCATCTCATAGGACAGCGTCAGACCGCACTCCATGTAGCCCACGTCGTGGATGAGGTTGGCCCCGCTGAGGCGGGCCATGAGCACCGAGAGCGTTGCTTCCACCGCCGCCTGCTCGTCCAGCACCTTGGCATCGCTGCAGCCCGCATAGCCCCAGGTGGGGATGCCGTACCAGCGGCCGAGCTCGGCGATGGCCGCCTTTGTGAGCTGAAACTCGGGTGAGCCGTAGCTGATCTGGGCCGAGCTCATGTCCATGTGGTGCAGGCCGGCACCAAAGACAAAGGGGGATCCCGCCCGCTGCAGCTGGTGGGCCACCAGGCCACTCAGGATTTCGGCCATGGACATGACCAGACCGCTGGCCATGGTGATGGGCGCCGTGCCACCCATGAGGGGGCCTGGAGAGTGCACGACCGGGAGCTGGTATTCGGCCATCAGCAGCAGCTTGTCCACCGCCGTCTCCGACTGCTTCAGGGGCGAGCTGGGCTCCGAGTAAAGGAGGATGTGCTGCTGCTCGGCCAGGACATCGTGGCCCCCGGCGACGGCCGCGGCCATGTCGATGGCGCGCCGGCAGCTCGCCAGGTCGTTGGTCACAAAGACGAGGGGCTTGGTCGTGTGCTCCAGCATCAGCGCCATCTGCACGTCATAGCTGCGGGCTGCGTCGACATCAGAGGGCAGGCCGTTGGACATGACAAAGTGGATGTTGGGCAGGGCATCGCACAGGTGGTAGCTGTCGATGACGTCTGCCCGGGTGAAACGGCGGTGCTCCCCCGTCCACGGATCCAGCAAGCTCAGGCAGTCCGACCCGGTCCCGAAAAAGACCCTCGTGCCCTCGAGGAAGAGGGCCGGCTCCCCGTCGCGGTCACACATGACGATACGGCTCGGCGTGGAGGCGATGGCGTCCTCTACGAGGCTGGCCGGAAACTTGACCAGGTTCCCGTCCGAGACAAAGGCACCGGCGTCCTTGAGCATCTCCAAAGCGCCAGGGTGGTAAAACCGGATCCCCGTGCGTCGCAGCAGCTCCAGGGCGCCGAGGTGCAAATCCTGGATCTGTGACTCGGCAAGCAGCGAGAATTGTGGCGGCTGGTGTGCGGGCTGTTTCTTCATGCGTTGCTCCTTTGCTCTTGCTATCAAAATCGCGCGGCGGACCGGGCAGGGCCGTCCTCACGGGAAGTTGACCCGGAGATGTCCGGTGCCTGGCTTCGGCTCCCTTTCCCTTGCCGGATAGGAGCTCTCTTCGGTCGCGGTACGGCCAAGCGTACCACAATCGTGACTCGTTGTCAATCGCTCGCCCGGAGCGGGATAGGGTCCCGTCCATGCCCTTGCAGAAGAGGTGCAAGGCACCTGGCCAAGGTGCCAAGGGCCAAGTGCCTGGCACCTGACTTTAACAGGGCCGGGGGGAACCGGGGGGCTAGCCACGGCCAGCACTTTGACACGTCCCGGAGTCTGGCCTATAATCGAGGCCAGGTCCACATCGCCACGGGGGAGAAAACATGGATCCGTTTGACAGAGAAAGGCGACAGATCGTGGAGGCCTGCCACCTCCTCGTGGAGCAGGGATACCTGCGGGCGACAGGCGGCAACGTATCCGTCCGCCTCGCAGGTCGCGAAGGCTTTGCCATCACACCCTCGAACCTGGACTATACGAGCATGACCCCCGGCGACGTTTGCGTGTTGGATGGAGAGCTGAGCTTGCTGGCCGGCGAGCACGCGCCCTCCGTCGAGAGCGGCATGCACGCCTCAGTCTACCGGGCGCGCCCGGACGTCAACGCCATCGTCCACACCCACCAGGTCTATGCCAGTGCTTTGGCCTTGATCAAGGCGTCCATCCCGGCACTTTTCGATGAACAGGCACGGTTCTTGGGGCGCTCTGTCGACGTCATTCCTTACGCGCCCTCGGGAACGGGGCTCCTGAAGACCAAGATCGCCAGGCACATCCGCGACCATCACAACGCCTATATCCTGCAAAATCACGGTGCCCTGTGCTTTGGGATCGATATGGAGCGCGCCGTGCACAACGTCGAAATCCTGGAAAAGTGCTCGCTGGCCTACCTGCTCGCGCTGTGTACCGAACGCCCGGTGAGCAAAATCCCGCTCGCGGTCCGTGAGGTCGCTTTTGCCAAGCTCCGCCAGGACCAGAAAAAGGTCGAGGGTGGGGAGAAGGAGAAACAATGACCGACGGTGCCATCTCGGAGTGGCCCGACACCGACGAGATCTACAGGCGGCTGAAGACGCTTACCACGGAGCCCCTGCACCCCATCCGGCGCGAGAAGATGCAGGACGTCCTACGCTATTTCGAGGAAAAGTGCGCGCGATCCCGGGCCATGACCGACGAAGCCAAAAAGCTCATCCCCGGTGGCGTGCAGCACAACCTGGCCTTCAACTATCCCTTCCCCCTGGCCGTGGAAAAGGCTGAGGGCGCGTACCTGTGGGACGTGGACGGCAACCGCTACATCGACTTTTTGCAGGCGGGTGGGCCCATCATCCTGGGCAACAACTATGCGCCCGTGCGCGAGAAGGTCATCGAGACGCTCTTGTGCAGCGGGCCGGTCACCGGCCTCTTTCACGAGTACGAGCTCCGGCTGGCCGAGCTGATCCACCGCTTCATGCCCTCGGTCGAGATGTTCCGCATGCTTGGCTCGGGGACCGAGGCGGCTATGGCCGCCGTTCGCGCCGCCCGGGCCTACACCGGCAAGAAAAAGGTGATCAAGGCCGGCGGAGCCTACCACGGCTGGAGCGACTCGATGGTCTACAGCCTCCACATCCCCGGCACCAAGCGGCGAGAGGCGACGGGCATTCCCCGCGGTGCCAGCCAGCACACCCAGGAGTTCTATCCCCACGACCTGGGCGCGCTGCGGGGGCTGATGCGCCGCAACCGGCTGCGGGGCGGCACGGCGGCGGTCATCCTTGAACCGGTGGGGCCTGAGAGCGGCACGCGCCCCGTCCCCCGCGATTTCAACCGGCAGGTGCGCGAGCTGTGCGACGAATTCGGCGCCCTGTTGATCTTGGACGAGGTGGTGACGGGCTTTCGCCTCGGCATGGGCGGCGCGCAGGGTTATTTTGGCATCTCCCCCGATCTTACGGTGTTTGGCAAGTGCATCACCGGCGGGTATCCTATGGCGGGCGGCGTCGGCGGGCGGCGCGAGGTGATGATGCGCTTCGCAGCGGGCATCGGCGGCACAGGGGAGCGCGCCTACATCGGCGGCACGTTGTCGGCCAATCCCCTGTCGTGCGTCGCCGGGGTCCACGCTCTCCTCGAGATGGAGCGCACGAATGCGCCGGCCGTGGCCGGGCGTGCCGGAGACCGGCTGACCAGGGGCCTGCAGGCCATCATCGAGCGACTGGGCCTGCCTTTCGTGGCCTACAACCAGGGCTCCATCGTCCATCTGGAGACCTCGGGGGTGATGCTCCTCGATCTCCGGAATCCCATCAAGCTGATGCGCGAGATCAAGCCGCGCAAGCACATGATGGAAGAGATGGGCGCGGCCTACATGGCCCAGGGGCTCGTAACCCTGGCCGGCAGCCGCATGTACACCAGCATCGCGGACACCGACGAGGTCATCGACGACGCCCTCGAGCGCTTTGAGGCAGTGCTGCTGAGCGTGGAAGGAGCCGGCTGAGGCCCATGCCTGACACTCAGGCCCCCGCCATCCTCGCCGTCGACCTTGGCACCTCTGGCGTCAAGGTAGCATTGCTGACCGTCGAAGGCCGTCTGTTGGGCTGGGAATCACAGCCCATTGGGCTCCTCATCCTCCCCGATGGCGGCGCGGAACAGTGCCCCGACGAGTGGTGGCAGGCCTTTCTGTCGACCACCCGGCGGCTTCTGGCACGCCGGCTGGTGCCTGCCGGAGAAATCAAGGCCATCTGTTGCTCGACGCAGGGCGAGGGCACGGTCCCTGTGGGCCGGGATGGCAACGCCCTGATGAACTGCATCCTGTGGATGGACATGAGAGGGGCAGCCTGCCTGCGGCGCCAGGCAAAGGGCGCCGTCAACGTGCTGAGCGTAGATGCGCTCAAGCTCTACCGCTGGATCCGGCTGACGGGTGGCATGCCCTCCCTGACCGGCAAAGATCCCGCGGGCCACATGCTCCTGGTGCGCGACTGCTTCCCGGAGATCTATGCCGCAACGTACAAGTTTTTGAACGTCCTCGACTATTTGAATCTGCGCCTGACCGGCCGTTTTGGAGCAACCTTTGACTCGATCCTGACCTCGTGGGTCACGGACAACCGCGACCCGGATGACATCCGCTATGACGCCCGGTTGGTCCGCGACAGCGGCATCGATGCCGAAAAGCTCCCCGAGATCCTGCCCTGCACGGCGGTCTTTGGCGGGCTGCGGGCAGAGGTGGCCGCCGAGCTGGGGCTGGCGCGAGACCTGCCTGTTGTGGCGGGCTCGATCGACACCACCGCCGCAGCGATCGGCGCCGGAGCTGTGGCCGACTTCTCACCGCACCTCTACATCGGCACGTCGTCGTGGATTGCGGCCCACGTGCCGTTCAAGAAGACCGATCCCCTCTCCTCCCTGGCCTCGGTGCCCTGTGCCGTACCACACCGTTACCTCCTGATCGCGCTCCAGGCCACGGCCGGGGGCAACCTGGCCTTTCTGCGCGACCAGCTCTTCTATCCGCACGACGAGCTGCAGAGCGAGGAAGGGTCACCGGAGTTCTATCAGACGCTGGACCGCATGGTGGAGCGCGTTCCGGCGGGCAGCAACGGCGTGCTCTACACTCCCTGGATCTGGGGTGAGCGCGCGCCCGTCGACGAGCGAACGCTGCGGGCGGGGATCTACAACCTGTCCCTGCACAACACCCGCGCCGACCTCGTCCGCGCCGTGTTCGAGGGGGTCGCGCTGAACACGCGTTGGCTGCTCGGCCCAGTGGAGCGCTTCATGCGGCGCCGGGTGGACGGCATCAACCTGGTGGGCGGAGGTGGCAGCTCGGACGTGTGGTGCCAGATCCTGGCCGACGTGCTGGACGTGCCGGTGCGCCAGATTCAGGATCCGATCCTGGCCAATGCACGCGGCGCGGCGTTCATCGCCGCTGCCAGCTTGGGCGAGATCACCTTTGACGA
>JBFYTF010000550.1:0-4355 GCA_041300865.1 Anaerolineae bacterium
GACGGCTTCGCGCACGATGCATTCGACCTGCTGTGCATCCTGCAGCACAACGGCGACATCAAGCGCGCCCTCGACGAGGCGGCCCAGGTCGCTGGCGTCGAGCGCCACCCACCCAAGCACAAGCCCGACGTGACCCTCGACCTCGACGCGGCGATGGCCAAGCAGGAAGAGCGCAAGAAGGCTAGGAACACGCCCGACGCCGTGGTCACCCGTGACGACACGCCCGTCAAGGCGGTGCCGGTCAAGGCGTCTGCCTCGGACGAGATGATCTACGACGTGCCGGAGTACCCTGAGCACCTGCTCAAGCCGGGCGGCATCGTGCAGAAGCTGGCCGAATGGATCTTGCAGACCGCCCAGAAGCCCCAGCCCATCCTGGCGCTGGCGGCAGCCCTGTCGGTGGTCGGCACCGTGCTCGGGCGCAAGGTGGCCACCATCACCGGCCTGCGCACCAACTACTACATGGTCGGCGTGGCAGGCACCAGCGCTGGCAAGGACCACGCTCGCAAGTGCGTGAAGGTCCTGTTCCAGGCCGCTGGGCTGTCAGACCTGCTTGGCGGCGAGGAGCTGGCCTCCGGCACCGCCCTCCTGGCCCGCGCAGCGGATCACCCGGTGAGCCTGTTTCAGATCGACGAGCTGGGCCTGATGCTCAAGGCGGTGGCAACGAAGGGCGCAGGCCCCCACCTGGCCAGCATCGTGACCAACCTGATGAAGCTCTTCTCCAGCTCCGGCACGGTCTACCACGGCACCGAGTACGCAGACCGCAAGACCAAGGAGCGCAAGGACATCGCCTACCCCTGCATCGGCCTGCACGGCACCACCACCCCAGAGACCCTCTGGCCAGCCCTTGGCAGCCAGGACGTGGTCTCGGGCTACCTCAACCGCATGATCATGCTGTTCGTGCCCGACAGGCGCGTGGCCAAGAACTACGTCGGCATCGGCCAGCCACCGGACGACGTCGTTCAGTGGATGAAGGCCGCCCGGGAGATGTCCTGCGGCATCACCGGCCTGGACCCCGCCAGCCCCATCGAACTGCCCTTCGCGGGCATGACCAACCAGCTCTTCCGGGACTTCGACGAGTGGGTCGAGAACCGCATGGAAGAGAACAAGGCCAACGGCCTGGCACCCCTGTGGGGCAGGGCATGGGAGCACGCCGCCAAGCTGGCCCTTGGCATGGCCTGCGCACGCTACGACGCGGCCAAACTCAAGGAGGTGGCCACCGGCGGAGGACTGGAGATCGACCAGACCAGCGCCCAGTGGTCCATCGACTTCGTCAAGTTCACCCTCTGCATCCAGCAGGAGCAGGTCGCCAGCCGGATGGGCGACAGCGACTTCGACCGCTGGTGCCAGGACGTCCTGCGGGTCGTCAAGCAGGCAGGACCCCAGGGTCGCACAGAGTCCGAGATGACCAAGTTCAGCCGCATGTACCGCGCCCTGGAGCCACGGCAGCAGGACTCCATCATCGACTCCCTCAAGCGCCGGGAAGCTATCACATTGGTTCAATACCGGCCCCCATCTGGGCGCGGCAAGAGCCGGATGGCCTGGGTGGCCAGTGAGTTTGCCCCAGTGGTCGAGGAGGGCAATGAAGACGAATAACGCAGCACTGAGGAGACACCCCTGTCTCCGGCCAAGAGCCGCATGAATAGGGGCTTGGAGGGTATATATATATAAAAAAAATACTCTGTATTTATATATAAATTCTCTCTCTCCCCCCCCTGTAAGGACCCCGTCGCGTTGTCGCGTTGTCTCCGTAGATGGGGTTTTGTCACCGCAGAAGATCACAATGATGTAGAGCCGAAATCGGCAGAAAGCATAGGAGATATGACAAAAACGCATAACGTCACAGTAACACTTCGATGTGAGCATGCACTAACTTACGAGTTTGCGCTGCCCTGGCCGAAGGTCACTGGCAACCACGCGGTCAAGCACACGCGCTCTGGCGGCCACTACAAGACGCCCGAGGCGAAGGCCTACGAGGCCACCGTGGCCCAGATCGTGGCCAGCATGGGCATGGGCAGCCTGCTTGGCCAGAAAGCGCTTGGCGGCCCGCTGAAGGTCCTGTGGCTGCTGTCGCCCCCTGATCGGCGGGCGAGGGACGTGGACAACGTGCGCAAGGTCGTGGCCGACGCGCTGACCCGGGCCGGGTTCTGGGAGGACGACAGCAACAAGGTGCTGGTGCGCGAGACCTTTGAGTGGGCCGACTCCACGCCTGGCGGTGAGGTGAGCCTCTTGGTGGAGGTGGTGGCATGAGCGACTTCTACAACCCGTCAGAAAACCGTAAGGCGCGCAAGCCGCATCGTTGCACCTACTGCGGCGAACCCATCAACAAGGGCGACGACTACACGTTCCAGAAGGGCCACTACGACGGCGCATGGTACGAGCTGAAGATGCACCCCGAGTGCTGGGAAGACCAGTGCGAGAACGGCGACGGCGAATACACGCTGTACAGCAACGAGCGCCCGCAGGTGGAAGGCGGTGCAGCATGACCTACGCAAAAGAAATCGACGGCGAACTGTGGATCAGGGCCGACTACCACCACGGGGAGGTCGGCGCAGTCGAAACCGAGTGGCGCTACCGCTACGAGGCTGTCAAGCGCGAGGCCGACTACTGGCATCAACGCCACAACGCGGTCGTCGACATGATGGTCAAGAACACGTTGCTGATGGCACCCCTTCAGCCAAAGATGCTGGCCGACGCTGAGAGCTTCAACGCTGGCAAGGCCATGGCGGAGGCGGCCGTCCGCGAGGAGTGCGCCCAGCTCGTCGAGCAGATGGGCATCGACGGCTACGGCACGCTGGCCATCGCCGCTGCCATCCGCAAGGGGCAGGCATGACCAACCGCCAGGCCTACGCCCTGATCGCCGTGCTGCTGGCCGCCTTCTGGTTGGCCGTGCTGTCGTTTGCCTGGTGGGTGGCGGCATGAACGAAGCGCAATTCATCAAGCTATACGAACCCACGCCTTACAAGCGGCGCATTAAGCGCGTGCGCGGGAGGATCAAGATCGTGCGCGGCGAGTGGCAGCCGAAATACGAGCCGCGAATGACACCGCCAAACCCAATCACCTCAGAGATCGGCTCCATTGAGCGTTTTTGCATCATTGTCAGCCCGAGCATCCGCGCAAGGGGCCAGCCATGAGGTGCATGTGCTGCCCACCAC
The DNA here is from genome assembly GCA_041300865.1 of Anaerolineae bacterium. Lineage (GTDB taxonomy): Bacteria > Chloroflexota > Anaerolineae > JAAYZQ01 > JAAYZQ01 > JAAYZQ01. The sequence goes on from JBFYTF010000550.1 coordinate 3,153, forward strand.
CAATAGTCAAGCGCTGGGCTCGCCTGCACGTCGGCAACCGCTACATCTGGCTGGACTACCACCCGTGGATGGGCCCGTCATTCACCACCGACTCCGGCGGCGTCAAGCCCTACGACCCGGTCGACGAGAACGATCCTGTCTGGCCAGCATTCAAGGCTTGGTTGGAGCGCTACGACGCAGCCGAGGCCAAGATCCAGTGCAAGGCCGTCAGATGAAGTCGAACTCCACCACCGCGCTGACCTTGTACCCCTTCTTGCGCCAGATCAAGATCCGGCGCTCGACCGCCAAGGCGGATACCAGCGGGATCGACGCCACTGGCCTGCCGTTCATGGACCAGCCCAGCAAGACCGTCGCTCGCGGCATGCGCTTGCGGGTGATCGGGGCCTTGAGCTTTCGGTGCAGTGGGAGCATGGGGTCCAGTTCTTGTGGCCGTTGTCACGCCAACGCAGCGCAGCCTGACCGTATCAACTTTGTGAACCCGACTAGATCCTTGGGTTGTCAATTCTCTAGCGTGTAAGGAGCCCGCAATGATCAAACTGGAACCGGACTGGGTAGGCGAACTGCTCGGACAGTGGGCCGCAAAGGACTGGAACGACGCCCAGCACGATCTGGGCTTCCCCACGGTCTCGCCCATGTTCGCCAAGGCGGTGGGCAACTCGTTTGAGAGCGAGGACGTGACCGGCTACAGCCACGCAGAGCTGCGCGCCATGGTCGCCGGTGTGGACTGGCTGCAGCTCCACCACCCCGAGCACTACCGCGCCCTGTCGCGTGAGTTCCGCACCTGGACCCGCCGCACGCTTGAGCGACGCGACGGCGACGACCAGCTCGTGCGCGAGGCCGGACGCATGCTTGAAAAATATATCGACGAAACCCTTGGCTAAGACTTCACAATGCCTATAATCGTGCTGTGCAATATCGCACATCACATGGAGTCAATCATGTCAATCAAAGCGACCACCGGCAACATGCCGCGCCAACGTACCGTCCTCTCGCCAGTGAGCGACGACGATCACTACAAGCCCGAGTGGGTGCCTGTGCGCCCAGGCTCGCAGGACCACGAGAACGTGCCTAGCCGCCGAGTCGAGACCCGCGAGTGGCGCGATGGCCGAGTGGAGCAGGCATGAGCGAGTCCATCTACCTAAACGACTGGGCCGAGTCGAAGTTTGAAGGCATGTGCCAGGACTTCGATGGCACGCGCTGGTC
>JBFYTF010000574.1:0-4375 GCA_041300865.1 Anaerolineae bacterium
GGAGCCGGCCCGGCCGGGCAGCGCTCCGGTCAGGCGGATGGTTGGGCGGCGGGCCTCAGGCGCGTCGCCCGCCCCGGAGCTCGTGCTGCAACCTGGTCAGGGCCTCCCACTCGCCGCCGGCCGCCAGCCTGGCCTGCTCGGGCCAGGTGGCCGGATCCGTTATGCGCAACAGCTTCGGATCCCGGTCGGCGAGGATCTGCCTCAGGCGCTCGGGCTCCAGGGAGGCGAGCTGGGCAAAGGTGGTGATGCCCGCCTCGCGGAGGACGGCCGCGATCTTGGGTCCGATGCCCTCGACGATCTCCAGGTCATCGACACTCGGTTGTGCTTCCGCCACGACGGCCGGCTCCGGCTCGGGTTCCCGCTCCGGAGCGGAGGCGACCTCGGCCGAGACCGCGGGGCCGGGACCCGTGGCCTCACTTCTGGCCGGCGTGTGGGGAAGCTCTTCTTCTTCGGGGCTGCGCAGCCACCACCAGAGCATAAAGGCGGCAAAGGCAGCCAGGATGAGGAGGACGACGATCCAGAGCCACCAGGGATTGCCTTCTGCCTGGGCCGAGCTGGCGAGGCGGGACGACAGCCCGCTGACGACGGGGGCCGGCAAAATGCTAGCTAGAGCGAACATGGCCTGCCTAGTACTGGACGATGCGCGGCAGGCTCTGGGCCTGCTCGATCCAGCTTGTGACCTGGTTCAGCGTTGGCACCCGGCGAACCAGCTTTTTCTCGGCGTTGACTTCGACGAGCCTGGCAAAGAGGTTCGCGGCATTGCGCTGGGCCAACTCGGGCACGGTGTCGACTCCGGCTTCTTCCAGGAGGTCCGAGTACTCTTCGCCGATGCCCTTGATGCGGAACAGATCGGCGAGGTTGATCCACTCCAGGATCAGCTTGCTGCTGATGACCGCACTGGTGGCCAGCTGCTCGCGCCCTGCGGGTGTCGCTCCCTGTTCCAGGAGAGCCTCCACGGTGGGGACGCCGGCGATCTTGAGCCTTTTGGCATAGACGTCTTCGATTCCTTCGATGGCGGTTAGCTTGGTCATGGCTGTTTCTCCCTTTCCTTGGTCGATCGTTCGCGACTGCTTTTTCTTACGAGGACACCGGGGTTATTATACCCCAATGGCCCACAGGCGCAAGTTTGGCAGGCGGGCTATAAGGCCCGGTACTCCTCGATCCGTTCCTCCACGATGCCCAGGCTGCCCTCCCAGAAGGGGCGCTGAGTGATATCGATGCCAAAGCGAGCGGCCAGATTGGCGGCCGTCCCCTCGCCGCTTTCGCGCAAGAGCTGCCGGTACTCGGGCACGAACGCCTCCCCCCGTTCCTGGTAGACGCGATACAGGCCCAGGCCAAAGAGCAGCCCGAAGGCGTACGGAAAGTTGTAGAAGGACAGGGTGGGACGGTAGTAATGGGGCTTCCAGGCCCACATGTACGGATGCAGGTGCCGGTCGTCCAGGCCGTCACCATAGGCGGCGCGTTGGGCGCTGAGCATGATGGCGCAAAAGTCGTCGGCCGACAGCTCGGCCTCGGCACGCCGCCGGAAGACCTCCTGCTCGAAGAGAAAGCGCGAGTAGATGTCGACGATGACCTGGGCGGCGTTGGAGAGAAAGGCCTCCAGGATGGCCCTCTTGTCCTCGACGCTGGACGAGCGGGCCAGGATGGCGTTGGTGACGATCGTCTCGTTCAAGATGGAAGCGGTCTCGGCCAGGGTCATCGGCTTTTTCTTTTGCAGCATCGTCTTGCCGGCCTGACACTCGTTGTGGTAGGCATGCCCCAGCTCGTGGGCCAGGGTCAGCACCCCGTCGAGGGTGCCGTCATAGTTGCAGAACACGCGCGACTCCTCGACGGCGGGCAGGCCCATGCAAAAGGCCCCGCCCCGCTTGCCGTCTCGCGGCTCGGCGTCGATCCACTGCTCCTCGAAGGCCCGCCGGCCAAAGGCCGCCAGCTCGGGTGAAAAGGAAGCGAACTGCTCCAGGAGAAAGCCCTGGGCCTGTTGCCAGGTCAGGTGCTCTTCGGCGTGGCCAACAGGCGCAAAGAGATCCCACCAGGGCAGGGCTTCTTTGCCCAGGAGTCCGGCCTTGTGGCGAAAGTAGCGGCGAAAGGCAGGGAAAGAGTCGCGCATGGCGCCCAACATGGCATCCAACGTCTGCCGGTCGATGCGCTCCTGGTCCAGCGTTTGATGCAGAGAATCGCGGCGGCCCCGGCGCCGGTCGAGGGTGCCGACGGCGCCCTTGACGCCGTTGAGGCAGGCAGCCAGGGGCTCGCGCACGCCCGCCCAGGCTGCGACCTCGACGTCGTAGGCCTGGCGGCGCACCTCCTCGCTGGGGTCGGTGCGCAGGTTTTGCAGGACGGTGATGGGCAGCTCTTGGGCTTGATCGCCGCGCTTGAACGTGACCTTTAACTGGGAGGTGACCACGCCCTGGAGGTTCTGCCAGGCCTGGCCGCCGCTCAAGGAGAGCTCGGCAGCCAGGGTCTCTTCGGCCTCGCTCATCATGTACCGGCTCTGCTCCGCCTCCTCCTCAAGGTAAAAGGCGTGGTCGTGGGCGGGGCCAGGCAGGGCCAGGGCGGCGTCGAAAAGGTCCCGCTCCCGGGCCACAGATCCGAGCCAGCCGCGAAAGAGGACGTGCTGGCGATGGCTGCGCACCAGCATGGCGTCGATCTCGGACAGCAGGCGGCGGGCCTGTTGGTTGTAAGAGTCGGTGGCGACTGCGGCATAGACGACGCCGCGCAGCGTCTGGGAGTGGCGCATCAGGGCGTTCATCGCATCCAGGTAGACGCCGGCGACTTCCGCCACCCCCGCGGCATTGTCCGGGACGGTGCCGCCCAGGCCGACGTGGTGGACCTGCAGGTAGGCGTCGACGGCATCGAGCTGGCGCCCAAGCTGCACGATGCCCTCGCGCAATTCGGGCGAATCGAGGCCCGGGTAGACGTTGGAGAGATCCCAATGGGGGAGTGTTTCGGTCACGGCTGTTTCCTTTCTCGTGTTCGTCAATAGCCCTGCTTCTTGTCCAGGGCGTTGATGAGGGGCTCGCCCTCCAGGTAGCGCGCCAGGTTCTCGGCAAAGAGCGCCACCGCCCGTTCGTCGTAACGGGGTGTAAAGCCGGCGACGTGGGGGGAGACGAGGGCATTGTCCATCTCCCACAGGGGGCTGCCGGCGGGCAGCGGCTCCTCTTCGAACACGTCCAGGCCGGCACCGCCGATCCAGCCCTCGCGCAGGGCGCGCACCAGGGCCTCCTCGTCGACGATCGCCCCGCGGGCGATATTGACCAGGTACGCGCCGGGCTTCATGGCCCGCAGCTCGGCCTCGCCGATGGCGTGGGTCGTGGTGGACGTCAGCGGCAGGGCCACGACGACGTAATCGCACTGGGGCAGGAGCTCGCCCATCTGCTCGGTCCGGTAGATCTCGTCCGGGATTTCGCCCTCGGGGTCGCCGATGCCTGCCTGCCGATAGCCACGATCGGCCCGCTTGCCGGAGCGGCTCAGGGCCAGGACGCGCATGCCAAAAGCCTGGGCCAGCCGGGCGACCTCGCGGCCGATGCTGCCGTAACCGAGGATGCCGATGGTACTGCCGCGCAGCTCGGGGCGCGCGTAGGTTTCCCACCGGCCGGAGGGCCAGTGGTGGTCGCGCTGGCAGCGGGTCCAGAGGGGCACGCGCCAGCGGAAGGCCAGAATGGAGGCCATGACGTACTCGGCGATGGGCACGGCGTGGATGCCGCTGGTCGTGGTCACCGCGACGTCGCTGTCCATGACGGCGTGGTCCTGCAGGTGGTCGGCGCCGGCGCTGTGCAGCTGAAGCCAGCGCAGATCGGGCGCCAGATCGAGGAGATCGGGCGGCATGGGCAGCCCATACAAGATCTCGACGCCGGGGTTGCTGCGCAGCGCTGCCGCCACCTCCCCGGCATTGTGACAGGTTTCCTGTTGGATGTGGAGGCGGGGCGACACATGGCGCAGCTTCTCAAGCAGGTCGTCGCTGAAGCGCATCGTACACAGTACCCGGACCGGTTCCATACACTTTCTCCTTCAGGCGAGCGGTTCCGCGATCCCGGCGGGCGGCCTCGAGGCGCGCAGCCCATTATACCACACAGCCGCCGCACCACCAAGGCGATGTGGCTGCAGAATGCAGCAAAGAGATTCTTGCAAAAAAACAGATTTTCTGCTATCATCGACCCGTGGCTCACCGCTAGAGACCTGCGCCTGACAGGTGAAGACCCCAACGAAGTAGTCCTTCCACCGGCACGCACTTGTGCTGCCGCGTATCTTGTGGCGCGCAATTCAAACAGAAGTGGAGGAAAGAATGAAGCGATCTGGTTTTGGTTTGATGCTGCTGAGCATCGCGACCATCGCGAGCATCGTGCTGCTGGTTGCCGCTTGCGGTGCAAACGAGCCCCCG
>JBFYTF010000586.1:0-6781 GCA_041300865.1 Anaerolineae bacterium
GGCCCCTCTTTGCCGGCAGGATGCCGGCGCTCCCGGCGTTTTCATCCCTCGTGGCGCCCGCGGGGCATGAGAACTCCTGTAAGAGTGCGCCCGACGGACCTGCAGTCCCTCACCGGCAAGATGCTAGCCGCCTGCCACCAGCCGCCGCACACGCCGCACGACCTTGTCGGGCCGCGCGTAGCGGCCCCAGAGGTATCCGGCCTGCCGGCGCGCGGCGTTGACCGGCTTGCGCCTTTGGCTCTCTTTCAGCGCCCATTGCAGGAACTCCGGGTCCTGGCCCTTGACCTTGACCTCCCAGGGGTTGCGCCTGTACTGGTCGTGGCTCGTAATCAGGCTCAGGTCCTGCTCCACGCAATAGTCGTACAGGTCGCTGCCCGGATGCGGGGTATAAAAGGCCGGGCTGTACCAGTCCGGGTCGATCTCCTTGAGCATGGAGATGGTCTCCATGACCTCTTCTTTTGTTTCCGTCGGCAGGCCCAGCATGTAATTGGCCCAGATCTTGATGCCGTGCCGGCGGCAGGTCTCGGCGGCGGCCAGGTTCTTCTGGCGGGTGGTGCCTTTCCGCAAGAACTTAAGTACCCGGTCGCTGCCGCTCTCAAAGCCGACGAAATAGCCCTTCAGCCCAACCTGGGCCATGCGCTCCACCATGTCCTCGTTCTGAGCGATGATGTCAGCGCGGCTCTGGCAGAAAAAGGGCTGGGTGAAGCCTTCGGCCTGGTACAGATCGCAGAACTCGAGCACCCACTCCCGGTTTTCGGTGAGACAATCGTCGTGGAACATGAAGCTGGCAAAATGATAGCGCTCGCGGAGGAGCTTGAGCTCGGCGACGACGTTGCCTGGGGAGCGCTTGCGCACCTTGCGCCCGAAAATGTGGCGCTCGGCGGGCTGGCAAAAGTTGCAGTTGTATTTGCAGCCCCGCCCAGCAATAATGGTCAGGAACGGGGCAGGCAGGTCGGGCACAAAGGGCACCTCGGGTGAGTCCAGCGTGTAGCCGTACTTGCGCCACTCGTCCAGGAACAGGTCACGGTCGGGAAAGGGCAGAGCGTCGAGATCGGCCGGTTCGCCGGTCAGGACCCGGCTCTCTGGCCGCCGCCCGGCCTGGATCTCGCCCAGCAGCCAGGGAAAGGTGACCTCGCCCTCACGCGTGACGACATAGTCCAACTCCGGAATCTCGGCCACCTCTTCGACCATGATCGTCGGATGCGGCCCGCCGACGACCGTCACGGCGTCGGGCAGGGTCTCTCTGACGATGCGCGCCGCCTCGATGCCGGGGTTATAGTCGACGCTCATCATGGTCATGCCCACGACGTCGGGCCGCCGCGCGAGCAGCTCCTCGCGCAGCTGGTCCCAGCCGGTCAGGGCCCGCAGGTCGATGAGGTCCAGGGCAAAGCCCTGGGCCTTGGCCGCGCTGGAAATGTGGGCCAGGCCGTGGCTGACCCAGCCTGCCTCCATACCCCTGGCCAGGCTGTTAAAGCCGTACCCGGCGATGCCGGGATAGATCAAGGTGGTCTTCATCCGCTAGTCTCCCACACGTGCTGGCTGCGAACGCCGGGCGGCCGAGACGGAAAAGCGAAAACCTGCCTTCTCTCCTCCGTGGCCGCCCGGCGTTGGGGTCTTGTGACCCGAATTTTTATTTGCGCCGCTGCCAGCGTGTCTTCTTCAGCATCTTGCGGTGCTTGTGCTTGGATGCTTTTTTTCTGCGCCATTTCTGAACCGAGCCCATTATCTCACCTCCCTTCCGTGGGTTTTCAATCGAGACCTCTATTATACACGCGAGGGCGCGGATCTCCAACTCCAGAACGGCCCATGTCCCGGCCCGCCTGTCCTCTCCCCGCTCGCCGCTCGCCCCGCATCACAGGATGCCGACGTTGCTGTGATCGCCCAGGGTCATTTTCAGCGCCTTGGGCTTGATCGGTGATCGGGTGATGATCGAGTGCCGCCCGATGAGGCTATCTTCAATGCGGTAGGGAATGTCCAGAATGCGACTGTGCTCCAGGACGATGCTGTGCTCGATCTCGGCGTTCTCCACGACCACATCGTGATAGATGGAGGTGAAGGGGCCGACGTAGGAATTGATGATGCGCGAGTCCTCGCCGATAATGGCCGGCCCCCGCACACGGCTGTTGATGATCTCGGCGCCCTTCTCGATGGTCACCTTGCCGTTGACCTGCGAATCACGATCGACGTAGCCCTGGATGCTGTGGTCGATCTCGTCCAGCACCAGGTCGTTGGCCTGGAGCATGTCGCCCGGCGCCCCGGTGTCGATCCACCAGCCGCGGTGGATGTAGGGATGCACCAGGTAACTCTTGTCTACCAGGTACTGGATGGCATCGGTGATCTCCAGCTCGCCGCGCCAGGAGGGTTTGATGGCATTCACCGCCTCCCAGACGTGTTTGTCAAACATGTAGATGCCCACCAGGACCAGGTTGCTGGGCGGGTTGCGCGGCTTTTCCACTAGGCGGACGATGGCCCGCGTCTCGGGGTCCAGCTCGGCCACGCCGTACTGCGACGGGTTGTCTACCGGGGTCAGGACGATCTGGCAGTTATAGTCCGACGTCTCGAACTCGCGGATGAGGCCCGAGATGCCGCCCTCGATGACATTGTCGCCCAGGAACATGACGAAGCGGTCTTCGCCCAAGAAATCCTGGCTGATCTTGACCGCGTGGGCCAGGCCCAGGGGTTGATCTTGGGGGATGTACGTGATCTTCACGTTCCAGCGCCGGCCGTTGCCCACCGCCTCCCGGATCTCCTGGGCGGTGTCGCCCACGACAATGCCGATGTCATCGATCCCTGCGTCACGGATGGACTCGATGACCCGAAAAAGAACGGGCTTGTTGGCGACCGGGACCAACTGCTTGGCGCTGGTGTAGGTGATGGGGTAGAGGCGGGTCCCCTTGCCGCCGCTCAGAATGAGACCTTTCATTATCCTGTCCTTTCTCTGCCGGGTAGCCCCCCCATGGGGTGCGCAGGCTGGCCGAAAGCCGGCACGTCGTCGAGGCTGCAAATGGTGCAGCCCTCGCAAATGTCCCGCCCCTCGCTCTGCAGACGGCTGCGGCGCATTTCGGCCAGCTGTGCCACGGCAGCGGGCGAAAGCGTGCCGACGTGCCCCAGCTGGTGGGCGGCGAGGGTAATCTGGGCCGTGTGCTCGACCTTTTCCAGGCGCAGATAGGCCTCCCACAGGTCGCGGCCCACGGTCAGGCTGCCGTGGTGCGACATGATGATGGCGTCGTAATGCTGGATGGCCTGGCGGATGCTCTCGGGCACCTCGGCGGTGCTGGGCGTGGCATAGCCGGTGGTCGGGATGCCGCCCAGGGTGACAATGACCTCGGGAATGACACAGCGGGCCAGGGACACGCCGGCGATGCTGAAGGCGGTGGCCAGGGGCGGATGGGCGTGGATGACAGCCTGGACCTCTGGCCGCTGGCGATAGACCTCCAGGTGCATCAAGATCTCGGACGAGGGACGCTCTCCCCGCCCGCGGTAGCCGCCTGATGGGCGGCCCTCCAGGTCCAGCGCGATGACGTCGCCAGCGCTCAGAAAGCCCTTGCTGCGTCCACTGGCGGTGACGAGGAGGCGGTCGGGGCCGAGGCGAGCCGAGAGGTTGCCGTCGGTGGCCGCGACATAGCCCCGCTCCCACATGAGGCGCGCCACGCGCAGGATCTCTTCCCTCAGCTCGAACTCGTTCTGTCTCTTGATGGTGGCCATGGTTCCAGGGTCAGCTGGTGCCCTCTACCTCCACGTCGTCGACAATGCCGACGATGACGGCTCGCACGGCGCCCAACGGCTCTTGCCCGAGGAGCTGCCGCGCCGAATTGCCCTCATCCATGACGAGCACAAGGTCGCCGACTCCGGCCTGGACAATGTCGACGGCGATGTCATACTTGCCGGTGGGCCGGCCGTCCAGCGTGAGCTTGTCGACGACCAGGAGCTTGTGCCCGGCGAACGTCTTGTCCTTGATGGTGGCCACCACCGTGCCACCGACACGCCCAATGTACATCGTTGCCTGCCTCCCTCAGCCCTGCCCGGCTTCCAGCGGTGGGACGTCCAGGTCGTCGACGATGCCGCTGATGGCCAGGTCGACGGGCACGAACCACTGGGGCAAGGTCAGGGCCGCCTCGCGGCTGGCGACCACAAACACGAGCTCCCCCGGGCCGGCCTGGGCGGTTCCGTCGGCAGCGATGGCCGGCTCGCCTGTGGGCTGGCCCTGCCTGTCGAGAGGCTGGACGACGAGGAGCTTCACGCCTTCCAGGCCCGGGCTCTTTTGGCTGGCGACGAGGGTGCCGATGACGCGTGCGAGCTGCATCAGATAATCTTGCTCCTCATCTGTGGGTGGAGCTGGGAGATGATGACCTGCCGGACGAGAAGGCCCTCCTCTTTCACCAGCTCTACCCCGGCGGCGACGGCGGCCTCCACGTCGGCCACCGTGCCCTCGATGAGCACAAAGCTCTTGCCGCCGAGGCCGTTGGCCAGGCGGATTTCGAGGAGCTGGACGTCGCTGGCCTTGACGGCGGCATCCGCCGCGACGATGCAGATGGCGGCGGTGATCGTCTCGACGATACCCAGCGCCTCGTCGTCGCGCGGCGGCGTGGCGCTCATGAGCGCGGGAAAGACGGCTGGGTGGACGTTGGGCAGAAGGAGCTGGTCGACCAGGGTGTCGGCCGCGGCGGCGAGGCCCACGTCAAACGCCTCGCGCACGGGGCCCACTTCCCCGCAAACGAGGACCATATACTTGCCGGGACAGATGGAGCGGGCCTCCAAGATCTGGACGGCGGCCCTTTTGACCATCGCATCGCCGGCCAGGATGCCGGCGGCGACGCTGTTGGTCTCGACGAGAGCGATGGCGGGCTCGATCATGTTTGGTCCCTTCCAGGAGCGGTGAGCATCTGCGGCATGGAGGTCATCGCGCCATCAGCCGGCGACGATCTCGACACCCCGGTCGTCGACGCGGACGACCCGTCCGGGGATGGAGGCATGCAGGGTGGCACCCAGGGCGCCGTCGGGAATGGCTGCCAGGCGGTCGCCGGCCGTCACCCGGTCGCCTACCCCGACCAGGGGCCGGGCTGGGGCGCCGGGACCGTGCCGCAGGGGGATGCGCACCCTCTCAGGAGCGTAGGCTCTGACGTCCAGGGGAGCGAGCTGCCCTTCCCACTCGGCCAGGCCAAGGCGGGCGATGAGGCGGCGGGTCGGCACCAGGCGGTAGTCGCGGGTGACGTGCGGCTGGAAGTCTGTCCGCTTGTGGGTGTCGTTGACCCAACCCTGGCCGCGCAGCTCTTCCTTGATGGCCACGTAATAGGCCATGGGCGAGAGCTCCAGCGGGCAAGCATACGCCTCGCACAGCCGGCACTCGCAGCACAGGACCGCGGCAGTCACCTTGTCGGCGGGCCGTGAAAGACCGTAGTTGATGCTGCGCATGACCTCGTGGGGCCTAAGGTTGTGGCCCAGGAGGTAACGGGGGCAGAGGTCGGTGCAGTCGCGGCACTGGTCGCAGGTAGAGATGCCGCGGCGCACCCAGGAGGTGCGGGAACGGGTCAGGTAGCGGACGACGGCACCCTCACGGGGGAGGACCAAGAGGCCGCTGGTCGTCTTAGTCACGGGCTCTTCCAGTCCGGCGGCGACGCGGCCCATCATCGGCCCGCCAATGACTGTCGCATAGTCGTCGGCGGTCCGGAGGAGGCCGGCCGCGCTCCAGCGGGGCAGTTTCACCCCCCCGGCCCAGGCGAGGACGTCGCCGATAGCCGTGCCGACGGGCACCCAGAGCGTAACCGGCCTCGCGATGGCCCCGGCGACGGTCAGCAGGCGGTGCGTGACGGCCAGCCCATCCGCGGCGCGGGCGATGTTGAACAGGGTCTGGACGTTGAGGACGAGGCAGCCGACGTGCAGGGGCAGGCCGGTCTCGGGCACGAGGCGGCCGGTGGCCTCGTAGACCAGGACGAACTCGTCGCCGGCCGGGTAGCGGCTCTCAAGGAGGAGCAGGCTAATGTCGCCGCCCCGTCCGGGAGCCTCAGTCGCCCGCCGCAGGGCGACAATGGAGGCCTTGTAGCCCTTCTTCAGGGCCAGGATGCCCCGGCCGGCGCCCGTCGCTTCCATCGCCAGGCGCACGCCGCGGACGATCTCGGCGGCCTGGCTCTCCATGAGGCGTTGGTCGCACTGGAGAAGGGGATCGCACTCCACGCCGTTGGCGATCACCGTGTCTACCTGTGCCGTGAGCTTGACGTGGGTCGGGAAACCGGCTCCGCCGGCACCCACAACGCCCGCCTCCCGCACAGCCTCTACCAGGTCGCGAACCATGCCCTACGCCCAACCCCCTTGTATCCTCGTCGCGAAATCATACCATCGTTTGGCGGCGTTGGCAAATGACCGGGCGAGGGGAGAGGGCAAAAAGAAGAGATGTGTAGTATTATGCGCGAGTGTCCAACCTTTCCAACCTTTTCGACCCTGGCCAACCTTTGCTACCGAATATCCACTTTTCCCGGCGGTTATGCTGGCGCCTTTTATGCTATTATTTCCTGGACGGCTTGCGCGGCGGCATGCCAGGGTCCTTCCCATTGCCTGGCCTGGTGCGGGCTTTTTCCTGAGGTGCCACTCTACGGGCACTTGCTGGCTGTGACGGAGTTGCAGGGGGCCGTCCCCTCTTTGTCTTTGGTATTAGTCAAGCTATTTACACTATCCTTGCACTTTAACAGGACTTGAAATAGACGGGCACGGCCCAATCAGGGATAATAGGGTTCGCCAAAACCAAATCCCGAGGTTGAGCCATGCCCAAGCCAATTGTATGCCTTTC
>JBFYTF010000097.1:0-3930 GCA_041300865.1 Anaerolineae bacterium
ATGCCGGCAACCCGTTGACCAGCAACCAGGTGCCCCTGCTCACCGTGGACGTTTGGGAGCACGCCTATTACCTCGATTACCAGAACCGCCGCCCCGATTTTGTGCAGGCTTTCCTGGATCATTTGGTCAACTGGGATTTCGTCGCGCAGAATCTGCGCCAGGGTCGCTAACCGGCCCGCGCCGCTTCTTCGGGAAGATTCGACTTGCCGCTACCCGGCGGGGCCGCCGCCGGGTAGCGCAGCTTGTGGCCCCCCTCGCCCGGTGGGCACATCCCACAAATGTGGTAGCGTGCCTCTGCTGGCCAGGTAGCAGAGGGTCGGTGGGCAGATGGTCCTTTTTGGGCAGCGACGAATCCGCCTTTTGGTTCATGACGGCACGCCGATGGCATGGTATCCTGCAGACAAGAGGATCCAGAGCGAAGGCAAGTCGGGAGAAAGGTCGGATTCGGAGGAATCGCCCCAAGGAGGATTGCATGAGCGAGAAAGCAGCGCCCTATTCCATCGTCGAGTTGCCACCGGCACGCCGCTTCATGGCGAACTTGCTCGACATGGGCGGGCCGAAGCACTTCATGTACGGCCTGTTGGAAGTGGACGTGACGGTCGCCCGGCAGCATATCGCCCAGCACAAGCTGTTCACGGGTGAGTCGCTGTCTTTTACCGGTTATCTGATCTCCTGCCTGGCCCGCGCGCTAGACGAAGACAAGGCAGTGCAGGCCTACCGCAAGGGCCGGAAACAACTCGTCCTATTTGACGACGTCGACGTGGCGTTGATGGTCGAACGGCAGGTTGGCGGACAGCGCAGGCCGACGGGGCATGTCATCCGGGCCGCCAACCACAAGACGTACCGCGAGATCCACCAGGAGATCCGCACGGTGCAGTCGACACCGGAGTCGCCGCCAAGAGGACCTGCGGCGTGGTGCTATTCTGCCCTGTTGCTTCCGTGGCCAGTGCCCAAGCTGCTGAGTGCGTTGTACCGGCTGGTCACGCGGCGCGACCCGACCATGGGCGTGTCCCTGAACGGCACCGTTCTTGTCACCGCCGTGGGCATGTTTGGCGAGGGTCAGGGCGGCTGGGGCGTCTATCCCATACCATTCTCCCTCGGCGTGGTGGTAGGGAGCACGACGTGGAAGCCGGCCGTCGTCGAGGGCCGGATCGAGCCGCGCGAGATCCTGAACCTGACGCTGGTATTCGACCACGACATCGTCGACGGAGCTCCAGCGGCCCGCTTTACCCGCCGGCTGGTGGAGCTCGTCGAGAGCGGTTATGGGTTGTACGCGGATGAGCCCCGGACCGCGCCGGACGTCGAAGCAATGGCCGCGACAAGCGAACCCATCTTCATCTCAAACCGGTCCGGGTGTGACCCGATAGGCCGCGGCTAGACCAGGAACTTGCCGTCGCGGGCAAAGAGCTGGCCGTCGACCCACACCTCGCCGCCCTGGCGCAGGTCGCAGATCATGTCCCAGTGGATGGCCGAGCGGTTGGCGCTGCCCGTCTCGGGATAGCCCGTGCCCAGGGCCATGTGCACCGTGCCCCCGATCTTTTCGTCAAAGAGAATGTTCTTGGTAAAGCGCTGGATGCCCTGGTTGGTGCCAAAGGCAAACTCGCCCAGGTAGCGCGCTCCCTCGTCGGTGTCGAGCATGGCCAACAGGAACTCCTCGTTCTTGGCGGCCGTGGCCTTGACGACCTTGCCGTTCTCGAACCAGAGGCGCACGTCCTCCACCTCCCGGCCGCCTTCGGCCGCCGGGTAGCTGAAACGCACGTGCCCGTTCACGCTGTCCTCGATGGGCCCGGTAAAGACCTCACCGTCGGGAAAGTTCTCGTGGCCGTCGCAGTTCACCCAGCCCCGGCCCTTGATGGACAGGGTCAGATCTGTGTCGGGCCCGAGCAAGCGCACCTGCTCCCTGGGCGTGAGCCAGTCGACCAGCTTTTGCTGCTGCCGGGAGATCTCTTGCCAGGCAGCGATGGGGTCAGCCTCGTGGACGAGGGCGGCACCGTACAGGAAATCCTCGAACTCGGACAGGGACATCTCGGCGTCCTGGGCAAAGGCCTGGGTGGGATAGGCAGTGCCGACCCACTTGAGCTCCTTGTTCGCCGCCCGCTCCAGGAAGCGCTCCGAAAGCGGCCGGCGGGCCGCCTGGGCGCGCGCCTGCTTGGCGGGATCGACGTTGGTCAAGGCCTTGGTGTTTGACTCGGTCCAGACGCTGATGCTGGCGTCGAGCTCTTCCACAAGCTGCAAGAAGACCGGGGGAAGAAAGTCCAACTGGGCATCGCCGGCGACTTTGTAAAAGATCTCGGACGCGTCGTCCAGGCTGAGGCGCAGCCAGGGGTTGCCGCCGCGCTCCAGTACCCGGCGGTAGACGGCCAGGATCAAAGGCGAGCCGTCGGGCGTGCCTTCGATGCGAACAAACTGCCCGGGCTGAACGTCGACGGAATAGTCGACCAGGATGCGCGCTACGGCTTCGACGCGAGGATCCATCATCTTGTTGCTCCTCCTCTTTTTGGCAATCAGGACGAGGCGATTATAGCATCCAGGGGCGGGCGCGTCAAACCGGGTCAGGGCCGTTTGACTTTCCCCCCCTCTTTTGTTACAATCGGGCTGCCGTCGCGACGGCGAGATCAAGGAGGAGAATTGAACCGAGCGAGGCCGGGAACCCGCGAAGCTCTCCGGCGCGGGACAACGCCCGCAGCATGCGTCCTGCTCATTTGCCACCTTGCCCTGGCGGGCTGCGGCCGCATGCTCCAACCGCCCACGGCCCCCGTCGTGGCGGGGGTTACGGCCGCTCCCACGGACACGCCACGGCCGACGGCCACGCGCCGGGCGACCTTTACGCCTGTGCCCGCTACGCCCTCTGACACCCCGACGCCGACGGCGACGGCCACACCCGTGATCTATGTCATCAAAAAAGGAGACACGCTGTTGCCCGTTGCCCGCCAGTTTGGCGTCACGGTCCAGGAGATCCAGGACGCCAACGGCATCACCGACCCCCGGCGGCTGAGCATCGGCCAGGAGCTCATTATCCCCGCGCCCCCGGCGGAGGGGGGGCCGACGGCTGTGCCGACGCCCACACCCGTGGCTCTGCGCATCCAGGGGCTGGCCTTTCACCGCACACCCGTCGACAGCCTGTGGTGCCTGGGCGAAGTCGTGAACCTGTCCGGGCAGCCTGCCGAGGAAGTGCAGGTCCAGGTGTCGCTGCACGACGAGATGGGCCGGCTGCTGACCGCGGGGCGGGCCTTTACGCAGGTAGACATCCTGCCCGCCGGCGAGCGGGCACCCTTTGCCATCCTTTTTGCGGCGCCGCCCAGTAGCTTTGCCCAGTATCAGACCCAGGTGTTGGCCGGCGTGCCAAGCACGCACCTTGGGCCGCGCTATCCCGACCTGGCAGTCGTTGACGAGCAAGGCACCTGGACGGCGGACAAGAACTATCGGGTGCAGGGCCAGGTGCACAACACCGGCCAGGCAGATGCCGAACAAGTGGCGGTTGTGGTTACGCTCTTTGACAGCGCGGACCACGTCGTTGGGGCGCGAGCGGTGGCCATCGCCGCGGACCTGTTCCTGGCGGGGGCTACGGCGCCTTTCGACGTGATCCTCGCGCCCTTTGGCGACGTGGCGCGCTACGACGTGCAAGTCCAGGGCTGGTGGGTCGGCTACCAGGCCCCGGCGCCCAGCGACACGCCCGTGCCGAGCGCTACTCCCTAGGGCGAGGCCTGCTTCGGGAAGAGAGCGCACCCTGGGTGGGCAAACGGTGTTTTGCCAGTGGGAGGAGGGGAGGACACATGGGCACAGAAGAAGGCGCATCCAGAAGGTATGGGCTAAAGCCGCGGGGCTGGTACCGAGTGGCGCGGAGTGTCGTCGCCTTCTTCCTGCGCATTGTCCTCCGGCTACAGATCGAGGGCTGGGACCAGATCCCGCAGCAGGGCCCCTTTATCCTGG
>JBFYTF010000592.1:0-10943 GCA_041300865.1 Anaerolineae bacterium
GCTGCCACGGCGCGCGAGATGGCCGTCTCGCTGGACAACGAGGGTTCTTTCCTCAGCCAGGCAGTGCGCCTGGGCCGGCCGGTGCTGGTCACCCACGCCACACAAATGGCCGACGAGCAGACGCTGCGCTACGTCCAGGCCCTGAAGACGCGCCGGTTCGTCGCGGTGCCCCTGCTGGTGCATGGCGCTGCCGTAGGTGTGCTCGCCGTCGACAACGCCACGACGGACCGGCCGGTGACGGAGGACAGCTTTGAGCTGCTGATGACGGTGGGCAGCCAGATCGCGGGCGCCATCGACCGGGTGCGGCTGTACCAGACGCTGGAGCAGCGGATCGTGCAACGGACGTTTGAACTGGCGAAGGCAACGCACGAGGCGCAGCTGGAAAAGCTATACTCCGAGGCGGTCATCGAGAACAGCCCGGTGGCGATCGTGACCACGGACCCGGCGGTCAATGTGGTCACCTGGAACCCGGCCGCGGAGCAGTTGTTCGGCTACACCGCTGCGGAAGCCGGCGGCCGCAACCTGGACGACCTGCTGGCGCACAACCCGGCAATCCACGACGAAGCCGTGGCCTATGGCCGGATCACGACCGCGGAGACTCCCGCTCCCGTGCACGCCATGACCCAGCGCGCCCGTCGAGATGGCACGCTGGTCGACGTCGAGCTGTGGGCCGTGCCTGTCATGGTCGGCGGAGAAGAGGTGGCGGTGCTGGCTCTGTACCACGACCTCACCGAGATCAAGCGCGTGGAAGCGGCGCTGCAGGAATCGCACCGGCAGCTGGCCAACATTATCAACTTAATGCCCGATGCCGTGTTGGTGATCGACCGGGAGGGAAAGGTCATCGCCTGGAACCGGGCCCTGGAAGAGGTGACGGGCGCGAGAGCGGACGAGATGCTGGGCAAGGGCGATTACGAGTATGCCCTGCCCTTCTATGGCGAGCGGAGACCCATCCTCATCGATCTGGTGACAGTGCCCCGGAACGAACTGGAACAGAAGTACGCGCATGTCCGCAGGGAAGGCGCGGTCCTGGTGGGGGAGACCTATGTGCCGCAACTCAGGGGGGGCGGCGCCTACCTGCTGGGCACCGCCTCTGCCCTGCGCGATTCCAGGGGCCAGGTGGTCGGTGCGATCGAGGTTATTCGCGATCTCACCGAGCGCAAGCATGCCGAAGAAGCGCTGCGCACTAGCGAACAGTTGTACCGGAGCGTGGTCGACAACAGCATCGACACCTACTTCCGGCTGGATGCAGTAGGCAACGTCGTGCTGGTGAGCCCTTCGGGCGCGGAACTGTTCGGCTACGATTCGCCAGCTGACATGATCGGCCTCAATATGGCCAGGGATTTCTTTGCCAACCCGGCCGATCGCCAGCGGTTCCTGGAGATGATCCTGAAAGCCGGTTCCGTCGAGGATTTCGAGGCATGCCTCAAGCGCCGCGATGGCAGCACGGTCGTCATCATGACGAATGCCCGCCTCTACTTGGCCGACGACGGCACCCGGCTCGGCTACGACGGCTTCCTGCGCGATTTCTCCGAGCGCAAGCGCATGGAAGAGGATCTGCACCGGGCAAAGGAGGCGGCCGAGGCGGCGACGCAGGCCAAGAGCGCCTTCCTGGCGACGATGAGTCACGAGATCCGCACCCCGATGAACGCAATTATCGGCATGAGCGGCCTCCTGCTGGATACCCCGCTCAACGCCGAGCAGCGCGAGTTCGCCGAAACGGTCCGCAACTCGGGCGACGCCCTGCTGACCATCATCAACGACATCCTCGACTTTTCCAAGATCGAAGCCGGCAAGATGGACCTCGAGCTGCAGCCGTTTGACCTGCGCGAGTGCGTGGAGTCGGCGCTGGACCTGGTCAAACTGAGAGCCTCCGAGAAGGGCCTGGAGTTGGCCTGTGAGATCGCCCGCGACGTTCCCTCCGCCATCTCCGGCGACGTGACCCGCCTGCGCCAGATCCTGGTCAATCTTTTGAGCAATGCGGTCAAGTTCACCGAGCACGGCGAGGTTGTGGTGGCGGTTACGAGAGACGCGGAGACAGTCCCTGAGTCTCCGGCTGAAGGCCGTCTCCCCCTCACCGCGTCACTCCACTTTGCGGTGCGCGATACGGGCATCGGCATCCCGCCCGACCGGCTCAACCGCCTCTTCCAGGCCTTTTCCCAGGTGGATGCGTCGACCACGCGCAAGTACGGGGGCACGGGCTTGGGCCTGGCGGTGAGCAAACGGCTGAGCGAGCTGATGGGCGGCACCATGTGGGTGGAGAGCGAGGGCGTGCCGGGCAAAGGGTCGGCTTTCCATTTCACGATCCGGGCGCCCGAGGCGACGGAAGCGCAAGCCCGGCCGTCGCTCCAGGGCGAAGCCCCTGAGCTGCGCGGCCGGCGCGTGCTGATCGTGGACGACAATGCCACGAACCGGCGGATCCTCACC
The DNA here is from genome assembly GCA_041300865.1 of Anaerolineae bacterium. Lineage (GTDB taxonomy): Bacteria > Chloroflexota > Anaerolineae > JAAYZQ01 > JAAYZQ01 > JAAYZQ01. The sequence continues at coordinate 2,425 of JBFYTF010000592.1, forward strand.
CTGCAGGCGAAGGGCTGGGGGATGCAGCCGCGCGCCACCGGCTTGCCGCTCGAAGCGCTCGAATGGGCCCGCCGGGGTGAGGGGTTCGACCTGGCGATCCTGGACCTGCACATGCCCGAGATGGACGGCGTGGCGCTGGCCGAGGCCCTGCGCGTCGTGGAGGCGGGAGCTGTTCCTGCTGGGGCGACGGGGGCGGCAAGGCGCACCCCTACACCGCTGATACTGCTCTCCTCCCTGGGCGGCTATGGCAAAGAGATCCCAGCCGGCCTCTTTGCCGCCTGCCTGACCAAGCCGATCCGGGCTTCAGCGATGTTTGACACCTTAATGGGCATCTGTGCGCAAAGCGTGCAGCAGGGGCCGGTCCCGGTCAGCGTCCCGGTCCGGCGCGCTTTGCGCGTGGAGATGGCCGAGCGGCTGCCGCTGCGCATCCTGATCGCCGAGGACTATGTGGTGAATCAGAAGCTGGCGCTGCGGCTGCTGGCACAGATGGGCTACCGGGCGGACGTAGCGGCCAACGGGCTGGAGGCGATCGAGGCGCTGGAGCGTCAGCCGTACGACGTGGTTCTTATGGACGTGCAGATGCCCGAGATGGACGGGCTGGAGGCGACGCGCCAGATCTGTGCGCGCTGGCCGGGTGGGGCGCGGCCCCGCATCATTGCCATGACGGCGAATGCCATGCAGGGGGACCGGGAGATGTGCCTTGTGGCGGGGATGGACGACTATGTGAGCAAGCCGATCCGCGTGGACGAGCTGGTCCAGGCGCTGGCGCGCTGCCAGCCATTGGCCTCCCGCCCGGCACCTGCGTGAGCTGAGGTGGATTCCCAGAGGAGCAGTTCTATTAAAACAGACGAAATCATCGACCAGGCAACCTTCGCCGGGCTGCTTGACAGCCTGGGGGGCGATGTCGATTTTCTGAGCGAACTGGTAGAAGCCTATTTCACCTCGAGTCCCGAGCTTATTGGCAGCATGCGGCAGGCTCTCGCGAGCGGCGAGGCTTCCGCCCTTCAGCGTGCAGCGCACAGCCTGAAGGCGGGCAGCGCCAGCTTTGGCGCCCTGGCCTTCGCCGCCCGGTGCAAGGAGGTGGAGGACCTGGGCAAAGCGGGTGCTCTGGCTGAGGCCGAGGCCGGGGTTGGGGCCCTCGAGGCGGCGTACGCTCAGGTCGCGGCAGCCTTGCAGGTCAAGGTGAACGGCGCTCGCTCCGCGTCCGCCTGACCTGAGGCCCGGAAGCTGTGCAGGAACCGGGGCCGGCGCCCCGCCACGAGCCGGAGAAAGGGAGGTGGACCACGGACATTCAAGGTCGGATCCTCGTCGTCGATGATTATGTGATCAACCGCATGCAGTTGAAGCGTAGCTGCGAACAGCAGGGGCACACAGTGGCCCTGGCGGAGAACGGCCGCCAGGCGCTGGAGATGCTGGATGCCGACGCCTTTGACCTGGTGTTGCTCGATATCCTCATGCCCGAGATGGACGGCTTCGAGGTGCTGGCTCGGCTCAAGAGCGATCCGGCGCGGCGCGACCTGCCGGTGATCGTCATCTCGGCCCTGGACGAAATGGACAGCGTGGTCCGCTGCATCGGCATGGGCGCCGAAGATTTCCTGCCCAAGCCCTTCGACCCCCTGCTGTTGCGCGCCCGGCTGGGCGCCTGCCTGGAGAAGAAACGGCTGCGCGACCAGGAGGTGGAGTACCTGCAGCAGGTCGCGCGTGTGACGGCGGCTGCCGCGGCGGTGGAGGCGGGGCAGTTCACGCTGGATAGCCTGGACAGCGTAGCCGCCCGGTCCGATGCCCTCGGTCAGTTGGGACGCGTCTTTCAGAATATGGCGCGAGAGGTCTATGCCCGCGAGCAGTCCCTGAAGCAGCAGGTGCAAGAGCTGCGCATCCAGATCGATGAGGCAAAGAAGGCACGCGAAGTGGCCGAGATCACCGAGACGGAGTACTTTCGCGACCTGTGCGCCAAGGCGCAGAGGCTGCGCCAGCGGCGTGGTGAGTGACGCATCGGCGGCAAATTCAGCAAGAGCCGCGGCGCTGCCGTGGACGTGCCCCACTTCCTCAGCCGCTACGATCCAGACCCCTTGCGCTTCTACCTGACCATCACTGCGCCCGAAACCCGCGGCAGGCCTACGGCGGTTCTCGTGAGAGGACACTGTCGAGCGGAACAGATGGTGGCGACATGGGGGAATCTGGAGAACAGGATGCTGTCGTTCGCATGCAAGAGGTTCGACGGAAGGTGCCGCAGTCGGGAGAACTGACGACGAGGACCGGGCGCTCCTGGCCAAGATCGAGGCCGGCTTCCAGACTGTGGGTGCACTGCCGCAGGGAACGCCTACAAGTTCCGTGCCGCTCTGGGCGAGGCGATGGACCTGGCCCGCGAGGCCAACGGCCACACATTCGCTCCGCTTCCTTCGGCTCCGCTCAGGACAGGCAGTGCATGCCTGGACCGCAAGGCGCCCTGGTTCGAGATCAAGGAGGATCCCCAGGCGGCGGCGAGGAGCGTGTACGTCACGCGAAGCGTGCGTGCCGTGGACAACCTGAAGACGATTCTGGCCCCCACGCTTCGCGTGCTAATCATCCGCCGATAAACGCTTGACCGACATCAGCGGCACGCCCAGATCGCGGATCCTGTTCAGGATGCCGTGCAGCGCCGCCTGGTCGATCACGGGGCCGGTCAGCACCGTTTCGCCTTCCGGCCCCTGGACCATCTCCAATCCTTCGAACATCTGCGCACGGTACGAGCTCAGGTGCCCCTGGAACCGGATCTCATACAGCTGCGGTTCGCTCCAAGGTTGTGCACTCATGGTCTCCGCCTTGTTCTTGATACCCTGCTGCCTCAACGCTTCTCCTACATCTCCAACGCCAGCTTGGTACGCCGGAAGCTGCGCCTGCCCAACCACAAGAGTGCAGCGTCGATGGCCCAGACCAAGAGGCCCAACAGCGCCAGCACCCAGGCGCTGAAGGCCATCAGCCCGCTGGCCGGGAGAACGAACAGCAGGAGGATGGGCAGGATCACCAGGCCTCCGAGCTGATAGGCTGCCTGGAAAGTCCGGGCGCGCGACGAAAGCAGGACCATGGCGACCACCCCCAGCCCGGCCACGGCCGGTGCGACCCACACAGCCAGAATCACCCACATTGTCGTGGGAAACCACAGCCGGCCCATGACCGGCCAGGCTGCAAGGTTGGCCGTCACGGTGTAGAGGAGGAAGCCGCCCCACGCGATCCCCAGCGCCGGCAGCCAGGCCGACAGCAGCTTGCCCAGGAGCAGCTCCCAGTCGGTCGTCGGCGTGTAGAGCAGGGCCTCCAGCGTCTTGCGCTCCTTCTCACCTGCAAAGCTGTCGCAGGCGCCGGCGATGGAGACCGTCAAGGACATGATCAGGTACAAGGGCACCGCCATGATAGCCAGGAGGTACACGGCCATCATCTGGCCCTCGTCGTAGCCTGCCAGCAACGGGCCCAGCATGCTCTGCATGCCGCCCATGTCCCAGCCTTTGGGCATCAGCGCGACCACGGCCGGCAAACCCACCAGGATGACGACCGGCATCACGATGAGCGGGATCGACACCGCCTTGTTCCGAATAACGACCTTCAGATCCTTGCGCGCAATGGCCTGCACCGAGTTCCCGTTCATGACATTTCCTCCTTTTCGCTCTGAAGGGCAAAGTAGGTGTCCTCCAAGGATGTCTCCTGGGGCGCCACGCGGTAGATGCGCACCCCCGCGGAGGCCAACGATGTGACCACTCCGGGGATGGCCGCCCACTCTGCCCCGGCGGCTACGATCTTGCCGTTCTCCCGATGAGCTGAAATACCTGGAGCCTCCGCGAGCAAGCGGAGCGCTGCCTCCTCATCGCCGCGTGCCACCTGGAGCTCCAGCCGCTGGCTGCGTCCCACCTTGGAGGCCAGTTCCGCCGGTGTACCCAGGGCAACAAGCTTGCCGTGCTCCAGGACGGCGACCCGGTCGCATAGCTTCTGAGCCTCGTCCAGGTTATGTGTGCACAGAAAGACGGTACGCTCCTCATCGTGGCTCAGATGCGTGATCATGTCGTGGACCAGCCGCGTAGCCACTGGATCGAGGCCGGAGGTCGGCTCGTCGAGGAAGAGGAGCTGAGGGCGATGGATCAAGGCGCGGGCCAGGGCCAGGCGCTGCTTCATACCCTTGCTATAGTCGCCTGCCTTCTCATCCGCCCGGTCGTCCAGCTGGAAGACCTCCATCAGCTCCTTCACGCGGGCCGCGATCTCGCGCCGGGGGATGCCATACAGCGTGGCATAGACTTCGAGGTTTTCCCGCCCCGTCAGGCGCTCATCGAGGGACGGGGTCTCGGTCAGGACCCCGGTGCGCCGCCGCAGCGCGGGGCCCTCCTCCAGGGGCGCCAGCCCCAACACCCGGGCTGTGCCCGAGGTCGGGGCCAACACCCCGTTCAGCATCCGGACAGTCGTCGTCTTGCCGGCGCCGTTGTGGCCGAGGAAGCCAAACACCTCCCCTGCCCGGACCTCCAGGGTCAGGTGGTCGACGGCGACCATCTCTCCGAAGTGACGGGTCAGCCCGTCGGTGACGACTGCTGTGTCCGAGTTCATGATATCTGCCTCCTTTCCCTAGTCTCCTACTCATACCTGAAACACCACGCGCCGCTCAGGCAAAAGGTTGATACTTCTGTGTCGTCGCAACAGCCGGTGGCTTTTCTGAACCCACTTCGTTTGCCCCCTCGAACGCCCTGCGGCTGAACAACAGCACCAGCGCCAGGATGATGTACCCTATGCTGCCGATCAGGCCGCTGGGTGCTGGGCCGAGCAGCGGGTTGGCGAACCCTTTCACCGAAAACATCGGCAGCGCCAAGGCTTGGTTGTGCGTGGAATGCCCGACGGCCGCGGGCCACACGCTGCCGCTGCGCAGGGTGGCCCAGGCCAGCAGGACGCTCAGCGAGCACATGGGCACGAGGTCTAGCAGCAGGAGGAGGATGGGCATTCCGCTGAACAGCAACCGTGCCGGCCAGTGCCACACGCCCCAGATCACGCCGACCAGCAGGGCAGCCTTCCGAGCCGCGGCGGCGTACCGGCGGCCGGTATAGTCAGGATCGTCCGCAGAAGCGCTCGTACGCTGTGCGCCCGCAAAGTGCTCCACCAGCTTGGGCAGGAGGTAGGCCCGCCAGCCAAACTCCTCACCGAACGAGATGATGGTATATATTGGCACCGTGGCCAGGATCAACAGCGTAAAGGCCAGCAGGATCGCCCAGGAGTTCGCCGCCACCGTCCACGTCGCCACGGAGGGCAACAAGCCGGCCAAATATTGCCGCATCCCGCCGAGGTTAGAGTCGAAGAACTGCGGGAAAAGCAGGTAATAGACCGCCGCGCCCAAGATGATCGCCAGCAAGGGGAGCACCAAGGCCGCCAGATAGAACCGCCAGCCCCGCCGGAAATTGGGCCGCAGCATGAGGTGTCCCCGGCCCTCCTTCGTGATCAGGCGGGTGGCCACGTTTGCCAGCGCTGGGCTCCAGAGAGCAAAGATCCAATTCGCCAGAAACGCCGCCAGGACCAGGTCGTTCTTTCCAACGGTCAGGTACAACGCCAGGGTCCCGGTCCAGGTAATGCCAAAGGTCAACGCCAAAAAGATCAGAATACGCTTGGTGTTCAGGTGAGTGTCCATTCTATCGTGTCCCCCTTTCCTTCTGTTGCGACCAGTATAGCCGTAAACCCAGGGGCCTGTCATGTGGCGAAAGATGTATCCAGAGGTGTATCCTGTCGCACACAAAAAGACCTCCGAGGCTCCCTTCGGTCGGACCTCGGAGTTCTTGATGGCGTGAAAGACTTACAGCAGGCCCAGTTGGCGCGCTTTCGCCACGGCTTCGGTGCGGTTGCGCACGTCCAGCTTGTCAAAGATGTTGGCGGTGTGCCGCTTGGCTGTCCCGATGGCGATGACCAGCTGGCTGGCTATCTCCTGGTTCGAGCAGCCGGCGGCCACCAGGCGCAGCACCTCCAGCTCGCGCTCGCTCAGGATGCCTGCATGAGGTGCCTGATCCGCGGCGGGCAGCGGACTCTCGTCGGCGAAGGCGGCCAGCAGCTTACGGCTGTAGGTGAGGAGGTCGTGGTCTTGCCATTGCGTAATAGCGATCTTGAGCAACGTCTCTATGGGCTTGCCTTCATCCAGGAAGACGCGCATGTAGCCTTCGGGTCGCGCCAAGCGCACGGCCTGCTCCAGCACAGCCAGGGCAGAACCGGTGCCTGCCTGCATGTCCAAGGCAATCGCCCACAGCACAAGAACTGCGATCGGGTTTCCTTGCCGCCCTGTGGATTCCATCGCCCTCTGGAGACGCGACAACAGACGCGCGGCGTCATCGACGTTGTGTTCGGCCAGGAGGATACGCACCAGGGCAAGATATTCAACTTCGTTTGTGAGATCGAGTTTTCCGTCTATGCTCAGCCCGCGTGTCTCGGCCCAGTGGCGGGCATCAGCCAGCTTGCCCTGCGCCAGCCACAGCCTCGCCCGAGTAGCTCCAAGCCACGGCTTTGAGCGTATCTCAAGGGGATGTTCGTGCATCACCCGGCTCACTTCTGCCAGGGCCTGATTCGCCCCAGGGATGTTGTTCTGCGCCTGGAGCACTGTCGCCAGCAAAAGATGGCCACATGCCAGCGCATCCACAACCCCCCACATGGCACTGGACTCGATGAGCTTTTCTGCATAGAGCCGGGTAGATGCCAGGTCATTCCACTCTCGATACAGGTGCGCCAGGCAGGCATACGCCTGCCCTGCCACCGGGGACTTGTTCCGGATGGCTGTCTCCAATGCTTCCTGGAAAATCGCTTCCGCTTCGCTCAAGCCCCCCATCGCCTGATTGAGTGCCCCTAACGACGTGCGTGATACGACCTCCAGCATAATGTTGCCGCTGGAGCGGGCCAGATCCGCGGCCTCGGCAAAGGCACGCGCAGATCCGGGCAAGTCGTTTTGCGCCAGGCACCCATCCCCCCAAATAGCCGCCAACCCGCTGCGAACGGCAGCGTCCATCTGCGGCCAGAACCCAAGTGCCTGGTGCGAGAACATAGCCGCGCGGTCCGGATCACCTCTCAGGTAGGCGATCCATGCCCGGATGGCAGCGATATGGCCCTGCATCTCTGCCGGCAGCCCGGTGCCGTCGCCTGACCATACTCGCTGTTCGACCGCCTGCAACTGGGCCTCTGCCGCTTCCGATTCCGCAAAAAACAAAGTCCACGCGGAATAGATGCGCAGCCACGGGCGCGCGGAGACCGAATCGCCGGGCAATGCCTGTATCCACTTCTTCAGGGTGCCAAGTTCCGCGCGCAGTACCATCGACCAGGCGTTTTCCTCGACGATTTCGGCAGCCCGGTCGTGATCGCCGGCCTGCAGCGCGTGGTGCACCGCATCGGCAACAAGCCCGTTCTGGCTGTACCAGTCGCAGGCGCGGCCGTGCAGCCCAACGATCTGCTCTGGCAGCCAGTTGGCCTTGAGCATCTGTCTCAAGACGTCGACAAAGAGGTGATGATAACGATACCAACACCGTTCATCGTCGAGGGGAACAAGGAAAAGATTGGAGCGTTCAAGATATTCCAGGATCTCTTGAGACGGGGAGGCCATGTCTCCTTCACCGGTGCTGCTCGATCCTCTCGCTCCACCGGTCAGGATCGTTTCGCACAGCCGAGCGCACATCCGCTCGAGGATGGATGTCTGGAGCAGGAACTCGCGCACCTCGTCCGGCTGGCGGCTGAGGACCTCGTCGAAAAGATAATCCATGATATAGTGGTGGCTACCGCTGAAGGCAGTGATGAACTGCGCGGCGCGCTCGGGGCTGCACCCCTGCAGCGACAACACGGCCAGCTGCACCCCGGCCGCCCAGCCCTCGGTGCGCGATTCAAGCGCCGTGATCTGCCCGGCATCCAGGTTCAGGCGATGGAGGGAGTTGAGAAAGGCTGCCATCTCCACGGGCGTGAACCGCAGATCGCGGTCCCGGATTTCGGTCATCCGTTCGCGGACGCGCAGGCGCGGCAGCGGGAAAGGTGGGTCGGCGCGGGTGAGCACGACCAGGTGCAGGTTCGGCGGCGCGCGGCGCAGCAAGAAGACCATCGCCTCCTGGACACCCCCGTCGGTGATGACGTGATAGTCGTCCAGAGCCAGGAGTATAGGCTGCTCCACGGCGTGGTCGGAGACCAGGTCGTTGATCAAGGAAAGGACCAATGCTTCGGGAGACTGGGGTGTCATCGGGAACGCTTCCGGCAGTGGCCGAGTCAGCTTCGGACCGAGCGTCTGTTGCAGAGCGGCCACAACGTAGGTGAAGAAGCGGAGCGGGTCGTTGTCGGCCTCATCCAGCGAGAGCCAGGCGGAAGGAATGCCGGTCTTGCCCAGCCAGTCGGTGACCAAGGTCGTCTTGCCATAGCCCGCCGGGGCCACGACCAGGAACAGCCGATGGCCGTCTCGGAGCCCCTCATCCAAGCGCTGGGTGAGGCGCGGCCGCGCCACCAAGTTGGAGGTTGGACGCGGCCTGTAGAGCTTGGTTGCGAGCAGAGTGGAAAGCATTCGCGCCCCC
>JBFYTF010000593.1:0-4888 GCA_041300865.1 Anaerolineae bacterium
GCGAGGGCAGCACGGGCGGCCACGTGGACGATCTGGCCCGAGCCCTGGGCCAGCATGGCCGGCACGACGGCCCGGCTGAGGACAAAGGCCGTGCGCGCGTTCAGGTTTAGCATGAAATCCCAGGTGTCCAGGGGCGTCTCGTGGACGGGCGTGCCCGCCCGGTAACCGCCGACGGCATTGGCCAGTACATCAATGCGGCCAAAGTGCTCCAGGGCACGGTGCACCGCGCGCTCAACCGATTCTGGGTCGGCGGCATCCATGGAGCCAAGCAGCAGGTGGTCGGGGGAACCGGCCAACTCCGGAAACAGTTGTGAGAGCCGATCGGTTGCACGATCCAACAGCACCAGATTCGCGCCCACCGCATAAAAGGCCCTGGCGACCGCCTGGCCCAGGTTGCCCGATGCGCCGGCGACCACCACGACACGATTGGAAAAGTCAAACATTTCGATCCTCCTCCGTGTGAAAATCTTTTCGAAAGGATATTTTACAAGTTATTATAATTAAAATAAAGCCTGCTGGCAAGCGCCACGCTGCACTTGTCCAGAAGACGCTTACAGCCCGGCGATAGAGAGCCAATAGTAGACCAAGTAGGCACCCGCGCCAAGCAGGAACAGGGCGCTCGCGCGGTGGACGTGCGGCACCAGGGCCCGCAGGCCACGGGAAACCGCTCCGCGGAACAGAGCCGCCCCGATTGTGACGGCGATGAGAATCACCCCCATGCCCAGGCCATAGCCGACGAACCGGACCGTGGATCCAACAAGGTCCTGGCTCGCCAGCGCCCCGCCGACGACCACCAAAAAGATCGGCAGCGTGCAGCTCAACGAGCCGACGGCGTAGGCAATGCCGAACAGGAAGGCGTTGCGCAGATTCCGCTGTGGGCTGACGGTCACCCGGCTGGCTGCCAGGACGCCGAGCGTCCTGTGCGTGACCAGCAAGTAAATGCCCAGCACGGCCATGCCAGCCCCGACCGCCACGCCGGCATACGGAAAGACGCGGACGAGCCACTGGCCGCCGGCAGCGATGATGACGCCGGCGCCGGTGAGGATGACCACAAAGCCCGCGCTGGTGACGAGCCCCAGGATCAGGGCTTTCCCCGCGCGCCTGGCAGCCGCCTGCTCGTAGTAGCCCTCTTCCCGGGTGCCCAGGTGATAGGCGATGTAGGTCGGCAGCATCAGGAACCCGCACGGGTTCACACTGGCCACCATGCCGGCCGCGAACGCATAGCCCACCGGCAGCCAACCGGCCAGGCTGCCCACAGCTGCCTCGACCCCATCGCGCGCGCTGATCGTGACGACCAGGAGCCCTGCGACGATCATCGCCGGGATGACCAGGGATGCACTGGCCGCCCAGCGGCCGGCTACCGGCGATTCGTGGTCCGGCCGGGACGTCCGCGCCTGGACCGTGGACTCGGATGAGGAAACCGTTGGCTCTGTCACGTCGTGTACCTGTCTCTCTAGGAGCCGGCGGAAGCGTCGAGCAATTCTTGCACCAGTTCACTCAACCGGTCCGCCGTCAGCAGGCCGGTCCAGCGGCGGAGGATCCGCCCATCCGCCGTGATAAAGTAGGTCGTCGGCATGCCCAACACCTGGTAATCGCGCAGCGTCGATGGGTCGGTGGTGGTGCCTGTCGGGTAGGTGATCCCCAGCTCCCGGATCAGGGCCTGGCCGTCCTGGCTGCTGCCCAGGTTGGTGAAAGGTCCAACGTCCAGGCCGAGGATCGAGACGCGGTCGCCAAACTGGCCGCTCACCTGCTCAAAGTCGGGCATCTCCAGCCGGCAGGGGGGGCACAGCCCGGCCCACATGTTGAGCACCACCGGCTTACCTAACCTCAGTACCTCGCCCAAGCTCGTTTCCGATCCGGCCAGCAGGCCGCCATCATGGTAGACGATGATCGGAAAATCGGCAGCCTGCAGCTCGTACCCGTCCGCCGGCGCCGCCGGCCCGGTCGAGTTCGCGCCGCACGCTGACAACAGCAACATGGCGGCGACTGCCAGGCTCACGGTAGTTGTCCAATGTCTCCACCTTGCGATCATCTCGGTCGCTCTCTCACTCTGCTGCTCACGGTTCCACCTGGTAGATGACGGTGTCCGGCTTGAAGGCGGCCCAGGCGAACCAGAAGTGGTTGCCGTGCACGATGGGCGTCAGCCTCTCCCCCGCCAGGGGACCGTCGACGGACTGCCCCAGCACGTTCCAGGTGCTGCCGGTCTCCTCGTCTACGAAAGCGCCGTCCTCGAAGCGGAACGACAGTGTGCGCCCGTCCAGAGTTGGATGAAACACGCCTGAGGCGCCCACGTCTTGCCCCTGGGCAATTGCCCCGGTGTCCAGGGCACTGCTGGTGCCCGCTAGATGCCAGACCACCACATCGAGGCCGCCTGGCGCGTCTTCGATGATATGCACCTCGGACAACACGCTCAAGGGATAGGCCACGTCCACGCCCTCCAGCGAGACGGTCACCACTCGCTCCATGGGAAGCAGGCGGCCGTCCAGCTCGCCGTCGAACAGAAACGGGGTCTGGTCGGCCCGGTCGTAGCCGGCGTACGGATTATGGCCATAGTCGCGGCTGTAACTGGTATCGCGCGACAGCACGACCCCCTCGGGATAGGCTTGGCGAAAGTCGTCGAAACTGACGAGAGACGACGACAGGAACTCCAACCGCCAGCCCACCATGTCACCGACGATCGCTTCTCCCGTGAGCTGCTGCCACAGGCTTTCCGTGGTGCGGTCATACATAACCAGGTCCGAGTTGCGCAGCAGGCCCGAGGTGCCGAACTCGTACACCTGGCCCTCCAATCGGCGGTCAAAGGTGATGGCCGCGTTGCACAGCGGGCAGAAGGTGACGATCACCGGCACGCCGCCCACGACGTCGTTGACGATCTCGTGCCAGGTCAAGATCTGGAGCGGATAGGCTCGTGCATCGCCCTCGATCTCCAGGGCGATGACCGGCTCGTTGTCAGCCAGCCAGCCGGCTGCTTCTCCGGCCGAGACAAACTTGGGCTCGTCGATGGACGGGATACCATCGCGCGGAGGCCCGCCCGACAACAGCTCATCGTACTCGATGATATGCCTGTTCCAGTTTGTGTTCCAATCCGCCATGATGCTCTTGAGCCGCGCCGGCCGGTTGTCCTCGGTCAAGATGCCCTCCTCACTCTCAGGGACCGCGCCGGTCCTGGTCGCTGTTGGTGCAAGATCCTTACTCCCCTCCGAAGTCGCCGGCGACTCTGCCGTCACAGCATCGGCACTGCCGGGAACCGGCGTGTCGGAAGCTGGCCTGTCCGCGTCAGGACCGCTCACTGCGCTGGCGCAAGATGCGAGCAGAAACAGCAGCGCGAGGCTCGATGCCAGCCAGACCCCCCGTCTACTCTCAATGTACATCCTTCCCTCTCATTTCCAAGAACCATGCCAGAACGCAAGGGGCCGGCATCAACCCGGCCCCGTCGCCTGTACCTTGCCGGCTAGAAGGCAGCGTACACCAACGCCACTACCAGGCCGGAGACCAGGTGGGCCATCGACTCGCCCACGATCATCCCCCCGAAGGACATCTCGTGTGGCCGAGGATGCATCCGCAGCATGACGGGCATCATCACCACAGCCACGATGCCGCGCACCGCCCCAAAAATCAACCCCCACCACTTCATATCGGACGATGCTTCGCCCGTCTGCACCCTCTTGACGCAGCACCGGGCAGAATCCTTACCTGCCTTTCTAAACTCGACGCAATCTTGCCCAGCCCATTTCTACTGGTTGAAGGCGATCGTGTCAGTAGTGCCGGGAATTCAGCATTGTCGCCCGGCCGCATGAAAGTGCAGGCTACGGTCTCCGGCGGTGATCCTTGTGGAGCCGTGCGAGGTGCTCCAAATCGCCGCATTCGGCAATATCTCACTTCGTAAGGTAAGAACGCTCGCGCTCGCATCGTCGATAGAGTACCAGAAGATGGCCCATTGAAAGGGGGTGGCGATTCGTCGATAAAGCGCACCGAGATCGTCGTTTTGGCTGAGCGTATCGTCCAGTGGAAATCACTACGAAAGGGGATCGGAAATGGCTACAGTTCCTTCCGTTCGACCAGCAGCCAGCACGTTGCCGCAGTCGCTCCGAGGTGGCATCGTCGGCGGCCTGGCTGGTGGGGTTGTCTACGGGGTCATGATGGCCTTCATGGGCGTACTGCCCATGGTCGGCATGCTCGTCGGGGTGGAGAACGCTGTCGTGGGCTTTGCCGTGCACATGGTTGCCAGCGCTGTGTTCGGCGCCGCGTTTGGCTTTATCGCCAGCTGGCTCAAGCAGGGCTGGCTGCTGGCCTTGGGCGGCGGCGCTGCCTATGGCGTGCTCCTGTGGGTCGTAGGTGCCCTGACCCTTATGCCACTCATGTTGGGCATGAACGTCATGGTTCTGGTGGTGGGTTCAACCCAGCTCCTGAGCCTGATGGGGCACATCATCTTTGGCATGATTCTCGGCGCCGTGCATTGGCGCCTGAGCAGGTAGCCCTGTAAACCTTGATCCCCAATGGCGGGGTGAACGCGAACGTGCCCGGCACGATGGGGTGCCTGCCGGGCACGTTCGACCTTTCGGTGACTCTGCTTCTAATCCATGGCTTTCAGCGCTGCTAGAAGCGCCTCGAACTCCTCGCGGCAGGAGCCACAGCGGGTGAGGTGATCTTGGACGAGGGGCATGGCCTCGGCGGGATCGGCGCCTGCCAGTTTCATCTCCACAAAGCGGTCCATCTGTTGAAAACATTCGTCACAGGCTATCTCGTCTGGACGGGCAGTCATGATCCCCCGCGCCATCTGTTTCAGTAGATCGGGATCCATGCCATTCCGCTCACGACGAGAGATGACCTTGCGTATCCAGATTCCGAGTGTGCCCCAGTCCCATTTCATCTGTTATATCCCTATCAT
>JBFYTF010000608.1:0-9090 GCA_041300865.1 Anaerolineae bacterium
CTAAGGGCACTTGCCCGGCCTATCCCGGTTGGGTGGATAGGTCACGCTGGAAGCTGGCCGGAGGTCTGCCATGCTTCGTGGTGTTGCCAGGGGTGAACCGAAAAGCGTCGGCCGCTTCCGCGCCGATGACTCCGCAGTTCGGCACGTGACTACGTTGTCTCTTTATCTCCCTGTCGCCAAGTGCCGCACGCCTTCCTTTCTCCCTTGTCAAGCTCACACTCTGCTTGCGCGCCTGGCCGCCGAGCGTGCGCCCCCGACCCACCCTGACCTTGTTGTTCGTCCCGCTTCCACACCTGTGCGTGTGCCGCCCGGCGCAGCCAGCACACCGCACCCAGCCTGCCCCCGCCGTGCCAACCTCGGCGGGGGATTTCTTGGTAGAAGAGACACCAGGACACCGCCGTCCCTGCGTGGAACACATCTCGCTGTTGCCGGACAACCGAGCCGGCTAGAGCCAGCCTGAGGAGGATGCAATGGACAAGCAGATGCGCGCCCGTCTCATCCAGAACCTGTTCATCCTAGTCGCGCTTTTTAGCCTGGTGGCCTTTGTGCCGCCCTTCCAGGGCGAGGCCGCCTCGTCGCCAAGAATCGAGCCAGCGGCTCCGTTTCTCAGCCGGTGGACCTGTTCGCCGCCCATCATCGACGGCGCGGCGCCGCATCATGAGTGGGGCACGGCGCCGGCCCTCCCCCTCGAGCATGGCCGGATCTACTTGCTGAACGACGGCGACTTTCTCTACGTCCTCATGGACGTGGTCGGCGACACTCAGCACGATCCGCCCTTGCCCGCCGCTCCCTGGGGCGACTATTTCTGGCTTACGTTCGACCGCAACCTCAATGGCAGCATCGACCCCGAGATCGACATCAACTATGCGGTCAACCCCTTCGTGCCCCCTGACACCCTCTGGCGCCAGTACTATCTCGGCCCCCATTCATGGACTGGGCTGGATCCCTCTGCCGGCAGCATGCAGACGCGAATGGGGCCTTCTTTCGCGGCACCGGGTGAGCACCACATCTGGGAGATGGCCATCCCGCTCGTCGAGATCGACGCCGGCCCAGGGTCGGTCGTCCGTGCGGGCTTTCGCGCCTTTTCCCAGAACCCTGCGTTCGTCGACGACCTGCCGGCGAGCTTTTTTGACGACTTCTCCGGGCTGATCGAGGTGCAGCTGGCGCAGGAGGACTGCGATCTGCAGCTGTGGAAGACGGTTTCGCCGGACGTCGCCGAACCAGGCGACATCTTGAATTACCAGATCCACTATCAACTGGGTGGCCGACCCTACCTCAACGTCACTATCCATGATGCGCTGCCACCCGGCGTCAGCTACCTGCCCGGCAGCGCCAACCACGGCGGCGTCTACGCCGGCGGTGTCCTCACCTGGCACCTGCGTGACCTGCCGCCCGGCGCCATTGGCAGCGTCGAGTTCCAGGTGCTGGTGGGACGCGAAGCCTGCCGCGGCCAACGAGTGGTGGCCGACTTTGCCAGCCTGGCCGCCGACATGCCGTTCCTTCACGTGCTCGCCGGTCCGGCGGTCACCGAGATCCTGTGCCGGCCTGTGGAATTCCCCACCGACGATCCGCCCTACGCCGAGAGCGAGATCACGGTCAACCCCTACCCGCTGGTGGTCGGCCAGGCCACCCACGTGTGCACAAGCATCGCCAACACCAGCGACCAGCCCCAGACCGTCCAGGTCTGGTTTGACCTGGCCAACTTTGGCATCGGTCTGCCTTTCACACCCATCCTCGCCGCCGGCAACCCTCGGGAGGTTATCCTCCCGCCACACGGCAGCGTCACGGTGTGCATCGTATGGGTGCCGACCACGCCCGGCCATCAGTGCATCCAGGTCCGCGTCATCGACGTCAACCAGCAGTTCCCGGACATGTTCAGCCAGCGGAACCTGGACGTGAGCGAGGTGCTGAAGCCGGGTGAGCCGGCGGTCTTTGATGTTCCGGTGCACAACAATGCATCCGAGCCCCTCCAGGTGGGCATGGTGGTACGCAACAACTGCCCCGGCTGGCAGGTCGCCCTGAACCCGATGTCCTTCATGCTGTCGCCAGGCGGGATCCAGGTGGTGCAGGCGACGGTCACTCCCCCGCCGGACGCCGCCCTCGGCTCCGGCTGCAGCATCGACATCGAGGCCTGGGCCATAGACCAGGCGGGGAACAGGATGTGGTTGTTAGGTGGCATACGCAAGATCGACGATCCTCTCATCCCCCTGGGCGACCCGGGCGAGCGGCCTTTCGCCGAACGGGAGATCCGCGTCTTCCCCTATCCGCTCATGTCGGGGGAGCCGGCCCGCGTCTGCGTCGTGCTCGACAACGACACTGACTTTGACCAGGAGGTGGCGGTCGAGTTCATGCTGTCCGGTTTTGGCATCGGCCTGGCTTTCGACCGGATCGCGCCCATTGCCGGGGCCAATCCCCGAACCGTGATGATCCCGGCCCACTCCACCGTGGACGTCTGCATTCGCTTCTTGCCCAGCGCGCCGGGGCACCACTGCCTGGCCGTCAAGCTGACCATGCCCAACGGCTATGTGGCTTGGAGCCGCCGCAACCTCGACGTCGCCGAGCTGCTGACCCCCGAGGTTCCGACTGAGGTGCCCATCCCGGTCGGCAACCCGACGCCTGTGGTGGCCGACATCGACCTGGTGGTG
Source organism: Anaerolineae bacterium (assembly GCA_041300865.1). Classification (GTDB taxonomy): domain Bacteria; phylum Chloroflexota; class Anaerolineae; order JAAYZQ01; family JAAYZQ01; genus JAAYZQ01. The sequence continues at coordinate 2,646 of JBFYTF010000608.1, forward strand.
GACAACACCTGCCCTGGTTGGACCGCCTGGGTGGCGCCGTCCACCCTGTGGGGAGTCGGGCCGAACAGCACCGACATTCGCCCGGTCATCCTGACGGTTATCCCAGCCGCCGGGCTGCTGGGCTCGAACTGCCACATCGACCTCTTGGCCTACATCGACGGCCGGCTCATCGGCGGCATACGCAAGATCGACCGGCCGCCCAGTGCACCACCCATCGACGAGCCACACTGGGCTGAACGCGAGATCACCGTCTCGCCCGATCCACCGCTCGAGAGTCACCCCGCGCAGCTGTGCGTCAAGCTGGTCAATCCCTCCGACGTCGACCAAACGGTGGACGTGACGTTTGCGGTGGCGGACTTTGGTGCGGGCATCGGTTTTACCGGCGTCTCGACGGTGTCCGGCGTCGTCATCCCGGCCAATGGGACGCTCATGGTGTGCATCCCGTGGGTTCCCGGACCGGGCGGTACGCTGCACCGCTGTGTGCGCGTCCAGATCCACCAGGAGGGCTACCAGGACGCGTTTAGCCAGCGCAACATCAACCTGGTGCGCCTACCCCTCAGCCGGCTCCGCGTGCCCAGCGGTCAGGTGGACCTGCCGCCCTTCTTGCTGCACAACCCCGCGCCCGAACCTATGCCGTTCTTCTTCGGCGTGCGGCCGGTTGGCCTGACCGGGCTGCTCATCCAGCTCATCGACAACAAGACGGGTGACGTGGTGCCGGCTGCCGGTGAAATCGTGCTCGGACCCGGTGAGACCCGGGCGTTCTTCCTGCGGCTCCTGTCGCCTGCGGCCAGGGCGCCTGCACCCGCGTTCGCCGGCGATGACCAGTACATTGACGTTCTGCCCCACGGCAACGGGCAGTTGATGGTGATGGACGGCCTCGTCAGCGGCGTGCGCTTTGTCTTCGCACCACCTGAGGTCTACTTGCCCATTGTGTTCCGGAACTTCTAGCCACACAACGTAGGCCAAGCCTCGCGAGTTGCAGAGCCCTGGAGGGCCACAGACCCTCCAGGGCTTTTTCGTTCACTTCAGAAAGTGGGTACTTGACACCGAACAAATGTTCGGGTATAATCCAGAAGCTGGCCTCAATCGAGGGGCCGCAGGAGATTGGTAGCCATGAGCGTGGGACGGACTGTGGCCCTGGTCGGCGCGGTGTTTTGCCTGACATTGGCCATCATCGTCGTCCTGAAAATGAGCAGCGAGGCCTTGGCCGTCGCCATCGGGGTGGTCTGCGGTGTCGCCGCCGGGATTCCGGCCTCTGTCCTGCTGTACGTCACCCTCTCCCGCCGACTGCAACGGGCTGAGGACGGCCGCCGTCAGGGTCAGCAGCCTGACTACCCGCCGCTGATTATCGTGCAGGGGCAGGTTCCGCCGGCGGTGCCCCACGATCCGTGGCTGGTGCCTCCCCAGGGCGCTGTACCGCGCAGCCACGTGCGCCTGGTGGGCGGCGAGGATCTCTTGCCGGCAGAAGAACAAGACAACGGGGGCTGATGGCCAGGCCATCAGCCCCCGTTGTCTTGTCTTAGAAGCGTCGCTTACTGCTCTTCCGGGCTGTGAACCTTGATGACCTTGGGTCGCACTTCTTCGGCCTTCGGGATGGTCAAGGTCAGGACACCGTTCTCAAAGACCGCCTCGGCATCCTCGGCCTTGACAGGCACGTTGAGGGTGAGCGCACGGGCAAATGTACCCGACCGGCGCTCCTGGATGACATACTCGACGTTCTCCAGGGGACCAGGGGTCGTGCCCCGGATGGTGAGGGTTTCGCCCTCGATGGTGATCTCCACATCCTCTGGCCTGGCGCCCGGCACGGAAGCCCGGATCACCAGCTCATCGCCCGTGACGTAAGCGTCGATGGGCAGGCTTTCGGCGCGCTCTGTCTGCCGCCAGTCATAGTTCCTGCGGCTGTACACGTCGTCGAACAGGCGGTCCATCGCCTGCTGCATGGTGATGAGATTCGTCATCGGTTCCCAAACGTTTCGCCTAGCCATGGGTTTCCTCCCTTACTCTAATCTGCTATCTGATGTGCTTACTGCTGCTCGTGCTGCTGGCCCTTGACCTTGATGCTCTTGGGCTTGACCTCTTCTGCCTTGGGGAAGGTCAAGGTCAGGATGCCATCACTATAGTCCGCCTCGGCCCTGTCGGTCTCGAGGCCGCTGGGCAGGGTGACCGAACGGGCATACGAGCCGTGGCGCCGTTCGCGCCGCAGATAGTGCTCGCGCTTGACCTCTTCTTCCTGGGTGGTCTCGGCCCGGATGGTCAGGGTATTGCCGGTGACCGAAACGTTGAGGTCTTCGGGTTTCATGCCGGGGATGGCCGTCTTGACGACCACGTTGTCCTCGGTCTCGTACATGTCCAGGGCGAGGGAGCCCTCCCCCCAACCGCCAAAGGGTACCGGCGGCCGCAAAAAACCTTCTTCAACCATGCGATCCATAGCGTCCCGCAGTGATGGCATCTCGCGAAATGGTTCCCAACGTATGATACCAGACATTTCTACACCTCCTTAGTGAACCTGATCTTCAATCTTCACGCTGAATTGTAGAAGGGCTGTGTTAGACGAACGTTGGAGAACTGTTAGAGATCTGTTAGACTTCAGTTTTGTTCTCGGAGCCAGGCCGTGATAGAATGCGCGCAGCAGATCTACGGATCCACGCACGAGGTGCGGGTGCATAACAAACGTCGCGAATTGTCCCCCCGGCCCCGGCCCTTTTTGAAGTGGGCCGGAGGCAAAGGGCAACTCCTGAGCCAGTTCGAGCCCTACTGGCCGGGCGACTTCGGGCGCTACTTCGAGCCCTTCCTGGGCGGCGGGGCCGTCTTTTTTCACCTGTACAACACGGGGCGCCTGGCCGGCAAGGAGGTGGTGCTCGCCGATAGCCTCGAGGAGCTGATCAACTGCTTTCGCGTGGTCCGCGACCATGTGGACGACCTCATCGACGAGCTGGGCCGCCACGAGCCCCATAAGCTGGACCGAGAGTACTACGGCCGGGTCCGTGCCTGGGACCGTGAACCTGGCTATTCGAGGCGCGGCGAGGTCGAGCGGGCGGCGCGCTTTGTCTACCTGAACCATACCTGCTACAACGGGCTCTACCGGGTAAACCGGCGCGGGGAGTTTAACGTGCCCTTTGGCCGGTATCGAAACCCCACCGTGTGCAACGCGGCCAACCTGCGGGCAGTAGCCCGATCCCTGCAGGGGGTGCGGCTGGTGGCGGCTGACTTCCAGCCCTGCCTGGAATCGGCGGCGTCGGGCGACCTTGTCTACCTCGACCCTCCTTACCAGCCGCTCTCCCCAACGGCCCATTTCACCGCGTACACCGCGGGCGATTTCGGGTTTGACGACCAGCAGCGCCTGGCGCGGCTCTTTGCGGACCTGGACGCGCGGGGCTGCCAGGTCATGTTGAGCAACTCGGCCACCGCGCCGATCCGCCACCTGTACGCCGGCTACGAACAGGTCGTGCTGCAGGCCGCCAGGCCCATCAACTCGCATGGTCAGGCTCGCGGGCCGGTGCCTGAGCTGCTGGTGCTCAGCCGCAGCGTGGCCGCACCCTGACTCCCGGCCCCCGGCAGGCAGAGGGGGCCGGGTCTTGCTGTCTCGCCCCCGTGGCGGCGAGTCCCGGGCTGAGGGGCGATGCGTCGGCCACGCGCCGAGTAACAGCCACGCCGGATTTGCCGCGAGCCGTCTTCTATGGGATAATCTGTCTCGCCGCCCAGGCACCAGCTGGCAGCCGGGCGGCCGAGTCATGGGTTTGAGGGCTTGGTTCGAAGGATGATGACCGACAGCGTTGGCTTGCAGGAAGACCTGGGTCCGCTCAGCGACCGGGAGATGGAGCTTCTCCGGTTGCTGACGACGGGCGCCACGAACCGGGAAATCGCCCGGGACCTGCAGATCAGCGTCAACACCGTCAAGGTCCATTTGCGCAATATCTATGCCAAACTGGGAGTTGCCTCGCGCACGGAGGCAACGATGGTTGCCGTCCGCGAGGGCTGGATCGCCGTGCATGGCGACGAAGAGGAGCCGGCCGGGCGGACAGAACCTGTGGCCGAGGATCTGCCCATCGCGCTGCCGCCACCGGAGCGCTGGCCCCGGGTCTCACCCCTGCGGCGCATCGGGCTGGCCCTGGCCTGCCTGGCGGCCGTGGCGCTCCTCTTTCTGCCGCAGGTGCTGCGGGTGGGCGCCAACGGGGATCAGATCGATCCCATCGGTGCGCTCTCGCCGCCGGCCGGCGCGAACGGGGGCACGACAAACCGCTGGCAGACCCGGGCGCAGATGCCTACCCCCCGCACCGGTCTGGCACTGGCTGCCCACGGAGGGCTGATCTATGCCATCGCCGGCGCCAGCAGCGAGGGCGCGACGTCGCGGGTGGAGGTCTATGACCCCCAGCTGGACGCCTGGTCACGGGGCAGTGCCAAGCCGACACCGGTGGGCTATGTCCGCGCAGCGGTACTCGACGGCCTGGTGTACGTTCCGGGAGGCTTTGACGCCGGGGAACGGCCTCGCGATTTGCTAGAAGTCTATGATCCGGCGCAGGATAGCTGGGAGACCCGGGCGCCCCTGCCCGAAGCCCTGGGCGCTTACGCGCTGGCCGCCCTCGACGGCAAGCTGTACCTTTTCGGCGGCCGCGGCGAGCGCGGCTACGTGGACTCGGCCTACCGCTACGATCCGCAGGCCGACACCTGGCAGTCTATCGGCCAGTTGTCGGGCAAACGGGGATTTGTGGCGGCCGCGGCCCTGCAGGGCCGCATCTACATCGTTGGCGGCTACAATGGGCGGGACGAGTTAACGACCTGTGAGGTCTATGACCCGGTCGCCGGAATGTGGAGCGAGTGCGCTCCTCTAGCCCGGCCCCGAGGCGGGCTGGAGCTCGTCGGCGTGCGGCAGCACCTCTATGCCATGGGCGGCGGCATGGAGACCTACCTGGCCTTTAACGAGCGGTACGATCCCCGGCTGAATGCCTGGACCCGCATGGAGACGCCCGTTAGCGGCCAGTGGCTGGGCCTGGGCGGTGCCTTTGTCTCGCCCTACGTCTATGCCATCGGTGGCTGGAACGAGGCCCTACTGAGCACCAACGAAGCGTACCAGGTGCTCTACCAGCTGTTCCCCTAAGGGCCTGCCGGAGCTTGGCCTTCGGCCAGGCGCTGGCCATACCAGCGCTTGTAAAACTCGCGGTACTCTCCGCTCTTGATCTTGCGCCACCACCACTCGTTGGCTGCGTACCAGCGGACCGTCTTCTCAATCCCCTGCTCGAAGGTGTGCCGGCTCTCCCACCCCAGGGCGCGCACCTTGTCGACGTTCAGGGAATAGCGCCGGTCGTGGCCTGGACGATCGGTGACGTGACGGATCAGGCTATGAGGTTTGCCCAGCAGGTCGAGGATAGCGTGGGCCAGGACAATGTTCTCCGTTTCGCTACCTGTGCCCAGGTTGTAAACCTGGCCTGGCTCTCCACGCTGCAGCACGACGTCGATCCCTTCGCAGTGATCCAGCACATACTGGTAGTCGCGCATCTGCCGCCCGTCGCCGTAGAGCGGCAGGGGCTCGTCGTCGATGGCGTTGGTGATGAACAACGGGACGACCTTTTCCGGGTACTGGTAGGGGCCGATGTTGTTGGAGCCCCGGGTGATCGTTACGGGCGTGCCAAAGCTGTTGTAGTAGGCCAGGCACAAGAGATCTCCTCCCGCTTTGCTGGCGGAGTAAGGGCTGCGGGCGTGAAGAGGATCGGTCTCGACGGAAGAGTGCCCCGCAGCGATCTCGCCATATACCTCGTCCGTGGACACCTGGTGGTAGCGCTCGATGCCGTGCTGTCTGGCGGCCTCCAGCAGCACGTAGGTGCCATAGACGTCGGTCTTGATAAAGGCATCGGGTTCCAGGAGCGAGCGGTCGACGTGGGACTCGGCCGCAAAGTTGACAATAGTTTCGATTTCGTGGCCCTGCATAGCCGCCTCGACGGCGCGCGCGTCGGCGATGTCCGCCTGGATGAAGGCATAGCGCTCGCCAAACCGCGCCTCGACGTCCTTCAGGTTGTCCAGGTTACCGGCGTATGTGAGCTTGTCGAACACGACGGCGCGATAGTCGGGGTGCTTTTCCAGGATGTAGCGCACGAAATTGGAGCCGATAAAGCCTGCCCCGCCTGTGACCAGAAGGTTTCGCATCGTCAGTTCCTCCTTGCTAGACAATCTCAGGTGTCGCAGCTGGTTCGCCGTCTGTACCTTTGCAGACCATCGCGTTCCCACGGATACTCCGCACCGCTCGCGGCGGACAAACCCTACCCTGCCGGTTAGGCATACCTATCCGTGCCGCAAACGCACGGGCGGGAAATCCGCTGCTACTGCGGAATCTGCTCGCTTTACCGCCAAGGCGCGCATTATGATCCGCGCCAAGCGGCAGGGGCAATGGTGCGGCATGTTTTGTTGTCCTTCGAAAATAGCCAGTCCGCCCCGGGAGCGCCGGCATCCTGCC
>JBFYTF010000680.1:0-26047 GCA_041300865.1 Anaerolineae bacterium
GAATGCCCCCGCAGCGCTTAGCCCACCCTTCCCTGCCCGCGAAGAGGACGGTTGGCCTGTTCCGAGCGGACGTGTGGCCCGGCGCAGACGGTTTATTTTCCGGTATTGAGGGGATCTGCACCATGATTCTCGTATTGGCGGTCATATTGGGCTTGGCTCTGGGCCTGGCCCGCAACGGCCCCGGTGCATTCCAGATCACGAGTCTGCAACTGCGTGGACTCTGGCTGGCACCGCTGGCCCTCGCCCTGCAGATCCCATTGCTCCGGACGCCTTTCGGCCGCGTGGAAGAGATCGTCGTGCCGCAGGTTCTGTTTCTGCTGTCGCACGTCTTCCTGCTCGCTTTTGTGTGGCTCAATCGCCGCTACGACGGTAGCCTGCTCATTGGGCTGGGTGTTATCTACAACCTGGCCGTCATCCTGGCCAATGGCGGCCTGATGCCCATTACACCCGAGACAGTGGTCCGGATTAATCCGGGCGCGAGCCTGGATCAGGCGAGCGTTGGCTACCATTACGGCTTTTCGAAGGACGTTATCCTGCCGCGAGAAGCGACCAGATTATGGCTCATGTCGGATGTGCTCGTGCTCACGCCTCCCTTTCCCTGGCCCACGGCGTTCAGCCTGGGGGATTTGCTGCTGGCCCTGGGGATTGTGGGGATCTTGCAGGCCGCCCGCCAAGAGCCAAGAGCTGCGCGGCTTGCGGCTGAGCATGATTCTCAGGCTGTGTCCCGGGTTCATGGTCCACGCAGGCAAAGCAGCCAGTACCAGAACGCCAAGGAAGTTGCAGAAAGGAGATTTGTGAGGTGATTCAACACAAAAGTCTCAACCAGTTGCTTTGCGCAGCTACGGTGAACGGTCGCTTCCGCGAGATGCTTCTGCGCGACCCGGCCAAGGCGATCGCCACAGGCTACTTCGAGCACAGCTTCTGCCTGACTCCCGAGGAGCGAGACCTCGTGGTCGGAATCCGAGCTGGGAAGCTCGAGGATTTTGCGGCTCAGGTCTATTGCTGGATGTCGGGCAGCGGCAACGGAACGAACGGCCACAACGGCCACAACGGACACAATGGCCGCAACGGCAATGGGCTGAACGGGCACACGGGCAGGCAGGAGCAGTTCGCAACTCTTCTCGCGGCGTCCTAGAGCGGGTCGGGATTCAAGCACGCCGAGGCTGATCATCGATCCAGTTATACCCGCTCGTTCTCGTTGTCGAGTTCCTAGGGGGAAGGTGCTTGCATGGGCGAGAAAGCGGATGGCCTTCTGAGTGAGGTTCTGGAGAGCCTGGCAGAGGGAGTGGCCATTCTTGACGATGAAGGACATTTGATCTTTGGCAACCAGGCGCTGGGGCGTTTGCTGGGCCGCCGGGTCGGCGAGCTGCTTGGCGTGAACTGGATGAGCCTGCACGTCCAGCAGCCGCGGCTCGTCGTGGGCGATGTGCGGGGCGCCAGCGGTTACCAGGAGTGCGCGCTGAGCCATGCCAACGGGACTGCCGTGCCGGTGTTGATGAACTGTCGCGTCCTGCACGCCGACCAGGGCGCCGTCCTGCTCACCTATACCGCCGTGCAGGAGAGCCAGGATCGCCAGACACGGCTCCAGCAGATGGAAGAGATGGCGCGGACGAGCCAGCACGTTTCGAGCGTGGTCCACGAGATGAAGAACTCGCTGGCCGTCCTCCTGCTGCAGACCAGGCTGCTGTCAGCCAGGGCGCGGACGACCAGCGAGGGAGGCGACGGCCTGGCCGTGGTGCAGGACCAGATCCAGCGCATGACGCAGATGGTGGACAACCTGCGCACTTGTGTCGACCCTCTCGAGCCTACCCTCGAAACCGTTGACATCAACGCTCTGATCCGGCACACGGTGGAGCTGCATAGGCCACAGCTCCAGATGGATGGGATCCAGGTGACCACGGACCTCGATGCCGGCTTGCCGCTGACCCAGGCGGATCCGTGGCGGCTGCAGCAGGTCTTTGTCAACCTCATTACCAACGCGCGGCAGGCGATGCTGTCCCAATACGGGGGCAGGCTGCGCATCAGCAGCACGGCGACCAGCTCCAACGGCGGAGGCACGCCCCTGATCCAAGTGCGGTTTGTCGACAGCGGCCCGGGGATCGCGCCCGAGCTCATGGGGCGCATTTTCGAGCCCTTTTTTAGCACCAAGGAGCCGGCGGAAGGCATGGGCCTTGGCTTGTCCATCTGCGACCAGATCGTGAGGCGGCACCGGGGTACCATCTGGGCCGAAAATGACCCGGAAGGGGGAGCGGTTTTTGTTCTCGAGCTGCCCGCCGCACCACGGTTCCGCGAGGAAGCCGTGCCGCAGGTGAGAGCGCAGCCCGGTCACTGCTGGGGCATCCTGCGCTACGCGGAGGGCCCCACCGCCCGGGCTTGCCCTGGATAACCACCGGTCAGTCTCTCTCTTCTACGCTGGCCGCTGCCCGCCCTGCCTCTCGTGGGCCGGCAGCCTCTCATTGAAAGGTGACGTCGTCCACGCGCAGGCTGCTGCTGGTGCTTGCACCGGTTTGGGCCTCAATGCGCAGCCTCACCCTCTGTCCGGCATAGGGCGCCAGGGAGACGGTCCGGGGCACCCAGCCCCCGGTGTTGTTGCTCTGGCACAGGTCGTACTGGCTCACCACCACCCCGTTGATACGAACGCGGGCAACATCGTAGCCGCATGCATCATAAGAGCTGATCCAGTGCCAGTAGGCCAGTGCCGGCGTGCCCCCCGGCACCGTCACCTCCTGCTCAATGGACGATGTCTCCTGCATGTCGCCGCCCAGCCAGGCAGCCCAAGTTCCGCTGTGGGCGTCCACGCTCAGGTCCGTGCCGGTGACGATGAGGGGCCAGCCGTTGGTCGAGCTCTCCAGCCAGTAGACGGAGCCCAGCTCAAAGTCGCCGTTGGCGATCTGGCCTGTGGCAGTCGCTTCCGCGCCGAGCACCAGCGGTACGAACAGCTTATGGCCGGCGATAATGACACTCGAGGTGGCGATGCGGTAGGGGCGCTCAGTGCAGGAGGAAGGGTCGTCCTCGGTCTGAGCCTCGTTGGTCAGCACCGCAACGACGCTGTTGCAGCCAGACGGACTGTAGGCCGCCACGGAGGTCGATGAGCCTGCGCCGGCAACGGCGGGGAAGGGGGTCACGACGAGGGCGGTGCCCGTGTCGCACACCACGCTGCCCCGCAGCTGGCCGCCGGTGGCCGTGTTCGTCAGGGTGACGCGATAGGGTAAGCTGCCGGTGGGCAGGCCGATCCAGTTCAGGCTATGGTTGTCGGCGAGGCTGCCGATGTAGCTGCCACCCACACCCGGAACGGCGCCGTGCACGGCGGTCGATCCGGCGGCGGCGACGTAGGCGGCGCCCTCCTCGAAGCAGTAAGGGGATACGTAAGCGCCGGCACACGTCTTGTTGAACTTGGCGGCGATGGCATAGGCGTGGTAGGCGTTCGCCAGGTTGGTGCCGCTGCTGAGCAGCGCCGCGTTCAGCGCCGGGAGCATGTTACTGGTGGTGCTCTTGCTCGTCAACTCCCAGAAGGCCTGCAGGACCTGCTCGCCGCCGCCGGCGATCCCAGTGCCGTGCGGCTCCGTGAGGCCGCGGAATGTGAGCCAGTAATCATACACGGAATGGGGAACTGCGGGGTTGTACTCGCCCATGCACGTGGAGAAACTGGGCCAGAGGTAGAAATAGTTGTCGTTGGCCGCGTCAAAGACCTCGTCTTCCATCCACGTGGCGCTCGCCTCGGAGAAGGAGGCATCGGGCGCATTGCTGCCGGTGATGGCGCCGTAGCCGAATTGGATCGAGTGGTTGAACTCGTGGGCCACGGTCGCCTGCATGGCCTGCCACGGCTCGCCGGGGAACGGGCTGTAGTCGCTGCTCAGGACCATGCACGTGGCATAGGCATCCGGCTCAACCCAGGTAGTGTTGGGGTTGTCTCCGACGTTGCCGGCGTAGGTGCCGGTGGGCGAGACATAACCATACAGGCCATAACCCAGGGCGTCGATCCGCACGTGGTACAGGCCGCTCGGGGTGGCCGGCAGGATGGGCGGCGCCGCCCAGCCGAAGGCGGCAACCTCGGTAGACCAGGCCCCGTCCAGGGCATGGGCATAGTCGCCGATGGTCAGACCGCCGCTGATGGTCCCATACTGGATGTAAAAGTAAGAGGTGTAGTCGCTGAGGGGCAGTGGGCTGCCAGAGTCGGCGCATGTCTCTGCCAGGAGGGCCTCTATCTCGGCGCGCGCCGGGCCGGGAGCCATGGCGTCCGCTGCGGATTGCAACTCCAGCAGCGGAAAGGTCCCATCCCACGGCACCTGGCTGCGGTAGTCTTCAGGCAGGTTCTCGGGAGCCACGAGGGCATAGGCCAGGTACAGGTTGGACGTCTCGACCGAGATCTCGCCGCGCTGACGGGCGGCATCGATGAGCTCCGGGGTGTTGAGGGCTCGGCCCCTCTGCGGGGGTGGTGCAGCGGCCTCCGCCGCCGGACCCAGCCCCATGGCCAACAGGGCGTACAGCAGAACGATCGTGAGCGCCGGCGCTCGCATGCTCTTCTCTCCTCTTGTGCGTATCCAACGGCAGGTCAGGAGGGCCTGGAGGTGGGACCACACAGCGGCACACCGTGCCTCCCCCTACAGCTCATTTTACTTCGGACCGGGGCAAAACGCAAAATCAGGGACCCAACCAAATGCGCCCCACCAACGGCAGGTGGGGCGCACGTACCCGGCATCAGGCATGTAACCTATGGCTTGTATGCCCTGACCTTGATGCTTGCGATTTTCCGGCCCAGGTCGCCGGCCTCGGCCAGGAGCGCGGCAGCCTCGGCCTCGCCGGCAGCCTGCCCGCCTTCGCTCGCGAGCAGCTCCATGGCCTGCTCGGCTTCGGCCTGGGCAAAGTCGCGGGAGAGGACCTCTACGCCGGCAAAGCCCGCCGCCCGGATCTTGTCGAGGTAGATCCCTTCATCCAGGGCGCCGGCGATGCAGCCCGCCCAGGCGTCGAGGCGGCTGCGGATAGCAGGCGGCAGGTCGCCGTCCACCACGATGTCCGATATGCTCAGGCGCCCGCCGGGTCGTAGCACGCGGTACGCTTCCTGGAAGACCGTGTCCTTGTCGGGCGAGAGGTTGACCACGCAGTTCGAGATGACGGCGTCTACAGCAGCATCGGGCAACGGGATGTTCTCCATCTCCCCCAGGCGGAATTCGACGTTCGTGGCACCCAGCTTCTTGGCATTCGCTTGCGCCAGGCGAACCATGTCGGGTGTCATGTCCAGGCCGATGACCCTCCCCTGGGGGCCAACCTGGCGGGCGGCCAGGAAGCAGTCGATGCCCCCGCCTGAGCCGAGGTCGAGGACGACCTCGCCCGGCTGCAAGCCGGCGATGGCCAGGGGGTTGCCACAGCCCAGGGAGGCCCCGGTCACAGTCTCCGGAAGGCCACCCAGCTCGCCCGGCGAGTAGAAGCGCCCGGCTCCCGCTGTGCCCTCCACCTCCACCTTCTGGGGGCCGCAGCAGTTCGAGCCGCTGCCCGAACCGCAGCAGCTTGCCCGTGATGGTTGGCCGCTAACCTGGCGTGCCACTCCGCCGTACGCCTCGCGCACGGCCTCCTTGATCTCAGCCGCACCTGTCTCGCTCATGAATGTTCCCTCCGCTTGGATTTAGTTGTTTAAATACATCGATGCATTTGCGAAAAAAAGAGGCGCTCGAGCCTCACGGCTCGCAGACCTGCTGAGCGCCAAGCTTGGCTATCAGGAGCCCGCAGCACTGCACCACGTTCTGTTGGTCAGTGGCGTAAAAGACCTGTTTGCCTTCCCTGCGGCTGGTTACCAGGCCCATTTGCTTCAAGACGTTCAGGTGGTGGGAGATGGTCGGCTGGGATACGTCAAAGGCCGCGACGATCTCGTTCACCGGCATCTCTTTCTCCAGCAACATCTGCAGAATCTGCTGCCGGGTATCGTCGGCCAGCGCTTTGCAGAACTCCACGCAGTCGATGGTCACGGCAAGCTCCTTTCGATAGACAATTCTAAATACGTCTATGTAATACCATAGACCGGCACCCTTGTCAAACGATAACGCGGCCATCGCTGTTTGACGCCAGGCCCTGGTATTTGTTATAATCTTTCGTTGTGGGGCACTCTGCCTGGTTTGCAGCCGCTCAATCCGGGCGCGGGCAGTGCGGCGGATTGTTCCACAGCGGCCGGGTTGCAGGCGGACTGTCCGGAGACGGACAATCCGGCGGATTGTCCCACAAGAGCAACGTGTGGCGCAGACCGCCGTTTTCCACGACATGGAGATGTAGAATGGCGAACTGGTACCAACTCGAGACAGAAGAGGTCCTGGCCCAACTGCGTTCGGATGTGGAAGCCGGGCTCAACGCAGCCGAAGCCGAGCGGCGACTGGAGGAGCATGGCCCGAATGAGCTCGTGGAACGTGGGCTAAAGAGCCCCTGGCGTATCCTCTGGGAGCAGCTCACCGGCATCCTGGTCCTGATCCTCATCCTCGCCGCAATTGTCTCTGCTGCCCTGGGCGACTTCGAGGACGCTATCGCCATCCTGGCCATCGTCGTCCTCAACGCCGCCCTGGGCTTTAGCCAGGAGTACCGTGCCGAGAAGGCCATGGCTGCGCTGAAGGAACTGGCGGTGCCCACGGTGCGAGTGCGGCGCGGCGGGCGAGTGACCGAGATCTCGTCCCGCCTGCTGGTGCCGGGCGACATCACCTTCCTCGAGGCCGGAGTGCTGGCGCCTGCCGATGGCCGCCTGGTGGAGGCCGTGAACCTGCGTGTCGAAGAGGCCTCGCTCACGGGCGAGTCGGAGCCGGTCGAGAAGCACACGGCGGCACTCCCCGGCGCGGATCCTCCGCTGGGCGACCGGGTGAACATGGTCTACATGGGCACGGTGGTGACGTATGGGCGAGGCACGATGGTCGTCGCCGAGACCGGCATGAACACCGAGCTGGGGCGCATCGCCGACATGATCCAGGGGGTAGAGCGCTCGCCGACGCCCATGCAGGTCCGCCTGGACAAACTGGGCCGCGACCTGGCCATCGCGGCACTGGCAATTGTGGCCATCGTCTTTGTCCTGGGCCTGCTGCGCGGCGAAGATCTGGAGCTGATGATCCTGACGAGCATCAGCATGGCCGTGGCCGCGGTGCCCGAGGGCCTGCCGGCAGTGGTGACCGTGGCCCTGGCCCTGGGAGCCCAGCGCATGCTGCGCCGCAACGCCCTCATCCGCAAGCTGCCGGCGGTAGAAACGCTTGGCTCCGTGACCGTCATCTGCTCTGACAAGACGGGGACCCTCACCGAGAACAAGATGACCGTCACCGTCCTGGACGTGCTGGGCGAAACGCAGCGAGTCGAAACCCTGCTGCGAGAGGGTGTGCCCGTGGTCAATGCTCGCGTGCCGCAAAGCGAGCCGCCCACAGTCCGCAGCCTCGTTTTCCTCGCTACGGCCGCGGCGCTCGCCAGCGACGCAAGCCTCGAGCCGGCGGAAGGTGAAGAGGGCGGCTACGATGTGGTGGGCGATCCCACCGAGGGCGCCCTCGTAGTGGCCGCGGCGCAGATGGGCCTGCCAAAGTACGTCCTCGAGAAGAGCTGGCCGCGCGTGGCCGAAGTGCCCTTTACCTCGGAACGCAAGCGAATGACCACGGTGCACCAGGTGAAAGAGAGGGATCAGGAGGCTGCGGTGCCCTGGTGCGAGCAGGAGTACGTCGCCTTTGCCAAGGGAGCGGTCGACAGCCTGCTCCAGATCTCGGATCGCGCCTGGGCCGGTGATGAGGCGGTGCCGCTGACGGAGGAGCTGAGGCAGCGCATCGACGCCGCCAACGACCGCCTCGCGGCCGAGGGCCAACGGGTACTGGGTGCTGCCTTTCGCTGCGTGCCGGCCGGTTTTGACGAAGCCGACGAAGCAGGTCTCGAAAAGGAGATGATCTTTCTTGGCCTGGTGGGCATGATCGACCCTCCCCGGCCAGAAGTCCGCGACGCCGTGCGCACGGCCCGGGAGGCCGGCATTCGCCCGGTGATGATCACGGGCGACCACCCCCTCACAGCCCGGCAGATTGCCTGGGAACTGGGCATCGCCGGCGAGGATGCAGTCACCATCACGGGTCCGCAGCTGGCCCAGATGACCGTCGAGGAGCTCGAGGACATCGTCCAGGAGGTGCCCGTCTACGCCCGTGTCTCGCCGGAGCACAAGCTCAAGATCGTGCAGGCTTTGCAGGACCTGGGCGAGGTTGTCTCGATGACCGGCGACGGAGTCAACGATGCCCCTGCGCTCAAGAAGGCCGACATCGGCGTGGCGATGGGGATCACCGGCACTGACGTCTCGAAGGAGGCGGCAGACATGGTGCTTTTGGACGACAACTTCACGACCATCGTCGCCGCGGTTCGCGAGGGCCGGGTCATCTACGACAACATCCGCAAGTTCGTGAAGTACACCATGACCTCCAACGCCGGAGAGATCTGGGTGATGTTGCTCGCTCCTTTCCTGGGCATGCCGCTCCCCCTGCTGCCGCTCCAGATCCTGTGGGTCAACCTGGTCACCGACGGGCTGCCCGGCCTGGCGCTGGCCGTTGAGCCGGCCGAGCGCCGGACGATGCGCCGGCCACCTTATCCGCGAAGCGAGAACATCTTTGGGCGGGGATTGGGGATCTATGTGCTGTGGGTGGGCCTGGTCATGGGGCTCGTTTCCCTGGCCATGGGCTACTGGGCCTGGGCAACTGGCCAGCCCAACTGGCAGACGATGGTTTTTACGACGCTGACCCTGTCGCAGATGGGAAACGTGCTGGCGCTGCGCTCCGACCGCGAATCGCTCTTCACCGTCGGCCTGTTGTCCAACAAGCCCCTCCTGGGTGCGGTGCTCCTGACCTTCGGGCTGCAGATGGCCGTCGTGTACGTGCCCTTTTTGCAGGAGGTGTTTGAAACATCGGCGTTGTCTGCGTCCAACCTGGCCATTAGCCTCATCGTCAGCACGATACCGTTCTTTGCCGTGGAGCTGCAAAAACTGCTGGCGCGGCGCCGGGAGAAGCGTCAAGGTGCCGAGGCACAGGGTGCTGAGGGGCGATGAGCCTCCCACCCGGAGGCGATCCTGCCCGCGGCCTCCAGGAGCCCGCGGGGCCGCCTCCTGCCGGCCGAGCGGTGGGCGAAGCCAAGGCAGGGCCCGCGGCACTCTGGGCCAAGAGGGCCGCTCGTGCTCTGACCATGCTCGTGGCCATCACGCTTTTTGTGCTGGGCATCGAGCTCATCAAGGAGGGGGCCTCCGGAGCAGGGATGCTCATCGTCCGCATCGCCGAGCTCGAGAGCGTGCCCAATGCCCTGGGCTTTGGCTGGCTGGCGGCCTACGTCGCCATGAGCGGCTCGCCGGTTGCTGCCCTGAGCGTTGCCTTCCTGGCTGCCGGGGTCATCCCGCAGCTGGCAGGCCTGGCCATGATCGTCGGCTCACGCCTGGGGGCGTCGTTCATCGTGCTTTTCCTGGGCTTTGTCTATGTCCTGCGCGGCCACGAGCGGCGCAGCGGGCTGGCCATGGGGCTCTTGTCCCTGACCGTAACGATCAGCACCTACCTGCCGGCCCTGTTCCTGGGGATGTGGCTGCTGAAGACCGGTGCCCTCGACAGTGTCAAGTTCGGTGAAGGCGCTTTCCTCAGCTCCGTCTTTGACGCGCTGCTGGGCCCTGTCGTCGCTGTGGCCGGCAGCTGGTTGCCGGACTGGGGCCTGATGCTCGCCGGGCTCGGCATTCTCTGGGTGGCTTTCGCCCTGTTTGACCGGGCCCTGCCGGCGCTTGACCTGGAGAGCAGCCGCTTTGCCCTCGTCTCGCGCCTGGTTTACCGGCCGCTGGTCATGTTCCTCCTGGGAGCGGCCCTGACCCTCGTCACACTGTCGGTCTCCCTGTCCCTTGCCCTCCTCGTGCCCCTTTCGGCCCGGGGCTATGTGCGCAGCGAGAACGCGATCCCCTACGTCATGGGTGCCAATATCACGACGTTCATCGACACCCTGCTCGCCACCGTGCTGTTGGGCAGCGGCGAGGCGTTTACCGTGGTGCTCTGCTGCATGTTGAGCATCAGCGCTGTCAGCCTGGTGATCCTGTTGCTGTTTTTCCGGCACTATGAGCGAGGGGTGTTGGGCCTGGTACAGCTCACGACGGCCAACAATCGCAACCTGGCGCTGTTCCTGGCGGCGATCCTCATCGTGCCGGTGGTTCTGCTGTTGATCTGAGGGGGAATTGCGATGCGGGTACTACTCTGTACTGATGGTTCTGAGCACGGCCAAGCCGCTCTGCGTTTCGGCAGCCTGATCGCCCGCGCCACTTCCGAGCCGGCTACGATCCTGGGTGTGCTCGAAGACCCGAAGGAGCGTTCTCTCCTGGACCGGGCGCTGAGTCAGGGTCAGAATTGGTTGGCCGGAGCGCCGGCCCCCGAGCTCAAAGTGCGGTCGGGGCACCCTGCCGAAGAAATCCTCAAAGAAGCGGAGGCCGGCTCATACGACCTGGTAGTGCTCGGCGCCCGCGGCAGGCGAGGCATCACCCGCTTCCTCATGGGCTCCACGGCCGAGCGCGTTGCCAACCACAGCGATGCGCCGGTGCTCATCGTTCGCGGCTGGCCGCACAAGATCGAGAAGATCTTGATCTGCACCGCCGCCGGCGAGCCAGGCCTGGCGGCCGTGGCAACGGGAGGCAGGCTGGCCGCGTTGCTCGGTGTGTCGGCCACCGTCCTGCACGTGATGTCGCAGTTGCCCGCGACCTACCTGTCGACCCACGATCTGGAAGACCTGGAGGGGCAGGCTGACGACCTTATGAGCCACGGCAGCCGCGAAGGGGTGCACCTGCGAACGGCCCTGGCGCTGCTGGCCGACATGGAGGTGCCGGCCCGGGCCATCGTGCGCCACGGCCTGGTGGTGGACGAGATCATGGACGAGGCGTGCAGCCAGGGCTACGATCTGGTCGTCATCGGCACACACATCGCCGCCGGCTGGATGCGCTTTCTGCTGGAGGACGTGACGCACCAGCTCATCAGCTGCATCGACCGCGCGATCCTCGTAACCAAGGCGCCGCCAGCAGGCGAGAAGCGCCTATAGCCCTGCGAGCCTTTGGTCACAAGACTTGGTGCCTCTTGGTTTTCGGCTGGCCGATTTACGTCCACCGGCGACCCCCGTTCACCCACCGTACCTAACGGCTCTGGTCGGCGAATTTCCACCAGAAATGCGTGGCGATCATACCGGCCAGAGCAGTCAAGAACACGATGCAGTAGCTGATCGGCGTCAGAGGGTCTTTGCCCATTGCATAGAGCCCCGGCACGGCCCAGGGGAAGTACTCGCCCCACCCGGCCAGCGCCACCACCTGGCCCATCATCATGGCGAGAATCGTCGCCCCTATGGGCAGCAGGTAACCTCGCCCTATGCCGGCAAAGAGCGCAAAGGGCATCGCCACTGCAATAGTCAGACAAGCAGTCATTAGCACGCGTGCACTGCCCTGGACGACAGCAGCGGTCGAGGCTCCCGGGAGCCCTGTGACGAGACCCATGGCCAAGCCAACAGAAAACATGACGATTGTCAGCATCGCGGACCAGGCCGCGACTACGCTGAACTTGGCCAGGAGTATGCTCGAGCGCGGAACCGGCACGGCAAGCAGGTCTTTCAAGGTACCATCGGCAAATTCGCGGCCAAACACCCAGGTGATGACCAGGCTGAACAGAAAGAGTCCGCCTGCCGCGATAATCTGCCCAGACAATCCCAGGTACGTGGGCCAGTCGGTTGCAGAATATGCGACCAGGTCTGCTTTGGCGCTGATCAGGCCAAGCTGCCGCGAAATCTCCGGATTCCTGGAAACGAAAATCAAGAAGGCGATGCCCAGTGGCATGAACAGGGACCCCAGGGCAGTCCATAATGGCAATCTGGAGCGGATTGCTTTGCGCGACTCTATCCAGATCATATCGGAGAGGTTATCCATTTGGCTCTCCTCCACCCATGCCAACCAGCCTAAGGAAATACGGCTCGAGCTCCTCTTCCTCGACTACCAACTGAGTGGGCGGGGTCCCGGCTTTGACCAGGAGGCAGTTGATGTCATCAGGACGGTCGACACTTGATGCGTTCTTGAGCTCAATGCGTCCGTCTTCGAGGATCTCGGCCGGCTGCCCGGCGGCGACCAGCGTGCGGTGGGCAGCCTCAACGTCCCGTGCCCGTAACAGGAGCCGCCTCCTTCGATTCCGCTCAAGCTCATCAATGCTCAACTCCTGGAGCAGGTGCCCCTGGTGGATAATCCCGATCCGTGCGGCAAGACGTGAGACTTCGGCCAGGATATGACTCGACATGAAAACAGTCACGCCCTCTTCGTGGGTCAGCTCCAGCAGCAAAGCGCGGATCTCGACGATGCCGGCAGGATCCAGGCCAAGGGCCGGCTCGTCCAGCAGAAGCAGCCTGGGACTGTGCAGCAGGGCTTTGGCTAATCCCAACCGTTGGGCATTGCCCTGCGAGAGGGTACCGGCCCGCCGGCCGGCGTAAGCCGCCAACCCCAAGCGCTCGACGACTCGGCTGACGGCTTTCGGCTCGGTGCCGGGATGCAATCGCCGGGCGACCTCCAGGTTCTCCAGAACCGTTAACTCTGGATAGGCATGCGGTATCTCGACCAGGTTCCCCACAGATGCCCAGGGTTCGGAGCTGCCCGGGCGCACCCTCGTCTGGAACACCACGGCATAGCCGGTGGTAGGCTTGATCATGCCGAGCAGCATGCGGATGGTCGTCGTCTTCCCGGCACCATTGAGGCCCAGAAAAGCATAGATCTCTCCCTCCTCAACTCGCAGAAAAAGGTGCTCGACTGCCCGCACGTCTCCGTAGTGTTTCCCCAGATTCACTGTTTCTATCAACAGGGTCACATCACGCTCCCTTCGCCCAAGTCACGTCTGAGGCGGACGAGTGAGTGGGCCGAACTATCCGCCCTGACTGCTCGAGTCCTTGGACGGAATAGCTTCAGCGAGGCCGGTGACAAGCACCATGTTGGTCCTGGCGGTCCGCTGGCGGATCTCCTTGGCGGGGCCGTACTCGCTCGACGCCCACCAGGCCTGGGCCTGCGCCACGGTCGGGAACTCGAGCACAACCAGGCGATTGGGGACCCAGTCGCCCTCGAGAACCTGCACCGCGCCGCCGCGGGCTACGTAGCGGCCGCCATAGGCCGCCACCGTCGGCGCGGCCAGCTCCTTGTACTCCTCGTACTCGACCGGTTCGAGGACCTCGATGTCTACGACGACGTAAGCAGCCATTCTCCCTCCATGTGCGTGGCGGCGCCGCTCATGAGCCAGGTGCCCATCGCGCTTCATGCTTATGGCGCGGGAAACACGATCTTGTCCGTGTCCAGAATGCCATGGTTGACGATCTGCTCGGTGCTTGTCAGCCTGACCTTGCCGTCCTCCTGCTCCTCGACGTCCTCGGTGGTGTTGGTCCACGCCTGTCCGGGCGCCAGCACCAGCAGTTCGCCTCCGGATTCCAGATACGCCGTGCCGTCGCCATCCACCTGCACGATGCGCACGCCCTCAACTTTGGCCGGGATGGCATAGATCTCGGTCAAGCCGCTCGCCGCCCCGCCGCCGGCGAGACCCGCCAAGCTCGTGCCGTTGCCGTACAGCATCTGCAGGTCGTCGCCGAGGTCGACGGGCAGCCAGCTGTTGAGGATGCCTGTTTCGGGGTCGAACCTGTACGTCGGAAAGTCGATCATGGGGCCCGGTTGGCAGTCGCCCTCAATGCAGGCGCCTTCAAGGTGCACTCGGCGGTCTATGAACAGGACCTGACCTGCGGGCAACTCCCAGCCGTGCTGCGGCGCCATGGTCGGCCGGGGCGGGCTAGGGCTGACCATGGGTGCCGGTGTGGCGCTGGGCCCGGGGCTGCAAGCCCAGGCCAATGGCACAAGCAGAAGGACGCTCAGGGCGGGCAATAGGCAGCGCCCGGCCCGGCTTTTGCTCCTCACCTTTCGACTCGGCGTTGTCACCATCTTCGAATCCCCTCCGTACGCGCCCCCGAGCGGGGGTCCTGCCTCACCCAGCTGCCGCGAGGCCGGACTCGGCGACAAAGCGCTCCAGCGTCTCCAGTGCCCGCCGGGCATAGGCCTGGTAGCGGGCGCGTTTGTTGCGCACCGGTGGATCGAGGGGCGGCAACAGGCCAAAGTTCGCTTTCATGGGTTGGAAGCCTTCCGGGTCGGCGCTTGAGACGTAATGGCACAGGGCGCCGGCCATGGTTTCGGGCGGGGGGGCCACCGGCTCCCGGCCGGCGGCCAGGAGCGCGGCGTTCATCCCGGCGACCCACCCGCTGGCCACGGAGCCGATGTACCCCTCGGTGCCCGCGATCTGCCCGGCAAAAAAGAGGTCCGGGCGCCGGCGGAGCTGCAGCGTTGGCCGCAGCAGGGCCGGGGCGCTGATGTAGGTGTTGCGGTGCATCTGCCCGTAGCGCACAAAGTCGGCGTTTGCCAAGCCCGGGATGAGGCGAAAGACGCGCTCCTGCTCACCCCACTTCAGGTTGGTCTGAAAGCCGACCATGTTGTACAGCGTCGCGGCCTGGTTGTCCTGGCGCAGCTGGACTACGGCGTGGGGCCAGCGGCCCGTGCGGGGATCGGTGAGGCCGACCGGCTTGAGGGGCCCATAGGCGAGGGCGCGCGGGCCGCGCCGGGCCAGGACCTCCACCGGCAGGCAGGCTTCGAAGAAGTGCGGATCCTCGCGCTCAAAGTCGCGCAGGGGGTTCGTCTCGGCCGCCAGCAGCTCCTGGACAAAGCGCTCGTACTCCTCGCGATTCAGCGGGCAGTTGAGGTAGTCACCTTCTGCCTCGGCCTCGCCGTAGCGGCTGGCGCGAAAGGCGATGCTCGTGTCCACCGACTCGGCGCTGACGATGGGCGCCATGGCGTCGTAGAAGTAGAGATGCTGCGACCCGGTCAGGGCTGCGATCTCGCCCGCCAACGCAGGCGCCGTCAAGGGACCGGTGGCGATAATGGCCGGCCCCTCGCCGGGGACGGCGGTCACCTCCTCCCGCCGCAGCTTAATGAGCGGATGGGCCAGCACCCGCTCCGTGACGAGCGCGGCAAAGGCGTCGCGATCCACGGCCAGGGCGCCGCCCGCAGGCACGGCAGTGGCGTCGGCACACGCCACTACCAGCGAGTCCAGGCGGCGCAGCTCCTCCTTCAGCAGCCCAGGTGCCCGGTCGGCGAGGTTCGAGCCCAGGGAGTTGGAGCAGACCAGCTCGGCCAGCCGGCCGGTGAGGTGCGCCGGCGTGCTCGTGGCGGGGCGCATCTCGTACAGGACGACCCGCAGGCCGCGCTCGGCCGCTTGCCAGGCCGCCTCGCTCCCGGCCAGCCCTCCGCCGATCACTGTCAGGGAAACGGGCTCAGCCATGCGCTACCTCGCCGTCTGCAATCAAAGTCGCGACCGACATGCTCTTGACCTCCTGCTGACATTATACCATACGACAGGTGGGAGACAATCTGGGCTAACGCCTGCAACCCGGCGGGTTGCGCCACTGCACTGCACTGCCCGTCACCGGGCTGCCGCAAAACTTTACAAACCGTTGCTTTGTGCTATACTGACCGTCTGGAGGGAAGTATGCGAGCTGTAGACGTCATTGCCCGCAAGCGCGACGGTCTGTCGCTGACTGCCGAGCAGATCGATTTCTTTGTCCAGGGTTTCACTCAGGACACGATCCCGGACTACCAGGTAGCAGCGTGGCTCATGGCCGTTGTCCTGCGGGGCATGGATGCCCAAGAGACGATCGACCTGACCATGGCCATGGTTCGCTCCGGCGAGCAACTCGACCTGGAAGATATCGCCCCCTTCGTGGTCGACAAGCACTCGACGGGCGGCGTGGGCGACAAGACAACGCTCGTGGTCGCGCCTCTCATCGCCGCCGCGGGCGTCCATGTGGGCAAGATGTCGGGCCGGGGCCTGGGCTTCACCGGGGGGACCCTGGACAAGCTGGAGTCGATCCCCGGCTTTCGCACCGACCTGACCATCGACGAGTTTCGCGCCCAACTGGCCAGCATCGGGCTGGTGGTCACCGGCCAGACCGGCGACCTGGTGCCTGCCGATGGCAAGCTCTATTCCCTGCGCGATGTGACGGCCACGGTGAAGAGCCTGCCCCTCATCGCCAGCTCGATCATGAGCAAAAAGATCGCAGCCGGTGCCGACGGCATCGTCCTCGACGTCAAAGTGGGGACGGGCGCGTTCATGGAGACCGAGGAGGAGGCCCTGGAGCTGGCCACGTTGATGGTGCGCATCGGGACCAAGGTGGGCCGCAAGGTGCGGGCTCTCATCTCGGACATGAGCCAACCGCTGGGCCAGGCCGTGGGGAACGCCCTGGAGCTGCGGGAAGCCATCGACACGCTTCGCGGCCAGGGACCGGCGGATTTTCGCCATCACTGCCTGGCCCTGGCCAGCCAGATGCTGCTCGTGGCCGGCCAAGTGGAGAGCGCGGCCACCGCCGAAGAGGAGCTGGCCGGCCTACTCGATACCCGCGAAGCGCTTTCGACCTTCCGGGAATGGATCGCGGCCCAGGGCGGCGACCTGGAGTACGTGGACGATCCCTCTCGCCTGCCCACGGCCAAGATCAGCCGCGAGGTGCCAGCGCCGCGCACCGGGTACGTGGCCGCCCTGGATGCCCGGGAAGTCGGCCTGACGTCGATGCTCCTGGGCGGGGGCCGGGCGAAGAAGGGGGACAACATCGAGCACGCCGTGGGCGTCGTCCTCCACGCCAAGATCGGGGATCGCGTCGAAAAGGGCCAACCGCTGCTGACGCTGCACGCGAACGACGAGGGCAAGCTGGCCGGTGCCCAGCAACGGCTCCTGGCGGCCTACGAGTGGAGTGACGAACCGGTAGAAGCGCCGCCCCTCATCCACCGTGTCGTGACCTGACTCCTCGGGTCCGACCAGATCCCCGGCTCACCAATCGCTCACCAGCCGCTCGGCCACAACCTGCCGATAGACGCCGGCTGTGTCGCGGGCGATTTGCTCCCAGTGGTACCTGGTGCGCACCAGTTCGTAGGCGTTGAGGACCCGCTGCTGTGACCACCACGGGTTCTTGAGCGTATGGACGATGCCCCACGCAAGCGAGCCGGGATCATTGGGGTGGACGACGATGCCGGTCTCGTTGTGGACGACGACGTCCTTCAGCCCGCCAACGCCGGCGACGACCACGGGGCACTTGGCGGCCATGGCCTCCAGGGCGACAATGCCAAAGGGCTCGTACAGGCTGGGGAAGACGGCGCAGCTCGCGAGCTTGAACAACTTGTCGCGATCCTCGTCGGTGATAAAACCCGTGAGTAGGACCTTCTCGCCGACGCCAAGGCGCCACGCCTGGGAGCGCAGAGCGTCGAGCTCGGACCCCTTGCCGGCGATGACGAGCTTGGCCGGTGGGTGCTGCGCCAGGATGGCAGGCATGGCGCTGATCAGCAGGTGCAGGCCCTTCTCGTGGACGACCCGCCCGACCGAGAACACGATCTGCTCAAAGGGCAGGGCGTACATGTTGCGAAACAGCGACAAACCCCGGCCGTCCAGCCGGTCAAACCGCTCGGCGTCGACGCCGTTGGGGATGACGTCGATCTTGTCGCGGGGACAGGAGAAATAGGCCACGATTTCCTCGGCCATATACTCGCTGCAGGCGATCACCCGCCACGACTCGTAGGTCAGCCACCACTCGACGTGGTGGATCGCCCGCGCCTGGTCGGTGCCCAGGTAGCCACCGCCGCGTCCCTTCTCGGTGGCGTGGATGGTGCTCACCAGGGGGATGGCAAAGTTGCGCTTGAAGGCCGCGCCGACAAAGGCTACGAGCCAATCGTGGGCGTGGATGATGTCAAACGGGCCGCTTGTCTGCCACAGGTTGCGGGCATACTCCTCGAGGCGGAGGTTGGTCTGCCACGCGCCGGTGTAAAAGTCGCCCTCGACGATGGGCGGATCGACGCGGTGGACGATGGCCCCGCCCACCACCTCACGGGCCGGCCCACCTCCCCAACGAGGCGTCACGAGATGGACTTCAAGGTCTGGCAAGGCACCCAGGGGCGGCAGGATCTCGGCCACGTGCTTGCCCAGCCCACCCACGACGTGGGGTGGATACTCCCAGGAAAACATCAAGACGCGCACGTTCTCTCCTTTCTGCTCGCCGAGCAGGGAGCCGCTTGCCTTACTCGCCGCCCAGGGCTGCCGACACAGCGTCCCGCGTGGGTGGCTCCCGGCCGGCGCCGGCGGCCTCTATAGCGTCCAGGATCCTCTGCGTCGTGTCGTAGGCCCAAGCCGCGGCCGGCCCGGGTGGCGCGCCACCCGATAGCTCCTCGTAATCAGCGGCGAACGGAGTGTCTACCGCGGGCGAGCCCGGGGCGAACTCGACGTCAGGCGCGACAAAGGCCAGGCCCAGGCGCTCGTACTCGCCCGCCGCGGCGGCAGCCGTCGCTTGCGACCAGCCACCGACAACGGCCAGCACCGCCGGATCGACGGCCATCTTTTGCGCCTGCACCACCGCCTCGGGTGCCTCGTTGAAATCGTTCAGGGCGACCAGCTCGACGAGATAGCCCCCCGCGCCGCCCGCCTCGTTCCTCTGCCGCACGGCAAGGCGCACGGCATGCAACACTTCGTAGCCCAGGTCGCGGCCGGTCCCTTCGAAGGGTGCCGACAGGCCGATCTTGACCGTCGCGGGGACGCTGCCTGCCCGGCACGCTGCCAGGAGCAGGCAGAGGGTGGCGAGGGCGAGAAAGCATGTGCGCCGCACGGTGCCCCCTCGGCAACCTTTAGGGCGTGTTTTGTGCCTGGTTCTGGAGGTGCTCCTCCAGCGTCTCGGCAAAGACGTGGGAGCCGTCACCCACGGCGTGAAAATAGAGGTAGTTGGTGTCGGCTGCGTTCAGCACGGCCAGGATGGATGCCAGCCCTGGGCTGGCGATCGGCCCCGGTGGCAGGCCCTGCACCCTGAAGGTGTTGAACGGGGACTCGACCGTCTGGCCCTCACCGGGCAGCATGGGGTTCCACCAGTTTCCGGTCGCAGGATCGAAGCCTTTGGCGTATTGGACGGTTGGGTCGGCGCTCAAGCGCAGCGCCGTCTCCTCGATGTGGGCCGGGTCCAGCCGGTTGAGGTAGACGCTGGCAATGATGGGCCGCTCCTCGGGAACCACGGCTTCGCGCTCCACGATGGACGCCAGGATGATGACGTCGTGGAGCGTCATCGGCCGGTAATCGCCCAGGGAGAGGTCAAAGATGCTTTTGCCGGCCAGCCGGCCTTCGATCTCGGGCACGACGCGCTGCTCAAAGGTAGCCAGCATGAGCTCGATGACCGAGCTGGGCGTTGCATCCTGGGCGAGCTGGTAGGTATCGGGAAACAGGAAACCTTCGAGTGTGGCGCCGGGCGGTCTACCCTGGAGCCAGGCATAAGGGTACTGGCCGGTGCTGGCCTGGGCCACAAAGTCATCGGCGCGCATCAAGCCCTGCTGCTCCAGGATCCAACCCACCTGCTCCAGCCGCCAGCCCTCGGGGATGGTGACGGTCACCCCCGTGCCACCGCCCTCCTGCAAGGCAAGCGCGATCTCGTGCATGGTCATGTTGGGCCGCAGGGCATAGGTGCCCGCTTCCAGGCTGACGTCAAGGCCCTGGTAGGTCATGAAGCGCCGAAAGACCTCGCCGTTGACCACCAGCCCTGCTTCTTCCAGGCGGGTGGCCACCCCGGCTGCCGTCTCGCCCAGCTCGACGACAAAGGTGGCCGGCGTCGGGTCGTCGCCGGCCGGCTGGTTCAGCTCCGCCTGGTGCATGCTCAGGTACAGGCTCAACATGAAAGCGTCGGCCGAGTCGAAAGAGAGCTGGAACTCCGAGCTGCTGCCGCTTTCTGCCCGAGCCTCAAGGGAGCTGAGGAGAATTCGTCCACTAAAGAGCACCATGACGGTCAGCAGGCCGATCGTGCCGACGAGGAGCGTGACCCGGGCCAGGCTGCGCAGCCAGTCAGGTATCAGGCGGCGCAGCGGCCGCAGCTCGCTCAGCAGCACGAGGAACAGGGCCGCGAGCAAGGCCAGAAGTCCAAACCGGATCCAGACAATTACAGAGTCCAAGGTGCATCCTCCTCGGGCGGTTCCGCCGGCGGCCGCTGTTCGTCCAGGTAATCCTGGAGGATAATGGCCGCCGCCAGGGCGTCGACGTGTGCCGGGCGCTGGCGAGCCCGGCGTCGCGAGAGAGCCATGACCTCCCCGGCCCGCTGCGTCGAAAACCGCTCATCCCAGAATGTGATGGGCAGCTCCAGGCCTTCGGCCTGGAGAGCCGCGGCGAGAGCGGCCATGTAGCGCTCGATGCGCTGTGCCTGCGGCCCGGCGCTGCCATCCGCGTTGAGCGGGTGGCCCACCACCAGGCCGGCGGCCCGCTGTTCTCGGATCAGGGTGGCGATTCGCTCAAAATCCTGCGCCTTGGACTTGCGTTCCAGGATTTCCAGCGGCGCAGCGATGAGCCCCATGTCATCCGAGACGGCAACGCCGATGCGGCGATCGCCCACATCCAGGCCCAGGAGTTTCATCTATTCGAGCACCACCACCTGGATCCGGAAGGGCAGGCGGGGTACGTGGTCCAGCCACGCCCAGCGCTTGATCCAATCCGGCAGGATCTGCACCACGGGTGGGGCATCGAGGGCAAACGACTCGGACAGCACCTGGCTGGCCTCCTCGGCCTTCAGCCCGGCCACGGCGTCGCGCACCTCGGCCGGATTGAGCTCCACGATCAGCGGTGCCGAGGCCGACACGTCCAGGATGACTGCCCGGCCATCGATGCCGACGTTCTCGTCGTCGACCTGGAAGGTGATCTCTTCCGACTGCAGCTCGTAGGTCGAGGGGATGCGCTCTTTCAGCGCCTCGTAGGCCAGCAGATTGGCGTTGGCCCGGTCGACCGCGGTGCCGCTGGCCAGAATGCGCATCTGCAGGCCCAGGACGTCGGCTTCGGCGTCGAGGAACTGGTCATAGACCTCGGACAGGATCTCGACGGTCATGGAATCCGGAGGCAGGAACTCCTGCTCGCCCAGCTGCGCCTGCAGCTCGGCAAACGCCCGCTGCTGGAGCTGCTGCAAGAGCTGGGCCTTCAGGCGGTCCATGTCGGCCCGGGTGACCACACCCACCTGTTTGACGCCGCCACCCTGGGTCGCCTTTTCGTTGATGACCCGCACCTTGCCCCGCAGCCCCGGGGTCTCGACCTCGGTAATGGTCGCCGCCGGCACGTTGCCCACCGGCCCGGGGGCCAACGACTCGATCTGGGCCTCGGCTGTGCCGCCGATGGCGGCCGGCAGCGTGGCCGTGGTGACCGTGCGGAAGCGGACGGTGGTCCCCGTCGCCGTGCGGATGATGGCCCCAGGATCGATGGTGAGTGGCGCAGCGGTCTGGTTGATAAAGGTGATGGTGCCGATGGCGGCTGCGTCAGGCGAATCCTTCTTGTTGACGGTGGCAATCTCCCCGCGCTCCTCGACCTCGGCTTCGAGCACCCGGGCCGGGACCGTCAGGTTGGTGAGGCTCGCCTTTTCGGCCTGCGGATCGGCCCGCACCTCAAGGTCGACCTCGACCACCTCGCGGTAGGGCACCAGGGTGACCTGGGCCTGGGGCACGACAAAGGCGGCCAGCGCCAGGACCATGACCATCAGGAACACGAAGAGCAGGACACCGAGGACCCGGCCAGCCCACACAATGATCCGGTCGCTGTACCCGACATCTCCGCGCCCGGCGCGCAGGCCCTCGACGCGGGCCGCCGCGGCCCGCTGCGCGGCATTGCCGCGCGGAGTCCGGCTGCGCCAGTGACTTTGGCGCCCGCGGCGCACCGACGACAGAGTGGCAACGCCTTCGTCCCGGGCCAGCCGCCGCACGCGGCTGTCGCTCGTGACGAGGGCTACTTCGAGGGCCAGGTTGGTCGCGTAGCGCCGCAGGATACGGAGGTTGATGGGCTCGTGGAACGTGTCGGAGCCGCGCGGCACGACGAGGAGCACGCGCCGGGCCTGGGCTCCTTCCAGCAGCTCGCGGATGGCCGGTAGGTCGTCTTCGACTTCGAGATAGATTACTTGTTGCATAAGTTCTGCTTCTTTATGGCTGGCACAAGGCAGCCAGGATGCGGGCCGGCCGGTCGGCAGGCTGGCTCTGGCGGGCCGTCCAGGCTGCCAGTGCCAGGGCGGCCACGTCGCCCGGTTCTCGCCCCAGCTCGGTGCGGTTGACAACGCCCGGCACGTCGGCCGGGCGGACGCACCGCACCTCTGGATAGCGGCTAAAGCGCAGCCGCCGGCTCCACGCCAGGGCGCGCACCGAGTCCACCACTTCAGGCAGGGCGCTGCCGCCGCCCAAAACCAGGATGTGTGCCGGCAGCGGTTGGTCCTGGTTCATCTGCTCCAGCGCGGCCTCGGTACCGTGGAGCCAGGACTGGATGGCGGGCAGGAGCGCATCCTGCACCTCCAGCCTGGCCTCTGGCACCAGTTTGCCGCCGGTATACGCGCGCTTCAGGTCCTCTGCCTTTTCCTGGGGCAGGTGCCACTTGCGCATCAGCGCTTCGCTCAAGGCGGCACCGCCCAGGGGCACGGCTCCCAGCGCCAACGGCCGCCCGGCCCGGACCCAGGTGAGCTGCGTGCTGCCGCAGCCCACGTCGATGAGCAGGCTCTGGGCTTCGCGAAATCCCGCCGCCAGGGCGAGGGGCGCGGCGCCAAGCGTCAGCTCACTGAAGTCGAGCTGGCGCCCGACCCATTTCCAGGTCTCGATGCCGGCCAAAGGGGCCAGGGCAGCAAAGACCGTGGCCCTCAGTTCCCGGCAGCGAAAGCCCACGGGATCGGTGACCCCCAGGCTGTCGGTGGCGAGCGCCACGGCCGCCGTGTCGACGAGGATCCAGTGCTCCCCCGCCGGGCACGTGCTCTGCACGCGGTGGACTGCCAACCGTAGGGCGCGCCCCAGCAGCGCTTCCAGCTCCCGCTCTTCCACCGGCCGGTCCGGCTGCGAGCGGCGCTGGCTGATGGGCCCCGCCCACGCCAGGAGCTGCGAGCCGGACAGCCCGACGACGATGCGGTCGGGCAGGATCAGGCGCCCGGCGAGGCCGAGGGCCATCTCTTCGGCCTGCTGCAGGACCACGCTGCAGGCGTCTGCCCACCACTCTGCGTCCGGCTGGTCGGGGCTCGCCGTCTCGGCCCAACCCCAGACGGTCGCTCCCTCGTCGCCTGCCTCGGCGACGAGGAGGCGCAGCCGGCTTTTGCCGGGGTCGACGACGCAAAAGGCAGCAGGGGCAGTGCCCCGTTGCCCACCTTGTGCCCCAGTGTCCCGAGGGCGTCGCCCGGCGCCTCTACGCTGCCGCATGCGATCCGTGTCTCCGCGCCTAACCCGACAGCAGGCCGGCGACGGCCGAGGGCACACTTTCCAGGGCTTCACCCAGGCGGTTCGGATCGCGGCCGCCGGCCTGGGCCAACGTCGGGCGCCCGCCGCCGCCGCCGCCGACGATGCGCGCCACCTGCTTGATCAGGTCGCCGGCCTTGATGCCGCGGCCTACCAGGTCGTCGGTCACGGCCGCGACAAAGTTCGGCTTGCCCTCGATCACGGCCCCCAGCACGACCACCGCCGAGCCAAGGCGGTTGCGCAGCCAGTCGGTCATCTCGCGCAGTGTCTCACCGTCTGTCGCGTCGACGCGGGCGGCCACAACCTGCACGCCGTTCACTTCCTGCACCTGGCTCAGGATGGCCTCGAACTCCAGGCGGGCCAGCTGGCGGCGCAGCTGGGCAATCTCCTTCTGGCGGTCGTGAAGCTCACCGAGCAGGCGAAGGACGGCGCGGTCGACCTCTTCGGCCGAGCTGCCCAGGTGGGTCGCTGCCGCGTCCAACACGCCCAGCCGCTTCTGGACAACCTGTTGAGCCGCGCGGCCGGTGACGGCTTCGATGCGCCGCACGCCGGCCCCGACGCTGCTCTCCGAAACAATGCGGAACATCCCGATCTCGCCGGTCTGCATGACGTGCGTGCCGCCGCACAGCTCCTGGCTGAAGGGTTCTTCGGGCATGCCGATCCTGATCACCCGGACCTGGTCGCCGTACTTTTCGCCAAAGAGGGCGATGGCGCCGCCGGCCACGGCCTCCTGATAGCCGCTGTGGCCGATGTCCAGGGGATAGTTGGCCAGGATGGCGTCGTTCACCGACTGCTCCACCTCGTCCAGCTCCTCCTGGGTCAGCATCGCCCCGTGCGTAAAGTCAAAGCGCAGCCGGTCGGGCGCCACCAGGGAGCCTGCCTGCTGCACGTGCTCGCCCAGGATGTAGCGCAGCTCACTGTGGAGCAGGTGCGTGGCGGTATGGTTGCGGGCAATGTCCATGCGCCGGGCGGCGTCCACCAGGGCCCAGGCCGGCTCATCTACGCGCAGCTTGCCGCGCACGACCTCGCCGGCATGCACGAGGAGGCCCGGAACCGGCTCCCGCATGTCGGTCACCTCGACTTCCCACAGTGGCTCGTCCCCGCCCTCGTCGTAGCGGGCCAACATCCCGGTGTCCGACACCTGGCCGCCGCTCTCGAGGTAGAAGGGCGTCGCCGCCAACACAACCTCGACCGCGTCGCCCTCGTTGGCCCTGTTGACCCGCCGGCCGTCGTGGAGGATGGCCAGCACGACGCTTTCCAGCTCGACCGCGTCCTCGTAGGCGCGCTCGACGCCGTCGGGCCCCAGGCGACCCGCCGTCTTGAGCTCCTCGGCCAGCTGCCGGTAGGCATCCAGCTCGTCAGAGCCGGCAGCCACAAACTGGGCCGAAGCGCGGGCCCGGGCGCGTTGCTCCTCCAGGGCCGCGCGGAACCCCGGCTCGTCGACGGTGAAGCCGTGCTCGGCCGCGACGTCGCGCGTGAGGTCCAGGGGAAAGCCGAAGGTATCGTACAGGCGAAAGGCCTCGCTGCCCGGGATCGCCGTCTTTCCCTCGCGGCGCAGTTCGCCCACGAGGGCATCCAGGAGCGAGAGTCCCGTGTCCAGCGTGCGCTGGAAGCGCTCCTCCTCCTGGCGGACGACGTTCAGGATAAACTCGCGGCGCCGTCGCAGCTCGTCATAATGATCGCCATAGTGGTCGATGATCACCTGCGCCACCTCGCCCAGGAAGGGGCCGGTGAAGCCGATCTTGCGCCCGAAGCGCGCTGCCCGGCGGAGGATCATGCGCAGCACATAGTTGCGGCCCTCGTTGCCCGGGATGACCCCGTCGCCGACCAGGAAGGTGATGCTGCGGCCGTGGTCGGCGAGGACGCGGTAGGGGATCCAGTTCTCGCGCGCCTGCTCGTCGCTGTGCTCGAGCATCTCCTGCAGGCGGCGGAAGATGGGCAAGAAGAGGTCCGTCTCGTAGTTGGCCCTGACCTGCTGCGACATGGTCGCGACCCGCTCCATGCCCATGCCCGTGTCGACGTGCTTGGCCGGCAGCTCTTCCAGCTTGCCCTCCGCGTCGCGGTTGTACTGGATGAACACCAGGTTCCAGAACTCCAGGTAGCGGGGGCAATCGCCGTTGACGCCGCAGACGTGGCCGGGCTCGTCCTGGCGATCGCAGTACTCGGGGCCGCGGTCGTAGTGGACCTCGCTGCACGGACCGCAGGGGCCGACGGGACCCATCGCCCAGAAGTTGTCGGCGCGGCCAAAGTGCAGGACGTGGTCCCGGGGAATGTCCGTCTCGTTCAGCCAATGGCCTTTGGCTTCCTCGTCGGTGGGCAGGTCTCCCTGGTCATCCTCAAAGATTGTCGCCCATAGGCGGTCCTTGTCCATGCCCCACACCGTGGTGGCCAGCTCCCAGGCCCAGCGGATGGCCTCTTTTTTGTAATAGTCGCCAAAGCTCCAGTTGCCGAGCATCTCGAAGAAGGTGTGGTGGTAGGGGGAGGGGCCCACAGCTTCCAGGTCGTTCATGTGGCCCGAGACGCGCATGCACTTCTGGACGTCGGCCACGCGCGGGTGGCGCGGCTCTTCCAGCCCCAGGAAGACGTTCTTGAACTGGTTCATCCCCGCGTTGGTGAGCAGCAGGGTCGGATCGCCCACGGGAACCAGCGGTGCACTGGGCACGATCAAGTGGTCTTTGCTGGCGAAAAAGTCCAGGAAGCTCTGCCGGATCTCGGCGCCGGTCATCCGTTTCATACTTGCTCCTCGTCGCTCCAACTTGGCTTGGCTGTGTTGGG